>NZ_JBJOSA010000017.1:0-78390 GCF_045897515.1 Rossellomorea oryzaecorticis | reverse complement strand
TTGCATGTATTAGGCACGCCGCCAGCGTTCGTCCTGAGCCAGGATCAAACTCTCCGATAAAAGTTTGAATAGCTCTTGTTTGCAACGATTAAATCGTTGCGGTAAATCTAGAATTAACGTTGACGTATTGTCTTGTTTTGTTCAGTTTTCAAGGTTCAATTTGCTGCAAACTTCGTTTGAAGCGACTTTTTAATCTTATCAAGTTATCAACCTGATGTCAACAACTTTTTTATTTTTTCATGTCGCCACTGACCGTACTCGTTTGTCGTTCAGCAGCGACATTTACTAATATACCAAGGTTCTTTATTGGAGTCAATAAGAAAATGATATTTCGCTATAATTTTTTTGGAGCCCGGTAATAACGGTGGTAAACACCTTTGCCCTTTGTTTCTACATCTACTATTTCAACGAAGCCTTTATCCGTTAAATATTCGATCAGCATGCCAAGGTCAACTGAATAATGTCCCGCTTCTTCATGATTAAGCAATTCCTGAAAGCTCCATTGTTCTTTCTGTTCAAGGATATTAATCAAGTGCTCAGCTGCCACCTTCGTTCTTGAGTGGATCAGAAATTCACTGGCCAGGAACAGCAGTTCAAGCCTCTTATCGATTTCTTCCTCGCTGGTGACAAGTTCTTCGTAAAGCTTATATATTTCCGGTTCGATCTGCTTCACCTGATTCCAAACCGTGACTTCCGGGTGAAAACCATTTTCGATTACGGCAAGCCGGGCGAGATGGTGGAGGGAATGGACAATATGATTGTAGGCGTCAAGATAGTGCTTGGATTCAAAGAACACTTTGCCATCCATATATCGGCGGATCAATTTGGCGAATTCCATTCCCATTTTTATTTTTCTTCCGTAAAAGGGGAAGTCCCTCAGCTCGGTTTTGAGGTTTTGTACATATTCATTCCGGTCGAAAAGAATTTTTCCATTGAACAGCCAATCGATTACCTTCCGGTTGGACCCCAGAAGGATCCATTCTTTTAGCTTTTCCTCCGTAACGGTATGTAAGGCAGCCTTATGCTCCTTGTATGTGTAATGTTTAACGAATACAGGCTCTTCAGCTTCTTTTACAATAAGAAATAACACGATATCGAATGTATCGGTTACAGGACTGGATTTCTTGCTTTGTTCTATTAATAAGACACCTAATGTGTTTGGGTGACTGGTACGTTCCTGATAAATCGGTCGTAAAATGTCTTCCATTAAAAACTCCTCCACATCAATCATTGGTTGGTAACTATTTCGACATTGAAACAGGATTTCCTTCTCTTATTATAGTCATTTTTCGACAAATGGTTTTCCTGTCCACTAAAGTCCTTCAATTATGGTATAGTATTTTTCTAGGAGGGACAATCATGGCAAAGAATTATTCCAGTAAGATCAATAAAATCCGTACGTTTGCATTGAGCTTGATTTTCATCGGTTTCATTATTATGTATGTAGGTATATATTTCAAACAGCACCCTTGGGTCATGACCATTTTCATGCTGCTCGGTTTTCTTGCCATCATAGGCAGTACAGTGGTTTACTTCTGGATCGGGATGTTATCTACAAAGGCCGTCCAGGTCAAATGTCCGAATTGCGGCAAGGTCACAAAGGTCCTCGGCCGGGTGGACATGTGTATGTACTGTAATGAACCGCTTACTCTCGACCCTGACTTAGAGGGCGAAGAATTTAATGAAGATTATAATAAAAAGAAATGACACATCAAAAACAAGGACCTTCCGAATGGAGGTCTTTTTGTTTTACAAAGCTCTTTTCGCATACTTTTTTGCTATACAGACAAGAAAATACCGGAACTTGGGTATTTTAGGGTTGTCCGTCCGTCTCTAGTTTAAACTTGAGTTCGAAAAGAGCACGTCTACAAGCTGCATTCAGGTTACAAGTCTATTTACGGAAAGCAACAATCTTTTAGAAAACAGCCTTACAAAAGAAAAAATGGCTCCCGGGCGGGGAACCATTTCTTTAGTGAGTTTCTTTTGTAGAGCATTCCGTACAGGTACCGTAGATTTCCATACGGTGATTGTTGACTTTAAAACCCGTCACATGAGAAGCGAGCTGCTCTACTTCATCCAATCCCGGATAGTGGAAGTCTACGATCTTACCGCATCCATCACAGATGACATGATAGTGATCTGTCGTGACAAAGTCGAAGCGGCTTGAAGCATCTCCGTATGTCAGTTCTTTCACCAGACCCACTTCCCTGAAGACCCGCAGGTTGTTATATACAGTGGCCACACTCATATTAGGGAATTTCCCTTCGAGTGCCTTATATATGTCATCAGCTGTAGGATGAGCCATTGAATCGATTAGAAACTCTAAAATCGCATGACGTTGAGGCGTGATACGGACTCCGGTTTCTTTCAATGTTGCAATTGCTTCTTTCAATTGTCCTTCTTCTAACATCGCCATGCACCTCTTTTCATAAGAATTATTATTTTATAATCTTTATAAATAGTGTACTAATCAGGACAACCTTTTGTCAATCTTTCACCTCAGCGCATACTTAAAAATAACGTTTATTTTTTAAACACAGCTATTGATTTCCGTGCAAGACCTCGCTTTCGGAGGGCGGTTGGGGAGCCTCCTCTCCTTATTCAAGGATAGGAACTGTCCAGCTTCAGGGCTTAGAGGCACATGTCATAAGCCAAACCGCCCAAGAAGGCAAAGTGCGCCTTCCAGGCCGATTCATCTTATGCCACACGCCTCTGAGCAAAGCCCTTCCGCATTTCAGTTAGGAGTCTTCGTCTTGCACTCCATTCAACCGCTGAAGTGGCTTTGTATAACCGTATATGAAGCCCTTAAAATCATTTACTGATGCAGATTCTTTTCCTCTTCCCCCAGCTGTTGATTGATGTATCTGGCTGCCACAAATAAGAAATCGGAAAGCCGGTTGAGGTATGACAATACTAAAGGGTTCACATCTTCCCCTATTCCTACGGCTTCGCGCTCTGCTCTTCTTACAATGGTTCGGGCAGAGTGCAGTGCCGCTCCTGCAGGATGGCCGCCGGGCAGTATGAAGTTTTTCAACGGCGTAAGTGTTCCATCAAGAAAATCGATTTGTTCTTCAAGCTCCTTTATATCTGAATCTTCAAGCTTCCACTTCACTTCTTTCCCGGATGGTGTCGCAAGTTCAGCCCCCACATGAAAGAGGGCTGTCTGAATTTTGTGGAAGAACCCTTCAAACTTTTCTTTTCCATCGAAATACTCTGCTTTTAAATAGCTTAACCCGAGTCCGATCATTGAATTCGCTTCGTCACAAGTTCCGTAGGCCTCAACACGCTGGTCTTTTTTTGATACACGTGAACCGTATACCAGTGAAGTTGTCCCCTTATCGCCCGATTTCGTATATATTTTCATCTTAGTAACCCCTCTCTGTATCGATCACATTCATCATTTCTTCACTTCTATTATTACTATATGCTTTTAAATTCTTTTTAAAAATTTCAAGTGCTCTGGGCATATACATCTTTGTGATGCTGGAAAGATGCGGTGTCACCGAAATGCCTTCTTCCTTCCAGAATGGGTGAGCTGAAGGCAGCGGCTCCCGCTCGAATACATCAAGGAAGATATGGCCGATCTTCTTTGTTTTCACCGCTTCCAGCAGCACGGATTCTTCAACCAGGTCACCCCTGCCGATATTGATGAATACCGCTGTATCCTTCATTTTATCAAAATGCTCCGTTTTGAGGGTGTACTTTGTATCGTCTGTGCTCGGCAGTACTGCTACAAGATAGTCTGCGTGCGGAAGATATTCCTTATAAGTTCTGAGTGTAAACATCTGATCAAAGTGTTCCACCATTTTACCGGTTGAATTCACCCCGGCTGTCTTCATGTTGAAGGCTTTTGCCAGTCTGGCAATTTCACTTCCGATGGCGCCTGCCCCTAAAACAAGCAGAGAGGCACCATACAGTTCAGATGTTGGAAGCCGTCTGCTCCATACTCCCTCTTCCTCTTGCTTTAGTACGGACCCCAGCTGTTTGGCATGCTGAAGCATCAATCCTAATGTGAATTCAGCCATCGGCACCTTATGTATACCCCTTGCGTTTGTGACCAGGATGTCTTTTTTCCTGATTGCTTCAAACGGCATTTTCTCCAGCCCCGCAGAAGTAACCATGATCCACTTCAGGCTTCTTGCACGTTCAATATGCCGGTCAGTCAAATCCTCACCCATCGTGACGATGATTTCTGCGTCAGGTAATGCTTCTTCAGCATTGCTGATCTTTTTTAAAAAAGAAAATTCAGCACCAGGAAAGTGATTCCTCAAATCGTTTACGAACTCTTCCTTAGGCTGAAACGTAAATATCACTTTCATCCTTTTCCCTCCCATACCTATTGAAGATAGTTTATCATAATTCCGAATCTTCTATAAAAAAAAGAGGACCGATCTTGATCGGTCCTTACACGGATGAGACTGACTTATTTGAGGAGGTTGCCCTAATCTTACTATATGTCCCTTTCATTCAAGTGAATGGACAAAAGCCTCATCCTTTATAAAATAGGCTTAAAAATAGGCTTATGAGAGATTTTCTTCTATATATTTCAGCGCTTCCTCAACATGCCCCTTCACCCTGACTTTTCTCCATTCTTTTGCCATATTTCCTTCTTTATCGATAATGAAAGTGGAACGCTCGATCCCCATATATTCCTTACCGAAGTTTTTCTTCAGCTTCCAGACGCCGTATTCTTCAGCAACTTTATGATCTTCATCCACCAGTAATAAAAATGGCAGACCATGTTTCTCCACGAACTTTTCATGCTTCTCAACCGGGTCCGGGCTAACGCCTAGGATCACCGCATCAAGTTTATCAAAATTTTCATGCTGATCCCTGAAGTCACAAGCCTCCGTGGTGCACCCAGGCGTCATGTCTTTCGGGTAGAAATAAAGCACTACATTTTTGCCCCTGTAATCAGAGAGTTTCACTTTTTCACCATTACTGGCCGTCAATTCAAACTGGGGTGCTTTCTGTCCTGTTTCAACCGTCATTTCCTGATCCCTCCATTTTTCATGATTCTAACGTTAGCGTACCCAATGGGAGGGAAAAACTCAAATCATAAGGAATCACTTTTCATAATTCATAAATGATTTCACAACGAAAGCAGCCGGAATCGTAAATCCGAGCCATGATTCAATTAGCGCGATACCCCTGCCTATGCCGACAGGGGTCACATCCCCGTAGCCGACTGAAAATAAGGTAATCCCGCTGAAGTACATCGTTGTAAAGAAGTGATCAAAAAAGTCCCCGGTAACAGGCCGTCCATTTTCCACCAGGATTTGCACCCCTTCAAGCTGCAGCAGGGTAAACAGGAGTCCAAATCCGAGCATAATGGTCACATAGCACATGCCCAGAAAGAAAAAATGATGAAAGGATACATAGTGGACCTTCCACCTGGAAGGATAGAATAACGCTCTTAAACTCATGATCATACAGATCAGAATCATGAAAGCCATCAAATAGATCATCAAGATTCCCACTTTCAAAGCTTGTCTCTGTATATGTACGCTTTTGACATTGATTTCATTCCGAAGTCCAGATCTAATTTGCTAAAAAGCTCGCGCCCATACTACAATAGAAAAGGTAAGTTGACAGGAATAATCCAGGAGGTAATCCAATGAATTTTACTCAATCAGAATCATTACATAAAGAAGCTCTGGAACATATCGTAGGAGGGGTGAACAGCCCTTCCCGCTCTTATAAGGCAGTGGGCGGAGGCTCCCCTGTTGCCATGGAAAGAGGAAAAGGTGCTTATTTCTGGGACGTGGACGGAAATAAATACATCGATTATCTGGCAGCATACGGCCCCATCATCACCGGGCATGCACACCCTCATATAACAGAAGCAATCAAGACAGCTGCTGAAAACGGGGTGCTCTACGGGACGCCTACCCGCCACGAAGTGAAGTTTGCGAAGATGATCAAAGAAGCGATGCCTTATATGGATAAAGTGCGTTTCGTCAACTCAGGTACTGAAGCCGTGATGACGACCATCCGTGTGGCCCGCGCGTATACAGGAAAAGATAAAATCATCAAATTTGCCGGCTGCTATCACGGTCATTCCGACCTGGTGCTTGTTGCAGCGGGTTCAGGCCCTTCAACGCTTGGAACACCAGATTCTGCGGGGGTGCCTAAGAGCATCGCACAGGAAGTCATTACGGTCCCTTTCAATGATATCGAGCCGTTCAGGGAAGCCATGGAAAAATGGGGAGATCAAATAGCAGGGGTACTGGTTGAGCCGATCGTAGGGAATTTCGGCATTGTCGAGCCGAAAGAAGGATTCCTCGAGCAGGTCAATGAGATCGCCCACGCCGCCGGCAGTCTCGTCATTTATGATGAAGTCATCACTGCTTTCCGCTTTATGTACGGCGGTGCCCAGGATATGCTTAAGGTACAGCCGGATCTCACGGCGCTTGGAAAGATCATCGGGGGAGGCCTGCCGATCGGTGCTTACGGCGGCAAGCTTGAAATCATGGAACAGGTTGCACCGCTCGGGCCTGCATACCAGGCTGGTACGATGGCAGGAAATCCTGCTTCCATCCTATCAGGGATCGCCTGCCTTGAGGTTCTTAAACAAGATGGCGTTTACGAGAAGCTCGATGCACTTGGTGCGAAGCTTGAAGAAGGAATACTGGCCGCAGCCGAAAAACATAATACACCGATTTCAGTCAACCGCCTGAAAGGTGCACTCACTCTTTATTTCACAAAAGAAAAAGTTGAAAACTACGAGCAGGCCGAAGCCACAGACGGAGAAATGTTCGCCAAATTCTTCAAGCTTATGCTGAACCAGGGCATCAACCTCGCCCCATCCAAATACGAAGCATGGTTCCTCACAACAGAGCACACCGAACAAGACATCAAAACAACACTGGAAGCAGTAGACAAAGCATTTGCCCAGCTGTAATATACTATTTTCAATTTCCCCCCGCTTCATATTTGAAGCGGGGATTTTCTTTTAATAATGGAGGTTTATTTAAAATACTAATTATGTGCCTTTTAGTAATGTGAATGGATACTAGCGAATTTGACTCCTGCGGGTGATCGAGGAAGGGATAAGAGATGTCCAGCTCCGGGGCTAGGGGCTCGAGGTCATAAGTCAAACAAACCAAGCGCCTTTCCGGCTTGTTTGCCTTATGCTTGCCGCCTCTGAAAGAGCCGCCTTTGCTTTTCTGACACACAGACGGGACGTTGAGGAGGTTCAGCTTCGTTTTAGCACTTCAATTCGGGAATTTTTTGGATAATCTTTCAATTTTGGCCGGGAATCTTTCGAAAACTCGACTTATTCTTTCGTTTCCGGGCCGAAATCTTCGAAATCCGACCATTAATCTTCGAATTTTGAAAATAATTCCGTCACTTACCAAAAACATCCAAAACATAGCGAACAATACCCCTACTTCCAACCCTGCGAAAAGCGAAGTCTCCCACCGAAATCAACTGCGGCATTTTCAAATGGAATATTCCTAATATCATGTAAACCCTGCCATTCCCAATAAACTAATCCCCCGTTTAACCCCTGTCGAATAAGGTAATAAAATTGTATAAAACTATTTTCATTTGCCTATTGCTATTGCTTGAAAATGCCTGTATAGTACAGTATTGTTTATCAAAAGTCACTCAAGAAAGGACCTGTTTGCATGAAACTTGGTGCCCGCATCCTTAAAACGGGAATCGCGATCGTCATTGCCTTGCTTGTTTCACAGATGTTAGGCATTCCATCTCCAGTATTCGCAGGGATTGCAGCGATATTTGCTGTTCAGCCGACCATTTACCGCTCTTATTTAACTATTATCGAACAAATCCAGGCAAACCTGATTGGAGCCGGAACGGCCGTCATATTCGTTCTTTTATTCGGAAGCAATCCGCTTGTAGTCGGATTCGCTGCCATTGTAGCCATTGCCATCATACTTAAACTTAAATTGGAAAAAACGATCGGCCTGGCATTGGTGACGTTGATTGCCATCATGGAAGTCACCGATCAGGCATTCATCCAGTTTGCACTTATACGTTTTTCAACGATCATGATCGGGGTTTTCTCCTCGTTCCTTGTGAACCTGGTGTTCATCCCGCCTAAATACGAAACCAAGCTGTATCATAGAATTGCAGACTCAAGTGAAGAGATTTTAAAATGGATCAGATTGAGCATGAGGCATGCGACTGAATTCCACTTGCTGAAAAAAGACCTTGAACGGATGAAAGAAAAATTGATCAAGGTCGACCAACTTTATCTTCTTTATAAGGAAGAAAGGGATTATTTCAAGAAGAACACGATTTCCAAAAGCCGTAAGCTCGTCATTTACAGGCAGATGATATCGACGGCCAACAGAAGCTTCGATATCCTGAAGAGGATAAACCGCTATGAAAATGAAATCCTGCAATTGCCCGATGAACTTAAGAACAGCATTAAAGGACAGCTCGACTGCCTCCTGACTTATCATGAACAGCTGCTGCTGAAATTCATCGGCAAGATGCATCCCCATACAGATTCTGAAGCCTATCAGGATGTATGCCTGCACCGAAAAGAGCTGCTGAAAAGGATGCTGACTGAAATCCAGAACAACAGCGAAAATGAAAATGTCCAGAACTTCCATATGCTTCATATCTTCTCGGCCATTTTTCTTTATGATGAGCATCTTGAGCACCTCGAAAAGCTGATCACAAGCTTTCAGTCTTACCATACAGAAGAAAACGAAGTGGAAATCCGTGAAGAAGAAGAATAAAAAAGATCGTCCATCCCCACAGGGAGCGGACGATCTTTTTTATTAGTTCTTCATCTTCGGATCGAGTGCGTCACGCAGCCCGTCTCCCATCAGGTTGAACCCGAGAACCGTCAGCATGATGGCCAGACCCGGGAAGATCATGGTCCACGGAGCCTGGAGCATGAACATCCGGGCATCAGCAAGCATTTTGCCCCATTCCGGAGTCGGTGCCTGCGCACCGAGACCAAGGAAGCCAAGAGCGGCAGCTTCAATGATGGCGGTGGCGATCGCCAGTGTCCCCTGGACGATGATCGGAGCCATACTGTTAGGAAGCACATGGCTGAAAAGGATACGGCTGTCCTTCATACCAATCGCTTTTGCAGCCATGACGTATTCTTCCTGTTTAACACTCAGCACCCTCGAACGGATCAAACGTCCAAAGTTCGGGATATTGATGATCGCGATGGCGATAAGTGCATTTCGAAGAGAAGGTCCAAGAGCTGCTACTACTGCGATTGCAAGCAGGATACTCGGAAAGGCAAGCATGATATCGAAAAACCGGGAAATGATTGTATCCACCCATCTTCCGTAATATCCAGCCACGATCCCAAGCAGACTTCCAACTACCGCGGACCCGATAACCGCGAAGAAACCGACCGTTAATGAAATTCTCGCCCCATGGATGATTCTCGACAGGATATCACGTCCAAAGTCATCCGTTCCCAGCCAGTTCTCTGAAGAAGGGGCTTGCAGCCTTTTGGATAAATCCTGGTCATTGATTCCCTCTGGGGCAATGGCAGGAGCTGCGATGGCGAGTATGACGAAAAACAGGACGATACAAAAACCTGCCAGGGCAATCTTATTTTTCACAAAGCTCTTCCATGCTTCTTTCCAGGGAGACACCGTTTCTTCCTGGAGAGAAGGGTTCATCTCTTTTTGCGGTTCTGCTATTTCTGACATGAGAGTTCACCTCTTTCTTCTGTCGATGTTAGTTGTATTTAATACGCGGATCTACGGCCGCATACAGTAAATCTACGATTAGGTTGATTGTTACGAAGATGGTGGCGACGACGAGAATGCCGGATTGAATCACAGGATAATCTCGGTATCCGATGGCTTCATAAATATAGCGTCCGATGCCCGGCCATCCGAATATGGTCTCAGTCAGTATGGCACCGCCCAGGAGAAGCCCCATCTGGAGTCCAATGACAGTCAAAACCGGAATGATTGCATTCTTCAGGGAGTGCTTGTACACAACCCAGAACATTTTCAATCCTTTTGCACGTGCGGTACGGATATAATCGGAACGCATGACTTCAAGCATGCTTGAACGTGTCATCCGGGCAATGATTGCCATTGGAATGGTGGCTAACGCAACTCCCGGAAGGATGAGATGCTTGATTACTTCTCCCATCTGCTTGAAATCACCCTGGATGAGTGTGTCTATCAAATACAGGTTCGTAATCGAATCAATCGGGTTCCGTATGTTTTCCCTTCCGGTTGTAGGAAGCCAGTCCAGCTGAATTCCGAATATCCACTGCTCCATCAAACCAAGCCAGAAAATAGGCAGGGATACACCTATCAAGGCCAAGATCATAGCGGTATAGTCAAACCATGAATTCTGGAACCACGCACTGATGATCCCTGCATTCACCCCGATTACCACTGCAATGATGATCGCCACAAGGGCAAGTTCGAAAGTCGCAGCCAAATACGGCCAGATCTCTGATGACACTTCTACCTTGGTCCGCAGTGATTCTCCCAGGTCGCCTGTCAGCAGTCCCCCCAGATAGTTGAAATACTGTACATACCATGGGTTATCGAGTCCAAGCTGCATCCTCAGCGCTTCTACCGCTTCCTTTGTGGCCTGCTGCCCGAGGATGACCTGTGCTGGATCCCCAGGTATCGCACGGATAATGAAAAATACGATCAGGGTCATCCCGAGTAAGACGGGAATCAATTGAAGCAGTCTTCGTATGGTGTATTGAAACATCTTGTTCACCTCTCTGAATGGAGATTCTATAATACTGTGAAGTTCGTTCATTTAATCTTGCCGGGCTCTGCCCCACTATGTATAAACGGGGGAGATGATATCTCCCCCGTCCTCCGCTACTGATTATTGTTCGATATCAACTGCGCCTAACCAGTCGGAACCAGTTGGATGCGGCTTGAAGTTTTTGATTGCTGCACTTCCTGCAAGTAATGGCGTAGAGTGAGCAAGAGGTACCCATGGAGCATCTTCGTGAATGATTTCCTGGGCCTTTTTGTAAAGCTCTTCACGTTTTGCCTGGTCGACTTCTGTCTGCGCATCGATCAGGATTTTGTGAAGTTCATCATTACTGTAGTAAGAGTAGTTGTTGCTTCCGATATTGTCTTTATCAAGTAACACATAAAGGAAGTTATCAGCATCACCATTATCGCCAGTCCAGCCAAGCAAGAATGCATCAGCTTCCCCTTTACTTGCTTTATCAAGGTAAGTTGCCCACTCATAAGAAACGATGTTGGCTTTGATTCCTACTTCAGCGAGATCAGCCTGAATGGCTTCTGCCACTTTTTGACCATCCGGCATGTAAGGACGCGGAACAGGCATTGCCCACAGTTCCATTTCGAATCCTTTTTCGTGACCTGCTTCTGCAAGAAGTTCTTTTGCTTTTTCAGGGTTGTACTCATAGCCTTCGATATCATCGTTGTAGCCAGCGATTACTGGAGGCATAGGGTTTTTCGCAACATCCGCTTTACCTTCGAAGAAGGCATCTACGATCTCTTGCTTGTTGATTGCGTAGTTGATTGCCTGACGTACTTTAGGATCGTCAAACGGCTTGCGGGTAGATGTTAGACCTAAGTATCCAACGTTCATTGACGGACGTTCGAATAATTGTAATTGATCATTGCCTTCAACCTGAGAGGCATCACTTGGATTCACACCATCTGCAAGATCGATCTCACCTGAAATCAATGCATTCAGACGAGCAGAGTTTTCAGGGATTGATTTGAATACCACTTGATCAAGTTTAGGAAGATCTTTGTTCCAGTAGTCTTCATTCTTTTCAAGGACGATCTTGTCATTACGTTTCCACTCAACAAACTTGAATGGGCCTGTACCTGCATCTGTCGGTGCTTCGCCAAGTTTGTCACCCAATTCGTCAATTGCTTTAGGGCTGACGATAGCGAAAGGACTCATCGCGATATTTTTTAAGAATGGAGCTTGAGGACGCTTCAGAACGAATTCAACCGTCTTATCGTCTACAGCCTTCACTTCTTTGATTACGTGACCTTCATCACCTTTGAAGCCTCCGAACATTGAGCTGTAATATGGGAATGTATCAGCGTTCCCGTTCATCCAGCGCTCAAAGTTCTTCACTACTGCATCTGCATTGAAGTCGGTACCGTCCTGGAACTTGACCCCTTCACGAAGTGTGAATGTATAAGTCAGTCCATCGTCAGATACCTTCCATTCCTCTGCAAGTCCAGGATTTGGTTCAGTATCCTGCTCACCGAATTTCACTAACGTTTCAAAAATATTCTTCGTTACCTTGAATGATTCACCGTCTGTTACAGTACCCGGGTCAAGAGCTACTGAGTCTCCCCCGCGTCCGAAGATCAATACTTTCGGATCTCCGCTATCTTTACTGTCGCTGCCTTCTCCTGAAGAACCTTCAGAACCTCCGCATCCGTAAAGTACGGATGACAGGACCAAGATGAGCAGCAATAAAACTGACCAGCCTTTCTTCCTCAATGAAATCCCCTCCTGAATAATGTTTATATATTATGAGGCTTGCCGCCTAATAAAGATGGCAAGCTACATAATGCCCTGGTTGGTGTTCCTTGAATTCCGGCACCTTCTCTTTACATACATCCGTTGCGAAAGGGCAGCGGGTATGGAAGGTGCATCCGCTCGGCGGATTGGAAGGACTCGGGATATCCCCCTGCAGAAGCTGTGTTTCCCTCTTGAAGTCCGGATCTGGTATCGGGACCGCTGAGAGAAGAGCCTGGGTGTAAGGATGCAGAGGCTCCTCGTATAAGTTCTCACTATCGCTGAGCTCTACCATTTTCCCTAAATACATGACTCCCACTCTATCGCTTATATGCCGGACCACACCCAGATCATGCGCAATGAAAATATAGGTGAGTTCGAACTCTTTTTGCAAATCCTGCATCAGATTTAAAACCTGGGACTGGATTGATACGTCTAATGCCGAGACAGGTTCATCCGCAATGATCAGCTTGGGCTTCGTCATGAGCGCACGGGCAATCCCGATCCGCTGCCTCTGCCCGCCGCTGAATTGGTGCGGATAGCGTTTTGCATGATAACTGCTCAGACCGACGATATTCAAGAGTTCATGCACTCTTTCTCTTCTTTCCTTGGCAGATCCCATCCCGTGTACTTTAAGGGGCTCTTCCAAAATCTTTTCAACCGTATGTCTCGGGTTCAAGGAAGCATACGGATCCTGAAAGACCATTTGGATTTCCCTTCTGATCTTTCTCATCTCCGAGTTTGATAGACTCGTAAGCTCCCTGTCTTCGAAAGTGACCTTCCCCTCGGAAGGGTCGATCAGTCTCATCAGCATCCTGCCGGTGGTGGATTTACCACATCCGCTTTCACCGACGATCCCGAGCGTCTCCCCTTTGTTCACGGTAAAAGAGACGCCGTCTACTGCCTTGACGGAGCTGACAGGCCGTCCAAGAATTCCGCCTGTTATCGGGAAATGTTTTTTAAGATTCTCAACTTTCAGCAATGGTTCCGTCATAAACTCCCTCCTCTGTTTCATCGAACAGGAAGCACCTTGTGCAATGTCCTGGTGTCGTTTCATATAATTCCGGCGTCTCTACAAGACAGCGGTCGAAAGCATAGTCGCAGCGTGCGGCAAACCGGCATCCACGCTTGATCGAACCTGGCTTTGGAACATTCCCCTGGATCGAATGGAGCCGCTGCTGTTTAACCCGCATATCGGGGACAGACTGGATGAGCCCCTTCGTATAAGGATGCTGTGGGTTTTTAAAGATTTCTTCCACTGTTCCTTCTTCAACCACTTTACCTGAGTACATGACGACGATTCTCTCACACGTCTCTGCAACGACTCCCAGGTCGTGGGTGATCAGAAGCACTGCCGTATTCAATTCCTTGTTCAGCTTTTTCATCAGCTTAAGGATCTGTGCCTGTATGGTCACATCGAGTGCTGTGGTAGGTTCATCTGCGATCAGCACTTTTGGGTCGCATATCATGGCCATGGCGATCATGACCCTTTGCCTCATCCCACCGGATAACTGGTGCGGATATTCCTTGATCAGTTCATCAGCGCGAGGTAGGCCGACCAACTTCATGATTTCGACTGCCTTATCCCTGGCTGCTTTCTTTGTCGCTTTTGTATGTATGCGTATTGCTTCAGTCAATTGATCTCCTATTGTAAATACAGGGTTCAGCGATGTCATTGGTTCCTGGAAGATCATCGCGATGTCATTCCCCCGGATATCCCTCATCCGTTTTCCAGAAGCTTTTGTCAGATCTTCATCCTTGTAAAGGATCTTGCCGCCTGTAATTTTCCCCGGCGGACTGGGCACCAGCCCCATGATTGAAAGGGATGTGACACTTTTACCGCATCCGCTCTCTCCGACCACTCCCAGGATTTCACCTTCATTTACATGAAAACTAACGCCATCGACTGCAGGAACTTCTCCGTCATCGGTAAAAAAGGAGGTCCTTAGATCTTCTACAGTTAGTAAAGGACGTGCTTGACTCATTCAAATCCTCCCCTTGAAACAATTCTCTCTTTTCTCAATTATGGTACTTTTCTAAATTTTTATATGATTCTTATTATACAAGATGTTACAAATGTTGCAATCTATTTTCAGAATTTTCTTCTTTCCCTATTTTTTCGTCTATGTTTCCTAATCCATTTCAATATATGTCCAAAAACCCGATTCATTCCTCCCATAGTTTTTAGCAGAGTAAAGAAGCGTCCGGTCCATTTATAGGAGATGATTGGTATTTCCATAAAAATATTTGTTACTTTTCTCCCAAACACAAAAAACCGCCCCTCACTGCTCTCTGCAGCGAAGGACGGGCCTTCAATCATTGATCTAATTGTTGAACCTGGAACAGCTTATAATAATGTCCCTGTCTTTCCATCAATTCCTGATGGGAGCCCATCTCGGCAATTTCTCCATATTCCATGTGGATGATCCTGTCGGCATGGGTGATAGTGGATAAACGGTGAGCCACAATGAATGTGGTTCGATCTTTAGCCAATTCTTCCAATGCTTCCTGAATCAGATGCTCACTCTCAAGATCGAGGGCAGATGTTGCTTCATCAAGGATAAGGATGGGAGGATTTTTCAAGAAGACCCTTGCAATGGCGACTCTCTGTTTCTGGCCGCCGGAAAGCTTCACTCCTCTTTCCCCTACCCGTGTATCATACCCTTGAGGGAGTTTCATGATGAAATCATGGGCATTTGCCGCCTTTGCCGCTTTGATGACATCTTCATCACTTGCTTCCGGGTTCCCGAATTTAATATTCATTTTCACAGATTCACTGAAAAGGATATTATCCTGGAGGACCATTCCGATCTTATCCCGGAGAGACCTGACCTCGAATCTTCTGATATCTGTACCGTCCAGACGGATTTCCCCTTTGGTCACATCGTAGAAGCGCGGGATCAAGCTGACAAGGGAGGATTTCCCCCCTCCGCTCATCCCGACAAGTGCTACGGTTTCCCCGGAGTGGATATCCAGGTTGAGGTTTCTCAGCACCTCTTCTTCCTGCGGGTCGTATTGGAAAGATACATTCCTGAACTGAATATTCCCTTCGACATTCCGGCACGGAACCGCACCCGGCTCATCGTCAACATCATATTTTTCATCCATGAATTCGAAAACCCTGTCCATGGATGCGATTGATTGTGTAAGGGTCGTCGATGAATTCACCAGCCTTCTCAGCGGATTATATAACCGATCGATGTAGGCAATGAACGCTGCCATTGTCCCTATCGTCAAATCACCTTCGATTACCTGCAGACCAGCGTATCCGATGATGATCAGCGGAGAAATATCCGTAATCGTGTTCACAACCGCGAAAGCTTTTGCATTCCAACTCGTTTGCTTCAACGCTTTTGAAAGGAAGTTGCTGTTCTGTCCTTCGAATTGCTTTTGTTCGTAATCTTCCACTGCAAAACTCTTGATGACGGACATCCCCTGCACCCGTTCATGTAAATGGCTTTGCACTTCTGCAAGCGCCTGGGAGCGCTCCCTGGTCAGTCCGCGCAGCCTGCCGAAGAAATAACGCACGGAAAATGCGTAGAAAGGAAAGGCAATCAATGAAACCAGGGTCAGCTTCACGTCCATGGTGAACATGATGGCCAGCGCAATAATAATGGTTGCTGCATCCAGCCAAAGATTCATCAATCCCGTGATGACAAAATTCTTTGTCTGCTCGACATCATTAATCACTCTCGAGATCACTTCTCCCGCACGAGTATTGGAGTAATATTTAAAACTCAATTTCTGAATGTGTGAAAACAGCGTATCCCTTAAATCAAAAAGGATTTTATTCCCGGTCCACTGTGCAAAGTATTGTCTGTAATACTCCACCGGGGGCCTAATGATAAGGAACAGGACGAGCATGACGCCCATGACCGTCAATAATGTATTTGTTTTTTCCTGAGTTGATAAGGTCCCATTGCCCACGATATCATCAATGACATATTTAATGAGAATAGGGATTAGCAAAGGAATCGCAAACTTTATGATGCCTATGATAAGTGTACCTATGATCTGCCAGCGGTAAGGCTTAACAAATTGCAGGTAACGTTTAATACTATCCAAGTCAAAGCTCCTTTCTGGATATATGCCTGTGTTTCGTTCTCTGAAGTAAAACCCAATGAAAAAGGGATGACCCGTAAGGAACATTACTTTCCTTTTCTCCAGTTGCCTGTGCAGGAAGAGAAAAGGAGGCTCCTTGCCGGGTCAGCCCTTCGTAAACTATACTGTTGTTCAGGTTGGTTACCCCCTGTGTGTCAAATAGCGTTCATACCAGATGTCGATAAAGTCAGGCGCAAAAGGACCTTTCCTCTGCCGGATCCACCGTACAAGCTTGTCTACATTCCTCTTCAGGATGTGATCGATCACATCCGGGTAACCGTACAATTTTCGATGAGCCTCGTATTCATCCTCATCAAGCAAGGTATACGTCATATCCGGAAACACTTTGATATCCAGATCATAATCAATGTACTTGATTGCTTCATGGTCGTATACGAATGGTGAACTTAAATTACAATAATAATAAATCCCGTCCTCACGGATCATACAAATAATGTTAAACCATAGTTCAGAATGAAAATAACAGATTGCCGGTTCCCGCGTCATCCATGTCCTGCCGTCGGATTCCGTGACGAGTGTCCGGTCGTTTCCACCGATGATGATGTTGTTCGTGCCTTTTAAAACAGTTGTTTCGTTCCATATCCGGTGGATGTTTCCATCGTGCTTATAACTATGTATTTGTACAGATCGCCCTTCAGTGGGAACAGCCATTGTATCCCCTTCTTTCCTAACAAATTCCATGTATATAAGTGTTTATTCTATCATTATAACGTTTCCCTCGTAAATTTAAAACAAAAGGGCTGTCTTTAAGGAAATTCTCCTTTAAAGATGGCCCGTTTCAAGAAACTTGTATCGATTTTGTTTTGGTCAGGACAAGTACAATATTGATTATCCTTCTGTACACCGCATTTGATTGCCGTGCAAGACTTCGCTTTCCGCGGGTGACCGTGAGCCTCCTGGCATTCTCGCAGCAAACCCTGTCCAGTTCCAGGGCTTAGAGGCAGATGTCATAAGCCTCTCTTCAAAGCCCTTCCGCTTTTCTGTCAGAAGTCTTCGTCTTGCCACTCCAATCAACTGCTGGAGAGCAGCCGGGCCATTTATCCTCATCCTTAATCCTTTGAAATAAAATTTTTGAAAATGAATTATGTCGTGACTTCTTTGTATTCTTCCTGATAGGAGCGGATGACGTCGTCGGTTTGTTCCTGGAAGATGCGGTGGATTTCTTTGAGTTCTCTTTTCTTTTGAAAGATTTCGGTTTTCAGTGATTGTACCTTTGTGAGTTCCTGCAATTCGATCAGTTCATTTTCAAGTTTCTGGCACCGCTCTATTTCTGCCTGAAGAAACAACAGCTTATCCATTGTCGCCAACTGTTCGGATACTAATTGATTAAATCTTTGCTGCATCAACCTACCATCCCTTCTAAAACAAGTTCTATCCTAAACATTCTCCTCATGCCCGCCAAACCCTTTGACTACATCTGTCATAATCGCACCTCTTTTGTCGATTGCCTAAAAGCATGGAGGGACGGGCCATTAGCAGACTAAAGGCCCGTCCCTCCATGCTTTAACGTGAAAAAGCACCCGCTGAGACAGCGGGTGCAGCCTGATCAAAGCCGATTAGCGTTGTTGACCAGAGTTTTGACCTTTTTTAGCTTGAGATTGAGCGTTTTGTTGACGCACCTCTTGAGCGTTTGTTTCAGAAGCGAACTCAGTACCGTATTGTTGCTGAGCAGCTCCAGCTTGAGCGTTTTGTTGTTTCACGTGTTGAACGCTAGTACCAGATTGAGTTTTGTTTGGTTGTTTTGCCATTGTAATCACCTCCACGCTAATTAAGATAACCAGGCGTGAGGGAGACTATCCAAAAAATATGAGGAAAAACATTCCATAAATGGGCCTTTAAACAAGCAGTGAACGTCCTCCGTCCACGATGATCGTTTGCCCCCTGATCATCGATGAATCATCTGAAACAAGGAACAGAACGGACTTCACAAGATCCTCGATTTCCACCATTCGTCCAGCAGGTGTATTTTTACGTGCATCCTCAAGAAGTTCTTCACGATTCGGGAAATGTTTGAGTGCATCCGTATCAATCGCTCCTCCGGAAACAGCATTGACGATGATGTTCTTTGGAGCAAGCTCTACAGCCAGGTAACGTGTCAGTGCTTCGACCGCTGCTTTCGAGACACCCACCGTCGTGTAGTTATCAAGGTAACGGATGGAACCCAATGAGCTGATGCTGACGATTCTTCCGCCTTTATCCATCAGTTTCGCTGCTTCCTGGGCACAGAACAATAGCGCTTTGCTATTGATGTTCATCGTCCAGTCCCAATGTGACTCTTCAAGCTCCATTACAGGCCTGAGTACTCCTGAGGCCGCATTGCTGACCAGGACATCGAGACGCCCGAATTCTTCTTTAATCTGTTCGAACATCGATTTGATTTTATCCACATCCCCGACATTCGCACGGACGACAAACGCTTTCCGTCCCAATTTCTCCACTTCTTCTGCTGTTTCCAGCGCTCCCTTTTTACTTCGTGCATAGTTTACGACGATGTCGTATCCCTGCTGTGCCAGTTGAATGGCGATTTCTCTGCCGAGGCCCCTGCTGCTTCCTGTCACCAATGCTACTTTTTCACTCACTATAATCATCCTTTCAATTCATTTTCCATATCAAGCAAATGTTTTTTAAAGCATAATCAGCCGCTACTTATTGAAAACTAAGAGAGTTAACAAAAGAAAGGGAGGTCTGATCGTATGTATGTCGGACGGGATATGACGGAGCTGTCCATGCTTCCTAAAAGTGAATGGAAGAAAAGCGAACTAGCCTACTTCCATCATTCACTACAACAAATAGTACCCTATTTGAACACAGAAGGACAATCTATTCATCGGGAAATCGTTGAAGAGATTGAAAACAGGGGTGGATTGAACCGGGGCGAAGCGGACTATACGCATGGAACAAAAACGATTTACGATTAGAAAGTCCTAAGGCCCGTCCCTCGATGCTTTAAAGCGCAGAAGGACGGGCCTTGGGTTTAGTTCTTTATGAGTTTCGTTTCTTTCCATATTTTTTGATGAGAGACCGGGAATGCGTATTTTTCCAGCTCCTGTTCAGTTACGGCTATCAGCTCAGTCTCATTTAGTGCACTGCTTTCCACGCTGCCTGCATATACTTCAATATCCCATATGATATGTGAAAATACATGCTGTATCTTGGTGATGACGCCAGCTTTCAATGAAGCGTCCACTTTATAATCAGCTTCCAGCCTTTCTTCCAGCTGTTTCCTGCCGCTCCTTGAAGTGCTCACCTCGAAATTCGGGAATTCCCACAGGTTCGCGAGCAGTCCTGTTCCCGGCCGTTTATGGATGACAACCCGGTCATCTTCAGTGAAGATCACTGCGGCGGCCATATTAAGTTTGCGTGCGGCTTTCTTTTTTGATTTAACTGGAAGTTCTTCCTGAACACCCTCATCGAACGCACGGCAATGTTCACGTACTGGACACAACAGGCAAGAAGGTGATGTCGGTGTACATATCAATGCTCCCAGCTCCATCAATGCCTGGTTGAAATAAGAGGGATTTTCTTTTGAAATAAGGGCTCTTACAGCTTCTTCAAAGACTTTTCTAGACGATGGTTTTGCGATATCAAGCCAGATTGAAAGGATTCTCGAAAACACCCGCATGACATTCCCGTCCACTGCAGGCTCCGGCTTGCCATAGGCTATGCTGAGGATGGCTCCTGCCGTATAAGGACCGACTCCTTTTAGTGAAGAGATCTCTTTTGGTGTATCCGGAACGATCCCTCCATATTGTTCATGCACTTCCTTTACGGCTGATTGCAAATTCCTGACCCGGGAATAGTAACCAAGTCCTTCCCACGCCTTCAGTACTTCATCTTCTTCCGCAAGGGCAAGCGCATCCAATGTAGGAAATTTTTCAAGGAATCGGTTAAAATAGGGAATGACAGTATCCACTCTAGTCTGCTGAAGCATGATTTCCGACACCCACACTTTATATGGATCACGATCCCTTCTCCACGGCAGATTGCGCTGTTCTCTTGAAAACCAGGAGATTAAATCTTTCTGAAAATCCTCACGTTCAATGGTCTCTAAGTATTTTAACGGTTGTTCTTTCAATTTGTACCTCCAAAGATGTTAGATGTTGCGGTGAATAGGGAATAAATAATATATTATGAACTTTTTTTCAGCCCGATGCATTTCATTTCTTTCAACCCGCCGCTGATGCAGTCATCCAGCAATCCAAATAATAAATGACCACGGGATGTACGCAAACGTCTGAGAGCATGAAAATGCGCCTCTGTCGGTACAGTGAATGTCTCAATGTATCGATAAGTGTCCGCATCTGATTTTTCCCAGCGGATATCCATTGCGTCATACTGCGGCAGGGACTTCAGGATGTTTCTCATGATCTGCAGGTATTGTTGATGGAGACTTTGCTTGATTTCATATTCAAGATAAATTTGTAATGATTTTTTCATTTGAAATAAACTCCTTTTAACCATATCATGAAGGGCAGCGAAAACAAACGAATTCAGTCAAGGGAGGACTTTTTTTGGATACAGGTACTCATATCGTTATGGGATTTGCCCTTGGAGGCTTGGCCACGCTTGATCCGGCAGTTGCCGAAAGCAGCGCCACTTCTGCGAGCGTCCTTATAGCTGCGGTCATTGGTTCTCAGATCCCTGACATCGATACTGTGTTGAAACTGCGGAACAATGCTGTCTACATCCGGCATCACCGTGGGATCACACATAGTATCCCGGCCGTTTTGCTGTGGCCCCTCCTTATCGTCGGATGCATCTACCCTTTTTTTCCTGAAGCAAATCTGCTTCATTTATGGATTTGGACATTTATTGCGGTTTTCCTGCATGTATTTGTCGACATATTCAACGCATACGGCACACAGGCCCTGAGGCCGATATCGTCGAAATGGGTCGCTTTGGGTGTGATCAACACTTTTGACCTGCCAATTTTTATCATCCATGTCTTCGGACTTGGCCTGTGGGGGCTTGGTTTTCCACCTGGCAGGACTTTCCTTGTGATGTATATTGTCATTTTCGCCTATTATGTCCTCAGGTTTCAGGTACAAAAAGCCGTCAAGAACGCTGTGAAAAGAAGGATACCGGAAGCCGAAAAGATCATCGTTTCCCCGACTCTTCGCTTCTTTCAATGGAGGCTGGCGGTGGTGACGAAGGATAAATATTATGTCGCAAGGGCATTCAGGCGTTCGATTACGATTTTTGACGAATTCAATCGGATTCCTGTTCCGGATCTGCCGGTCATCACAGCTGCGAAAAAGGATAAAAACCTTGCAGCGTTCTTATCCTTCTCCCCTGTTTACCGATGGGAAGTGGATGAATACGACGATCATTATGAAGTGTGCTTCATCGATCTCCGTTATCGCAATAACGGGCATTATCCTTTCGTCGCACTTGTACAGCTCGACAAAGACATGAACGTCGTCAGCTCTTATACAGGCTGGGTCTTCAGCGAGGAAAAACTCCGTAAAAAGGTAGACATCGACATTTTGATTGATTAACGAGTCAAAGGACAGTCCTTCATTATTTTAAAGGACTGTCCTTCATTATTTTAATGCGTTAAACCTCCGTCTTTACTTTCATGATCAAGAAGGTGTTTGTATTTCGGATTCCTGGCGGCGAATTCATGGATACGGGCACCATAGTTCGTAATCCATTGGCGCACCACTTTTTCGGTCATTTCTTTTCCTTGATATTCATAGCCTGCTTTTGCATAGGTCGTTTCAAAATCCTCCCATACAAGTTCAACCCAGGTTCTTGCCTTCTCATATGAAAGCTCTTCATTTTTTTCGAGTAACAATTCAGTGAGTTCGTGGAATGTCGACTCCATTTCATCTCCTCCTTTTCCATTTGTTTTTATGATAAAGTACAGCGTTCAAACCATACTATTAGTACGTGGCCAAGCTTAGTGGAAGCCTTTGCTTTTTCACGGTGTGAAAGTATAAAACCTTTTAGGAGGCAGATTATGCGTAATAAAACAACAGGATTCCCGAACATGAACAATAATAAGTTCGAAGGGGAGCCGAGAGCGAAAGCTGAATATGCATCCAAAAGGGCCAATGGCACCATCAATACCCATCCTCAAGAACGCATGGCGTCTTCAGGAAAAAGAAAGCAAGACTCAATTTAACGAAGTTCACTTTTTTAGGGGGTAGTCACGATGGGAAACATGAAAAATAATTTCAACCGAAATAAGTACAGCAGTCCATTTAACAAGGCATTCTATAATCCGAAGCATGCCCACTCACAGGCAAATGGACAAACCACGCAAACCCAGAATATGATCATTCTGGAAGCTGAAACACGTAAGCGTTCATAACCTGTCAAGACCCGTCACTCATCGCTTCAAGCGGCGGGAGACGGGTCTTGATTTTATTTTTTGTCAGATTTCAACAGGGAAATCGGCAGGGCCTCTTCCTTTCCATCTCCACCCAAACGGTAACCCCAGGCAAATACTCCGTTCAGATAGTAAATCTTAAAGAAGACACCGGGATCCCCTTCAATCGGGTAAATGCCGCCGGGCTCATAGTCGTCAGGGTTCTTCAGATATGCCTGCGCCATGAGCGCTTTGCGTTCAAGTACTGCGAATTCATTGACGATTCCCAGCTGCTCTGCTTTTCTTGCCTTTTCTTTCAGGTTTGCGATTTCCTGCTGCAATTCATGCTGTGACATTTCGCTGTATCTTCTTTCTTGCTGTTCCATGTTCTCATCACCTCTACTACTGATTAGTATAGATAAAATGATACAATAAGGAAAGTGGATAGGCTGATTTGATTAATCACGCAGTTGATTTCCGTGCAAGTCTTCGCTTTCCGAGGGTGACCCGTGAGCCTCCTTCAGATTCCTGAGGGATCCACTGTCCAGCTGCAGGGCTTAAAGGCACATGTCATAAGCCTCTGACCAAAGCCCTTCGGCTTTTCTGATAGGAGTCTTCGTCTTGCACTCCAATCACCTGCTTGAGCCGGTAAACAGCCATCATAATAACATAAATAAATCAGAATCAGAAAGGACGATCCATCATGAAAAAAGCGATCATCACAGGCGGCGGCACCGGTCTTGGGAAAGAACTGGGAAAGCTGCTTTCAAAGGACTTTCATATCGTTCTGCTTGGACGTACGAAGGAAAAGCTTGAAGAAGCTGCAGGGGAAATAAGAAAGGCTGGCGGCGAGGTGTCCTATGCGGTTCTTGATGTACGTTCACCACTTGAAATTGAACAGGTTTGCTCCACAAAACTCCTTCAAGACGACCTTGGACTGTTGATACATAATGCAGGAGTCGGCTATTTTGGTCCATTTTCAAACACTGGTGATGATGAACTGGAGGCCATGTTTGAAACCAATGTACTCGGACCTATCCGTATAACAAAAGCACTTCTGCCGCAATTGGAAGAGGTGGGAACGACTGTTATCAATATCATCTCCACTGCCGGGCTGAGAGGCAAGAAGAATGAATCGCTTTATGTGGCGAGCAAATTCGCACTGAGAGGGTTCGGTGAGAGCCTTCAAAAGGAATATGAAGATTCGAACCTGAGGGTCGTCAATACCTATATGGGCGGGATGAATACACCTTTCTGGGATGAAAGTGACCATATCAGCGACCGCTCTCGATTGCGCTCTCCGGTTGAAATTGCGGAAATCATCGTGGAAAAATACAAATCGAATGATGAAATCACCATTGAGTCAAAAAAGTGAACGTAAAAAAGTCGAGGGCCCCCTCGACTTTTCTTCCGTTTTCTATTCCTCTTCTTTTAACACTTCCAGGAGACGTTCGATCTTTTCGATCGCGAATCCTTTCCGGTACAAGGTCTGTTTCATTCTATGTTCATACTCATAGCCCTCATATTTGGACGACAGCCTTCTGTGAGCTTTCTGTCCCTGGTGATAAAGGGCATCCCACTGTTCGTCCGTATCGCGATCTGTATCGATTGTCTCCCAAACGATTTTCATCACTGCGCCGGGATAGCCTTTGCGCTGCAGGTTCTGTTCGATTTTCTGTTTGGCGATCATAAATGAATCTTTCCTGTACTTCTTCATGAGCTTTTCTGAAATGGTTGCTGCTTTGTCCACCTGCATTTCAAACGTAAAAGCATCGAGTGCCTCTTCAATATATGGATCATCGACACCTTTCCGGTATAATTCCCCTCTTATCCAGCCCGGGCCTTTGTCAGAAGTATTGATCTGGGTCCCTGTGAAAGCCTTCGCGAATTCTAAATCATCAATATACTTCATATCCTTTAGTTTATGGATGACTTCCCCGATAATGGCTCCGTCTAACTCACTGTCCTTCAAATGATCGCGGATTTCTTTTTCTGTCCTCATTCTGTAGGACAAAAAGTGAATCGCCTTGTTCAATGCTTTTTTTACATCATCGTCATATTGCACTTCAGAGATTTCCAGCTCATCCACTTCAAGCCCTTTTCTCAGGCCGAATTTAGCTAGCACCACTTCATCAACGCTGAACGCATACTTGCCGTCTATAAATAAGTTATACCTTTCATCATTTTTCACTTGCTTCGTAATTTTCGTAATGACACCCATATTTTCCACCTCCTTCTTACTGTAACACATCCGAATATGTTTTTAATTCTGCAAATAGGTAAAATAATAACTATAACTGGAGGGATAATCATGAAAATTGCCATTACCGGAGGAACGGGGTTTGTCGGGCAGGCAGTGACCCGTGAGCTGCTGGACCACAATCATGAAGTTGTCATATTGACAAGGAGCCCTGAAAAATATGAAAAAAGACGGGGAGTCACTTATGTGAAATGGCTGACAGACGACTCTCATCCACAGGATGGACTTGAAGGTACAGAAGTTTTCATCAATCTTGCGGGTGAATCGATCAACAGCGGCAGATGGACCGATGAACGGAAGAAGCGGATCATAAACAGCCGTATTACATCGACGCAGGAAGTCATCAGTATCATGAAGAATCTGACGGATCCGCCTTCCTGTCTGATCAATGCAAGCGCAATCGGATTCTATCCTTCTTCTACAGAAAACACGTACACGGAAGCGTCTGCTGAGAAAGCAGATGATTTTCTCGGGGAAACGGTTCAAATATGGGAAAATGAAGCTTCGAAAGCTGAAAAAGCAGGTTTCAGGGTCGTCTATACCCGATTTGGCATCATTCTCGGCGAAGAAGATGGCGCCCTTCCCCGCATGGCCCTTCCCTATAAATTATTTGCAGGAGGCACGGTTTTACCGGGTAATCAGTGGATGTCCTGGGTTCATATTGACGATGTTGCGAGGGCGCTGCGCTTTTCTGCTGAAAACGGGGAGATCTCTGGCCCGGTAAATGTTACGGCCCCCACACCGCTCAGAATGAAAGAATTCGGGATCACTCTTGGAAGTGTATTGGGGAGGCCCCACTGGATACCGGTCCCTCCATTTGCACTGAAGATTGCCATGGGTGAAATGAGCCAGCTTGTATTGGAAGGCCAGAAAGTGCTGCCGAGCGTCCTTTCAGAGAACGGCTTTCAATTCGAATATCCTGAACTTGAAAGCGCCCTCGTCAATATTTATCATTCGAAATAGGTATGCCCCCTTCTTTTCAAGGTAAAAATAAATACTAAATCTTGAAAGAAGGGAAGTACATAGAATGGATAATAAACGTAAAAAAGACAAAGACAGATCAAAACTGTCAAGTATGCAGGAAGTCACTTATTCGAAGGAATTCAAAAGAGCTGACCGTGCAGCGGGATTCAGCCCCAAACGTCATACGTAAGCAAATATTACCTAACTAAAAGTCCCTCTTTTGATAAACAATAAAGGTACAAGTTCACTTCAAAGTGATGCTTGTACCTTTGTTTTTAACCTGACAAAAAGGGGATGTTTGTATTGGGCAGATCTCGAGGACATAAAAAACACGATAAAAACCAAAACAGCCTTCCACAGACGCCGGCTGCGTTAAAGTCAGACGGTGTGGACGAAGAGTTCTCAAGGGAGCTTGCCGATCAGGCTGATATGGAAGCACAGGCCCGCGCTAACGCTGCGAACCAGCGTGCACGTGTAAAGAAAAACCAATAGCAGCCCCTCACGGTTAAAATCAGTGGCGTGAGGAATTCAAAAGAAGCCGCCCGGAATCAAATCCGGGTGGCTTTTTCCGTTTTATTTAAACGACGATTGCTTTTTTAGGATGGCCGCCTTTTTTATGAAAGAGGTTCTGTTTCAAATAAGGCATCACCCAATGATCTGCGCCCCAGTAATATGCTCCTTTTCCGGTAAAGAGAAGGATTACTGCAACAGTCAGTAGAATCGGATTCGTGCTCACTGTGCCAGCCATAAGGAAGTTCAGATTCATGAATGCCGCTGCGACCAATGCAGGAATTGTCATCAGTCCGGTAATCAAACCTAAACCTGCAAGGACTTCTCCCCAAGGGATAAGAATATTGAATAATTCAACATTCGGTACAGCAAATTCTTTTAGAAACTCTGCATACCAGCCCTGCACCGCCGGATTTTCTCCTGCAGCCTTGGCAATCGCCCCCTGCAGGAAGCCGCTTGCGTCAAATCCATCCTGTATCTTATGCCACCCTGCTTCAAGCCATTTAATACCAAGCCAAATCCTGAACACTGTCCATACAACACTAACTTTTTCATTATGCCACCATTTCATGATGGTTCATCTCCTTGTGTTTTATTGTGAAATATTTCACAAATATAAGTAAAAAATAATTCATTCAATCAGCTGATATTGCGGTTTGTTTGTGAAATTTTTCACATTTACTTTACACTTATAATATACTCCTTCCACCTCCTGCTTGCAATAGACATTGGTACAGTTCATAAAGCTGTCAAAATTCTCACCTAAAGGTGATGGGACTTTTCAAAATTTGAACATCATGCTTTTGAAAAGTCCTTCTTCTATAGTAAAACTGATCCTGAATTCAAGTTAAGCTTACACTACCATATTCACAATCTCTTCCACCCACTCTGCCTGCTCATCTAATCCAAGCAATGCAGAGAGGCGGCTATGTACATCCTTGAATTCAATCGCGATATTCTTCATCACTTCAAGAATTCCCTCTGGATCCCTTCCGGCGTTCCAGCCTGCCAGAAGTTCCTGCTCCCTCTGATCAAAGGGAGACCTTTCCCCTTCATACTTAGACCAATCCCCCGGGGCATTCGGCTGTCTGCCGCTTGTCATATCCCATCCGGCGGCCACCGACCACCTCATCATATCCAATGAGTGCAAGGCATAATAAAGTTCTCCCCTCATCACCCTCCTGTAGACTTCATGCATATGGGCAAAGAATTTACTTCTCCACACCTCGAATTCTATCAGCGAAGGTTCATAATAAAGGTCTCTTGATTGTTCACTGACTGCAGTGACGGTTCCATTTGGATCATATTCTATCTGTGTTTCTTCTTTTAGATAGAGGGAAGGCCTCAAATCTTCTTGCTTATAGTAAAAAGCATCCACCTTCACAAAGTTATTATAGTGTGCTACCGTGTGCATCGCCCATGGAAAATCCTCGTAAAATAAGACATCTCCCCATCGCTCTGCCCTTGCCTTTTTGTTCTTTCTGTATTCTTCATACATTTCATCGTTAACTACAATCCGTAAATCAAGATCGGAATAACGATCGTGATTGCCTCTTGCCATTGATCCGCCGTAGAAAAAGGCGAGTATATGTTTATCATTTATCAGGTCTTTTTTTATAGATTCCTTGATTTTGTCCCGTTCGCTGATTAATTTGGCATCTCTTTGTTCGTGATTCGTTTCTACACTCACTTCCTCGCCCCTCTCTTTCACTATATGGAAGTTCTCCTCCCTGATCTCATTTTTTTCAAAAACAAGCAGAGCCTGAAATTGTTTAAATAAGGCTTGGATTTCTTCATCTTGATTGATTAACTGAATGCTGCTCTCATACTCTTCTTCGTTTCTATAGCGGGTAATCTCCATCCACTTCGAAGGGTCCTCCCTGCTTTTAAGGTGAAGTGAATGGGAGTCTATATGGCGGCTGTAGATTTCCCCCGCCTTTTCTTGAATTTCCAAGTACTCTGTTTCTTTATCCGGCTGGATATGATATTCATAGACTTTAATAAACATCTGTTCAACTCCATCCTCTCCCTGCCAACTAACGCAAATAGATAGTAGTACTATCTGAATTTTACCACATATTACCTTCCTCTTTCTTTTCATTTCAGTTATTGTAAGAGTAAATAGAATAGACTTGGATATTGAATGATAACGGAAGATTTCGTATGGAGGATGGGACATGAAATCACATAATAAGCTTTGGAGAATGTGGAAAATCATTTCGCTTGCTGTTTCGATTGTCTTCAGGACGTATTGGTATGAGCTGAGGGGAAAATCGGAAGCAGAGAAAGACAGATTGTGGGAAAGGATCGGGCATGAGTTCAAATCAACGTTGTTTGAACTGAACGGGGTGCTGATCAAGGTAGGTCAGCTGATGAGTATACGAGAAGACTTGCTGCCAAAAAGCTTTATTGATCAGATTAAAGATCTGGTGGACCATGTCCCGCCTTCTCCATGGGAAGAAATAGAAAAGGTACTGGAAACGGAGTGGAAGTCTCCTGCCAAAACGAAACTGGATACGATCGATAAGAGCGCAGTAGCTTCAGCATCAATAGGGGAAGTGTATAAAGCGTGCCTTACAGATGGGACACCGGTGGCAGTTAAAGTTCAGCGTCCTGAAATTCCTGCACTGGTCAAGACCGACTTCAGGTCGCTTTCCATCATTCTGTGGTTTGTGAGACACTTTGCACCGATCCCAAAAGGATTTATCAATTTTAAGATGCTCTATATAGAACTGAAACAGGTTATCGAACAAGAGCTTGATTTCTATAAAGAAATGAACACGGCTATTAACTTCAGACAAAGATTCAGTGAACATCCGGGTGTTAAAATCCCGAATGTCTATCCAGAACTGTGTACAGATAAAGTACTGGTCATGGAATGGGTGGAGGGTGTGCGTCTTAACGACACTGCCCGGATTTCAGGTTACGGTCTGGAAGGCGAAAAACTAGGTCAGCGTTTATTCCAGCTCTTCCTTCCACAATGGCTTGAGGCCGGTACATTCCATGCAGACCCTCATGCAGGGAACATATTGATTCAGCCTGATGGGACCTTTGTTTTATTGGACTTCGGAATGGTCGGTGAAATCACGAAACGCGACTCTGTTCATTTTCAACAACTGCTCGAAGGAATCTTGTTGAAAGACTACCATAAAGCAGCAGAAGCCCTTTCGCAATTAGGGTTCTTATTACCGGAAGCAGACCTTAAGAGCATTGAAAGAATGCTGGAGGAATTTGTATCGATCGACATGGAACAATTCAAACAGATGGATCTGATTTCTGTAAAAAAAGAGATGAACGATATGATGAAGACCCTGCCCATACAGGTCCCGACCCGCTTCATTTTCCTAGGCCGCTCGTTTGCCACGGTGGAAGGGCTTGTTTATACCCTCTGCCCTGAAAAAGAAACACTCGATATCATGAAGCCCGCTTTTCTTAAATGGGTAAAATCCACTGACCGCAGTAAATGGGACCTGCTCCTTAAATGGATAGGATCCCAACCTTTATTCCAGGGAATCCATAAAGTTCGTCAACTGATTGAAATTCCCGATCGATTGATTATACAAAAGGATGATCAGCAGATAAAGAATTTCCGATTTACACTTTACGAAAATCAAAAGAAGCATGCTTTTATCCTCTTTGTCACAGGAATGATCTTTTTCAGCTATGGCTTTCAAGCAGATACAGAAATCCTTTGGCAAGGAGGCACAGCAGTTTCAGCAATTGGGCTGGCAGGTTATCTCATTACCGGTATAAAACAGAAAAAGTGGTTGAAGAAAATTAAAAATCGCAGTTGAATCGCTAAAAAGCGTTACTTCTCTTGATGTGAAGTAACGCTTTTTTTATCTGTACGAGCATTCCCAGCTCGTACATACGATATTTCTGCCATTTTGTTTGGCTTTGTAGAGGGCTTCATCAGCATCTTGAAAAAGGGACTCTTCTTTCTCTTCCACAGGATTGAACGCTGAAACCCCTATGGAGACAGACAATTGGAGTTTCCCCTGATCCGGCAGAAGAAACCCTTGTTTAAATACCGCTTCCCTTACCCTGCCGGCAATTTCTTTTGCATCTTCAACCGTACATTTAGGAAGGAGAAGCGAAAATTCCTCTCCACCATTCCGGGATAAAATGTCTCCCGATCTTGTCAATCTGCTCAATAATTCCGCAAGTTGTTTTAATACTTCGTCACCCGCCTGATGACCATAAGTATCATTGATCTGCTTGAAATGATCAACATCAATCAGGCATATTGCGCATGTTTCATTTTCCTCGATCGCTTCTTTGACAATACGGTTATAATGGGTGTCAAACGAACGGACATTATAGAGGCCAGTAAGCGCATCCCGCTGGGCATTTTCTTTATATTGATAATAGCGTTCGCTCGTTTTTCTAATATAATCAACGAAATACAGTGTCAGATACCCCCCGATGAGTGTACTGACAATGTGAAACAAGGCATAATCAAGCACGGTGCTGTAATCTTCAACGACGATATAAAGCGCAGCAGAGAAAATCAATTGACTGTACAGGAGCAGAGCGGTCCACCTTTTCCAGGGCCCTCCTTTCATATACCTCACGATCAAGCCTGCTCCACCTGCAATGGTAAGCATCATATAGAGCGCAACATAAGACGAGAAGTTGACGTCGATCAGAAAACGGCCCGTTATGATGACAACAGCTGAAATGATCGTCGGCAGGAATCCTCCATAAAACGCTACCAGGATGACCGGGATGTGCCTGAGATCAAGGATCGTGATATTATTGACACCGATGCTGTAGTGCATAAGGATAACACCAAGTAAACCTGCCAGTATACCATCGACTATTTTTATGTAGAATGGTGAACTCATGGTCAGCCTGTTTTTCCTGAACAGCTGATGCCACACAAAAGTGAACGACATTAGGAGCGAAATATTTATTACTAGATCACTAATCATATCTGGATCTTTCCTCACATTTTTTGTATAGGTAAATTATACCGTATTACCGTATGAGTTTTCACGTTTTATTTAAATTTTACTCTAATCCCGCTTTTGGTTTCCGTGCAAGACTATGCTATCAGGGGGTGACCCGTGAGCCTTCTGATATGAACGAGACCACCAAAAAATTGACCCACACAGATTTTGGTTATGTTTTTAGGCAATCTTAAATAGACAAGCTCTTTTTGACTTCTCTACTTATTTGGTTCCATACATTGCCGCTATTTAATTCCGTGCAAAACTTCGCTTTCCGCGGGCGGTGGGACTTCGCTCAGAGGCGGGTGGCATAAGAAGAATTGGCCACTTCTCCCGAAGGAGTCTTCGTCTTGCACTCCATTCAAAAGCTGAATTTGACTTATATATTCTTATCTCACTAAACTCACTTAATGACCTCTTACTATTCATCCGGCATCATAACAGGTGATGTCGATATCGTCCCAAATCTACTTTACCTTTATCATTTAAAAGTACACCTTCTGATTGAAGGAGGTGTTGTTGGTAATTATATTGTCCTTTTTCTTTGAAACCGATTTCCCCTTTGCTGTTGATGACCCTGTGCCAGGGGAGATCATGTTTGCTGCTCATTGAATGGAGGATTCTTACCACTTGCCTGGCTCCTCTTGGACTTCCGGCGTATGCGGCTATCTGCCCGTAGGTCATGACTTTCCCGGAAGGAATGGATTTTATGATGTCTATCGCTTTTTCTGTGAAACGTTCCAAATGATTTTTACTCCTTCACAATTGATATGTTTAGTCTTCCTGATTATATGCAATAGTAATAGAGGATGAAAGAAAGATGCAGATAAAGTCTCTTTCCTACACTAATCTATACTTTTATATTAAACTAAACAGTAGCAAATTTGAGAGGACGTGAAAGTAATGACAATTAAATTGATTGCGCTTGATATGGACGGGACGCTTGTGAATCATGAGGGCGAGGTTTCCCCGGAAAATGAAAAAGCCATCCAGAGGGCAAAAGAAAAGGGAATCCATGTGGTATTGAGTACAGGGCGTTCTCTTCGTAACTGCAGGGATATTTCCGACCAGCTTGGCCGTTCATCTTATTTAATAACGGTGAATGGCGGCGAAATTTACGATCATGGATATAATCTGGTGGACAGTACCCATCTGGATACCAAACTTGTAAAAGCACTGTGGGCATTAAAGGAAAAACATGATGTATACTTCTGGTCATCGACCACACAGGGCATATTCAATACCCAAAACCCTTTCGATCAGGAAATAGATGCTTATAATTGGTTGAAGTTCGGCTTCGATATCCAGGACGATGAAGTGCGTAAAGTGGTGATGGACGAATTGTTGAAAAATGAAGCACTCGAAATTACCAATTCCAGTCCGACGAATATTGAAATCAATCCAGCTGGCGTGAACAAAGCGGCTGCACTTGTAAAGGTATGTGAACGGCTGGACTTGTCCATGGAAGAAGTCATGGCGGTTGGTGACAGTATGAATGATATAGCCATGATCCGGGAATCAGGTTTTGGAGTGGCAATGGGAAATGCACAGGAAGCAGTGAAGGAAGCTGCCGACTGGGTCACAGGCATCAATACAGATCACGGAGTAGCACAGGCGATCGACAAGGTGCTTGCTGCTGTCGAATCTAAATAACAAGCACTTTTCTGCAAGCTGATAATAAAAAGCGTGATCCCTTTGAAAAGGGATCACGCTTTTTTAATAGTAGAATTACTTAACAGTGATTTCATCATTTTCAAGAGTCACTGTCACTTGTTTCACTTCTTCTTCCTCCAGAAGCAGATCGGCGATTTTGTCCTCTACCCTTTCCTGGATTACCCGGCGCAACGGACGGGCACCGAATTCAGGGTGATAGCCAAGTTCAACAAGCTTATCTTTTGCCTCTTTTTCAAAGCTGACCGTAATGTTTTGATCATTCAATTCTTGTTGAAGATCTTCAAGCATCAAATCAAGTATTTGAAGAAGCTCTTCTTTATGAAGTGACTGGAATTCAATGATACTATCAAAACGATTCAAGAATTCCGGCTTGAAGTAAGAACCAAGTGATTGAAGGATGTTCGTTTCCTTCACGGCATCCGTGCCCCCGGTGGCAAACCCTACGACTGCTTCCTTGACATTCGTCACACCTGCATTACTTGTCATGATGATGACTGTATCTTTGAAGCTTACGGTTCTTCCCTGGCTGTCTGTCAAACGGCCGTCTTCAAGGATTTGCAGGAACATATGCTGAACATCGGGATGAGCCTTCTCGATTTCGTCCAGCAGAATGATTGAGTAAGGGTTCCTTCTTACTTTTTCAGTCAATTGCCCGGATTCTTCATGACCTACATAGCCCGGAGGTGAACCGATCAGTTTGGATACGGAATGTTTCTCCATATATTCACTCATGTCCAGGCGGAGCATGCTGTCTTTGGAACCGAATAGTTCCTCAGCCAGCGTCTTCGTCAATTCGGTCTTACCGACGCCAGTCGGTCCCACGAATAAGAATGTACCGATTGGGCGGTGTTTCGCCTTCAAGCCTGCCCGGCTGCGTCGGATCGCTTTCGCCACCTTTTTCACCGCCTCTGCCTGCCCAATCACTTTATTTGAAAGGTTCATTTCAAGCTCTTTCATTCGTTTCTTGTCATCACTTTGAAGTTTGCCGACCGGAATGCCCGTCTTCGCTTCAATGATTGACTGGATCAGCTCAGGTCCTACTTCAGTTCTTCCCTTGACACCGCCGTTCTCAAGCTGCTTTTCAATTTCTTGTTCCTGGTCACGCAGTTTTGCTGCTTCTTCGTAACGCTCTTCTTTGGTAGCCTGCTCTTTCATTGCATGGATTTCATTCAATTTCTGATGAAGTGCAGATGTATCTTTCCCTTCTGACTGAAGGTTCATTTTCGCACCCGCTTCGTCCATCAAGTCGATCGCTTTATCCGGAAGGAAACGATCCTGGATATAACGGTGAGACAATTTCACGCATGCCTCGATGGTTTCATCTGTAAAAGTGACACCATGATACTCCTCATACTTACTGCGCAGCCCCTTTAAGATGTCAATGGACTGCTCGGGAGTCGGTTCATTCACCATTACCGGCTGGAAACGGCGTTCAAGAGCCGCGTCCTTTTCGATTTGGCGATATTCCTTAAGTGTGGTCGCCCCGATCACCTGCAGTTCACCACGTGCAAGTGCAGGTTTTAAAATATTGCCTGCATCCATGGAACCTTCGGCAGATCCTGCTCCGACCAGCTGATGAATTTCGTCGATGAATAACATGACATTCTTGCGGTTTTGAAGCTCGCTGATGATGGATTTCAATCTTTCTTCAAACGACCCGCGGACACCGGTACCGGCGGTCAATGAAGCTACGTCCATCACATACACTTCTTTGTTCAACAGCTTGGACGGTACCTCCCCATCAACGATTTTCAGTGCCAGTCCTTTCCGCGATTGCAGTTTTACCGACACCCGGTTCACCGATGAGTACAGGGTTGTTCTTATTACGTCTGTTCAGGATTTCAATGACTCGCTCTACCTCTTTATCCCTTCCGATAACAGGATCGATCAGACCCGCCCTGGCAGCATGGGTTACGTTGCGGCCAAATTGATCAAGAATACCGCCGCCATTGCCCCCAGTTTCCGTTTTAAGCTCCTGGTGATTTGATCCGGATGCGTGCGGCTGGGCTCCACCCATACTCATGCCTTTGAACAATTCATCAAACGGGAAACCGCCATTTAATCCTGATGGCATTTTAGATTGTTGTTGGAAGCATTCCGTACACATCTGCATTCTTGTCTTATGGTTGTTGACTCTTTTGTACACTTCCACTGTTGCCTGGTTCTGATGACATACCTGACATTTCATACAGTATTACCTCCTATTGAATTCGTTTTTATATAGTAACCATTTGTTTAAATAATTTGTTGAAGGTCAAGAGATCATTGTTTGACTTTGACTTTCTTTGACCTTATGACTACATTATAATTTGACCTTTTTTGACTTTCAAGGTTTTTGCTTATGGAAATTTTTAGCTAAAACTCTAACCCCTTATATGTAAAAATATAAAAGCTGGCTAGAAATTCGCCAGCTTCCCCCCTGTTAATACCACAAATCACATTCGTCATATTCGTAGTCAACTTTGTACGAGTTATTTTTGGATTTGTTGTTTTCATTTTTACAATCTTCTCTACTGTCATTGCTTTGAACCTGATTATTTTTTGATTTATTTTTACGTCGTGATGCTGCTCCATCAATCAGTTTCATAAGATCCATGCCCTGGACAAGGTTCAATAGGTTCATCGGGATGATATTCCCTGCTCCCCCATTCCCCTGAAGCATAGAACTGAAGCCATTCATCAGCGACTTCGCGTCAAGTTCTTTACCAGTCGTCAATTGGCTGAGCTGCTGCTTAAAAACATCATTGTTTAGAATCCCATTCATCAGTTGCTGAAGGGTATCTGTGTTGAGTGCATCCGCCTTCAAGAATGCTGCCGCTTTATCTTTCAGTGGCTCCATTCCCTTAAGGTTTTCCGGCATGATGGATTCAAGGTGAGTTTTTAGAGAATCGGAATGACCCTTTATCTCTTTATTCAGTTCATTCTCTTTAATCGCGGAAGTCATCATTTCAAGAACCGACTCGATAGGTAATTGCCCGTCTTCTTTCTTGACTTGTTCCTGAAAAAGTTTGTAGAGCTCATCTAACATATTTTTGTTATCCATGTATATGGTCCTCCTTTCTATTATTATGGATAGTTTATAGAAAGCGGTTGTTATAACCGCTTTCCATCGTCTTTCACCTGTTCTTAAAATAATGCGCTGATAACTAAAATAATCAGTAAAGCAATCCCGATAATTAATGCAGCGATCGGAGCAACACCTAATGTGATCAGGAAGGCCACTACTAACAAGACAAGAAGAAGCTTAAAGTAATCAAATTCCTCTGCAGCAGCATGATGAGCTGGACCTTTTGGCATGAATATCCACCTCCTTGTTCATTTCTTTAATATACTATGGTTGTCCATATGGAAGTGTTTGTTATAGATAACTAGTATCTAGCAAAATGGGTGAATGGATTGATAGGGTGGCATTGAAATAAATTCAACGGGGAATTAAGAGGCTAGTGGTAGTTTAGGTTCTAAACCCGCTTTTGATTTCCGTGCAAGACTTCGCTTTCCTCGGGTGGCCCCTTTAGGTCATTTCTTTTAGAATTCTGCGTCTTGCACCCCCATCAACCGCTGGAAAGAACAAAAAAATTAAACAAATAAAAAACCCGGGCTGCTTTGCTAACTAAAATGCAAAGCAGTCCGGGTTTCACTTATACAAAACACTTTTGTCTCAGCCTTTATTTCAGATTCCTCTTATTCAGACGATTTCTCGGTTCCAGTGACGATGGGCTGCAATCGCTTCAATGAAATCGGATGTAAATGTGTCTATTTTCTCAGCTGTCACAACACCTGCACATTGTCCGATCCCGATGTCTTTCAATAAGGAGACCCCTTCATGGGTTGCACCAATAGGTTTGAAGTGTACAAAGGCTTCTTTTACAAAATAAGAAGTATCCTGTTTGAACTTCTTATCAAGCTCTTTTCCGCCGACAACATAGATACTGTCAAACAGAACGGAATCACATGTCAAGAACGTATGATCCACTTCCAGCTCTTCCCCTTCACCGCTTTTCAGCATACCAAGTTTGCTGCTGATGATTTCCGGCTGAAGGCCTTCTTCTTTCAATTCTTTAAGCACGCTTTTGACTTCCCTGCCGCTGAAGCCGCTCTTGACAATGACTCCAACTTTTCGTGTATGAGGTCTCTTGACCGTATTCTCCTGACTTAAAGCAGGAGAAGATTTTGTCACTGTGGAGCCCGGACCCTCTGGAACCTTGGCCCCGATTGCTTCCGCAAATCCTTTTGCCATCTCAAGACTCACATTTGCGAACATATCGACTACCTGCTGCTGGACGGATTTGCTCATGACTTTACCGAGTTCAAAGCTGAAGGCGTCTATGATGTGTTCTTTCTCGGCTTCACTCATGCTGTTCCAGAACATGGCGGCCTGGGAGAAATGATCTTTGAAGCTTTCACTTCTTGTACGGACTTTGCGGCCTTCCACCTTTTCCTGGTAATGGGTATAGCCGCCTTCCTCTTCACTTGCTGGTGCCGGGGTGTTTTGAGCAAGGGAATTCTTATGGTAGCTCACCTGGCCTTTATTGATTGTATGGCGGGAATACCCGTCACGCTGATTATTATGGAACGGACAGACAGGACGGTTGATCGGCAGCTCATGGAAGTTCGGTCCGCCAAGACGGATAAGCTGTGTATCTGTATAAGAGAACAGGCGGCCCTGGAGTAAAGGATCATTTGAAAAATCAATGCCAGGCACGACTGATCCAGGGTGGAAAGCTGCCTGTTCCGTCTCTGCGAATACATTATCCACATTTCTGTTCAACGTCATCTTCCCGATGATTTTAACCGGTACTTCTTCTTCCGGCCAAAGCTTTGTCGGATCCAGTACATCGAAGTCGAAATTGAATTCGTCTTCCTCCTTGATCAGCTGCACGCCGAGCTCATATTCCGGGTAGTCTCCATTCTCGATCGACTCATGCAGGTCGCGGCGGTGGAAGTCCGGATCCTTACCGTTGATTTTTTGCGCTTCGTCCCAGACAAGGGAGTGAGTCCCAAGGACCGGTTTCCAATGGAATTTAACGAAGTGGGCTTTGCCTTCTTCATTCACAAACCGGAAAGTGTGAACCCCGAATCCTTCCATCATGCGGAAGCTTCGCGGTATCGCACGGTCGGACATGGCCCACATGACCATATGGGCTGATTCCTGGTTATTGGCGATGAAGTCCCAGAATGTATCATGTGCTGTTGCTGCCTGGGGCATCTCATTGTGTGGTTCCGGCTTGATCGCATGTACCAGATCCGGGAACTTGATCGCATCCTGGATGAAGAAAACGGGAATATTATTCCCCACCAAATCATAGTTCCCTTCTTCCGTATAGAATTTGGTCGCGAATCCGCGGGCATCCCTGACCGTCTCGGCGGACCCCCTGTTTCCTGCCACCGTTGAAAACCGGACGAATACAGGGGTTTTCTTGGAAGGATCCTGTAAAAATCCAGCTTTCGTATATTCTTTCATAGATTCATAGACTTCGAATTCACCGTGGGCTGCGAATCCCCTTGCATGGACGATCCGCTCGGGGATACGCTCATGGTCGAAATGTGTCATCTTCTCACGGAAATGGAAATCTTCCATCAATGTGGGACCGCGCTCGCCCGCTTTTAGCGAAAACTCGTCCTCTGATACCTTCAACCCTTGATTGGTCGTCAGATGTTTCCCGCTGTCATCTACACGATACTCTTCAAGCTGTTCATTTTTGCTGTTGCCGTTCACTTTGCTTTTTTTCTCGTTACTCATTCCCTCATTCCTCTCTTTTACTATGTTAAATACTATGGTGATTCTATACCCGCAGTCTGTCGGTCTAAACATTTCTTGGAATGAATGGTATGTTAAGGTTTCTGTCATCTCTCATGAAGTAATGTCCGCTTAGGTACCTGCTCCCGTATGAAATCATGGTATACTTCAAATGGAACAAATATTCAAACAATTAGGAGTGACATTCATGAAAGAAGATACCAAATGCCCCTTCTGCCACCCGCATGAAGATTCCGATCAAAACATCATATTTGAAAATGCCACATGCTACTTCCTTCAGCACAATCAGCAGCAGGATGTCCTTGAAGGATGCGGCGTGATTGTCCCAAAGAAACACCAGCAGGATGCGTTCGCCCTTACGAAAGAGGAGTGGAATGATACATATGAACTTCTGCAAAAAGCTAAAATGTATCTTGATGAGAGATTTGGAGCAGACGGGTACACCCTCGGATGGAATGCAGGAAAAGTCTCAAATCAGTTCATTTTCCACAGCCATTTTCACATCATTCCCCGTTATAATGATGAGCCCCTTGCCGGTAAAGGGCTCCGATACTGGCTTAAACAGCCTGAAAACAAACGCCCAAATAGATAAAACGAAGACTCGTCCCCCTGCATTATGCAGGACAGGACGGGCTTTATCTTTTTACCAGAAAACAAAAACTGGAAAAAAACATCTTTACAACCGTAACATTGTTCTGCTATAGTTCATATAAAGTAACGTAACAATGTTTTGTTACAAAAGGAATTGAGGTGATTGTTCCTTGGATGACAATCTAATATCGAAAAAAGAAGTGTTGGAACTGACTGGGATTTCGTATGGTCAGCTCTACCGCTGGAAACGAAAACATGTTATTCCTGAAGAGTGGTTCATCAAGAAATCCAGTTTCACAGGTCAGGAAACTTACTTTCCGAGAGAAAAGATGCTGGCACGAATAAAAAAGGTGAAAGAACTGAAAGATACCCACTCCCTGGATGAACTGTCAGATTTCTTTTCACCAAATCCAGCGAAGATTGAATTATCACTGGATGCATTGAAGCTGCAAAAGATTCTTCGAACAGAAACGATTTCATTCTGCACCCCCTTTTTAAAAGACGGGAATGCATTAGAGTTCCCCGAAATTTTGAATATGTTCATACTTGAAAAAGTGCAGAGCCGCTTGGACCAAGACGACTTAAAAACCCTCTTTCTTTTTTTGCAGAAAGATTTCGATGCATTTAACAGTCCTTCATTTGAACTCAGGGGACTTAAGAAACAGAAAAACGTCATTTGGCTGTTAGTTCCGCTGCAGACCGGCATTTTGACAGACCAGTCAGCTGAGACGATTGTGAAGCTTGATTTACTCCAGATGGTTGAAGAATTAAAAATCATTTTAACGAATGAAATAAATGGATAAACAGGAGGAATACAGTATGAGCACAGTTGAGAAAAAGGAATTGTATGATTTAAAAATCAGCGGATCGGGTACGTCGGGCGGCGGTAAGTTCAACTCAGTAAGAATCAGCGGCAGCGGAACGATTCAAGGCGATATCGAATGCAGAGACCTTAAAATATCCGGTTCCGGAAAAATAAACGGGGACATCACCTCTGAAGAATTTAAGTGCAGCGGATCTTCGAAGGTCGAAGGAAATATCCAGGCCAAGGAAATCACAGTCAGCGGAAGTACAAAAATCGAAGGATCCGTCACGGCTGCGGAAATGTCTGTTAGCGGATCAAGCAGGATATCTGAGAATTTGACCTGCAAGGAATTCAGTTCAAGCGGTTCTACCAAAATAGAGGGGAAGGTTCACGGAGGAGAACTCCGGTCCCACGGCGCACTGAAAGTAGAGAAAGAATGTGAGGTTGAAACGTTCATATCAAGAGGCGGAGTGACAATCAACGGTTTGCTCAGTGCAGATAAGGTTAATATTAAACTAAGCCATGAATCGTTCATCAAGGAAATCGGCGGCGAAATCATTGAGGTGAAAAACGAGCACTCCTCCACTCTGATCAAACAGGTAGTGAATTTTTTCATGCAGCGTGACGACTACCTCCGATCGGATTTAATCGAAGGAGACGAAATCTACCTTGAACACACCAGGGCAAAGCTGGTAAGAGGAAAAAACATAGTCATCGGGGAAAACTGCGAAATCGACACAGTCGAATACTCAGGCACCATTGACATAAAAGACGGCAGCAAAGTAGGAAACACAATCAAATACTAATTAAATGTAGAAAGCAAATGCCCGTCCCTCATTGTCAGAGACGGGCATTTATTAATTTAATATGGTTTTCGTAACGCCTGTCTTATTAAGAGAAGGCTTCACCAACGAGTCTTCCTGATTCACCTTCAGCAGCGTATTCAAGCTTTCATCCACACAAGTGGAAATCGAAGACAGATACTGCTGCAGCCGAACAAGATAATCATTCATTTCCCGTTTATCCTTAAGGACATTCGTGATGATCTCCAGCGGATCCTCACTATTCAATAAGTAGACGAGTTTCTTTTCCTTTAGGAATTCCAAATTGACCTCTTCCTGTCCCGGCAAATAATCATGTATAAAGATCGGTATCCTTTTATTTAATACTTCCGTAATCGTTACTCCGCCAGGCTTTGTAATGATGGCATCAACTGAATCATAAATGGCATTCAGCTCTTCACGATCATCGATATACATTAATGGGGTGATATTAGGTAAACCCGATAATTTATCGAATAACTCCTTGTTATGCCCGCAAAGGACAGTATAAGTAAAATGTTCTGCCCCGGAAGGATTCATCATAAATTCGTTCAAGACACATAAGCCATTATTCCCGCCTGCAACCAGGAGATGTTTTCTTCCTAAGGATGTGTTTTTTGATTTCCCGGTCTTGTCTTTATAGATATTGGAAACCGGCACCCCTGTGTTAAAGATTCGATCTGACGGTATTGAATACTGCCGGATTAATTCGTCCTTTGCTTCACTGCTTGGCACCATATGAAAATCTATATTCTCTTTATCCCACACTCCATTGATGAAGAAATCAGTATATACATTTATTGTTTTCGTTGAAAAGGACGGGGATTTTTTCTTCAGTTTCCCAAGAATCCTGGATGGAAATGAATGAGTGCAGATGATATGGGACGGCTGCTCTTCCTCCACCAACTTTTTCAACTTCATTTCGAAATAGATGGAGAATACGGAAAAGCTCTTTAACATACCCGTATATTCTTCGCTCATCATCAACTGCGCATAAAACCTTTTATAACTCTCCGGGAAAGCCTTGATCCACTTCATATAGAATCCTGAGACTGCATTTTCGAGCCATTGATTTGAGTAAGACAAGAAATCAACGATTTTTACTTCTGCATCCGGATGTTTGTCTTTTATCTTCTGCTGCATGACTTCTGCTACTTTGACATGTCCAGTAGGTACACTGAACATGGATAATAGGATGATTTTCATATCTTTCCCCTCTCTTTCCTTTTCTTCCTTACATACTGGATCAACGTCGTCAAAATAACAATGACAAGGAGTCCCACCCCTAAATAAGGGACGTAATTAGGATTGATAGGGAACGTGCTGCCGAGCCCCCATCCCAGAAGGATGTATGAAATGCTCCAAAGAAGCGATCCCGCTCCAGTGATCAACATATATCTCAGTATGTTCAGTGAAAAAATCCCGGACAGATAAGGAGCGACCTGGCGCAGTCCAGGCATAAAAAAACCGATGATCAGGGTCTTCGGTGAATTCATAGTGAACTGCGCCTCAAATTTGACTGCCTTCTCTTCTGTCAATCCAACCCACTTCCCATACTTATTAATGATTGGATAACCGACATATTTACCTGCATAGTATCCCGCCAGCATTCCGGCAAACGTTCCCAGGAATGCGAACAGGATGCCCCATGACATGGACAATTGACCATGTGCCGCTAAGACCCCGACCAAAAACAGCAGCGATTCTTCCGGAGAAGGTATTCCTACAATGCCAAAGAATAAAAATATAAAAATGATGAAATAACTGTATTCCTGAATATATTGAATGATTTGTTCACTGCCCATGCCTATATCCCTTCTACTGGAATGCTTCGTCAAGAGAAATGAACCGGATGTCCCTCTCCAGTGCATCTTTTATGAATGCATCCACGCATTCTACCATATATTTCGGCGCATCCTCATCGGCACCCAGCGTCGCTCCATTGTCATGAAGCACAAACACTGCCCCTTCAGAATCCGAATGGTTCAAACGGCGGCTCAGATGTTCCTTGCATTCCTTCACTTTCCAATCCTTGAAAATATGTGACCATATGATGATCCGGTATCGGTTGGCGAACATCAATGAGGAAAAATTGAGATGTCCCCAAGGCGGACGGTATAAATATGTCCCTTCGCCGGTAATCCTTTTTAATACTTCATTTGTCCTCTCCAATTGCTTCTTTAACCCCCATGGAGTCAGGAACCAGCTGGAAATATGCCTGTAATGGTGAACGCCAAGAGAATGTCCCTCATCCACCATCCTTTTGATCAGTCCGGGGTTCTGTTCTGCATTCTCCCCTACAACAAAGAACGTTGCTTTGACCCCGTGTCTTTTGAGGATCTCCAACAGTGCACTTGTATGCAAGGGGTGAGGCCCGTCATCAAATGTCAGCGCAATCGTCCTCTCATGGGGGACCCTTCTGATGATCTTAATATCCATTTTCCTTATGACAATCGTACTTATAATTGAATAGATAAAAAAAGTGACTATGATAAAAATCAAAATGAATAAACCGCTCAATGTGCAGTTACACTCCCAGTGTTGAATTTATGACCAGGACGGGCATCCATCCTCCGCCCTTTGTCATCATATAATGCTTTTATGAGATTATCATTGTTCCTTACCCTTTTCACTCAGGAGCCAACCCTTTATTCCATACGAAACTTTTGCCAGCCCCAGCGTATTTATCCACCATCTGTCCAAGTTGGAAAAACCACTTCCCTATTCTGAATCTTCTGTTATATTAATAGGTATATAGTGCAAACTTATCTACAATGATGGAGGACTTTATGACTCGTCTTACCGATCACTTGATCGTCATCTCATTTGACTGTTTATCGGCCCTGGATTATTCCAAACTTAAGGATCTCCCTCACTTCAAAGAACTTCTTTCCACAGGCTCACTGTGTAAAAATGTTGAATCGATCTATCCGACCGTGACCTACCCGTGTCATACTACGATTCTAACCGGCAATTTTCCGAACCGGCACGGCATCATAAATAATACCTTCATTCAGCCGGGCAGAATCTCTCCCGACTGGTACTGGCACCGCCGTCATATAAAGGGAACAACCCTCTATGATGAAGCAAAGAAAGCGGGCATGAAGACTGCTGCCCTTTTGTGGCCTGTCACTGCAAAAGCGGAAATCGATTATAATATGCCGGAGATTTTCGCCAACCGCCCCTGGCACAACCAGATCCTGGTTTCCTTATTCAACGGCACCCCTCTTTATCAGTTGGAGATGAACCGCCGTTTTGGTCACATCAGAAAAGGGCTCAATCAGCCTGAACTTGATGATTTCGTCCTCGAATCGACTGTTGCGACCATCAAAGATAAGAAGCCGGAACTGCTTCTAGTCCATTTTACAGACCTAGATACACAGAGGCATTACCATGGATTTTCATCTCAGGAAGCAGATGCCGCCATCCGCCGCCATGACGACCGTCTCGGCAGGATAATCTCTGCTCTAAAAGAAACGGGAATCTTTCATAAATCTACTGTCATTGCGCTTGGTGATCACAGCGCACTTGATGAAACAAAGGCCATTCAACTAAACAGTTTGTTTAAGAAAAAAGGATTCATCTCCCTGGACCCCAAAGGAAAGGTAATCGACTGGAAAGCTTATTGTAAAGGCTGCGATGGTTCTGCCTATGTCTATATAAGAGACCCATCCATTAACGATGAGGTGAAACATCTCCTATATGAACTGCATCGGTCCCGTTCGAATGGAATTCAACAAATTTACACAGGTGAAGAAGCCGGGGCAATGGGCGCAGATCCGTCGTGTGCGTTCATGCTGGAAGCCGAGCTCGGCTACTACTTCAAAGATGTTCTGGAAGGAGATTTAATCCATACCATTACGCCTGAAGATGTAAAAGAAAAACGGTACACATGGGGCTCGCACGGCTACTCTCCAAAAAAAGAAAACTATCATACGATTTTTATGGCATGGGGAAAAGGGATTGTTCCTCATAAAGAACTGCCAGGTATGCACCTTGTTGACGAAGGCCCCACATTTGCAAGGCTTTTGGGTCTCGACCTTGGAAGTACGGACGGGAAAGTACTTCAAGAACTTATAGATGAATAAAGATTAATAAAACGAATATGTTCCCGGGGAGGAATAGTTTATGAAGCGATTTTCCAAGGAAGAAAACAGCTGGATTTTTTATGACTGGGCCAATTCCGCTTATTCAATCATTATTTCAACGGCGGTTTTCCCATTATTTTATAAGGCCGCTGCAACAAATGCCGGCGTGAGCCCTTCTGATTCGACTGCCTATCTGGGTTATACCGTTGCCATCGCCACATTCATTCTCGCCATGCTGAGTCCGATCCTCGGGACGATTGCCGATTACCAGGGGTATAAAAAGAAGTTCTTTACGTTCTTTTTTGCCCTCGGGATCATCTTCACGGCGTCACTTGCCTTTATACCCAGCGACAATTGGCTTCTGCTCCTCATCTTCTACACCGTTGCAGCGATAGGGTCGGCAGGATCAAACGTCTTCTACGACGCTTTCCTGACAGATGTAACGACTGAAGAGCGAATGAACAAAGTCTCCTCACGTGGATTCGGTTTCGGTTATATCGGGAGTACCATTCCGTTCATCATCAGCATTGCAATCATTGTGCTTTCACAAAATGGCATCATTCCGCTTTCAACCACCTTTGCCAGTAAAATCGCATTCATGATTACCGCTGTCTGGTGGGGGCTGTTTTCAATCCCCCTTATAAAAAATGTCCATCAGCGCTATTTCATCGAGCGTGAACAAAAGCCTGTCGCGAACAGTTTCAGGCGTTTGGGAAAAACATTGAGAGAAATCAGGCAGTACCGCGCCCTGTTCCTGTTTCTTCTTGCCTACTTCTTCTATATCGATGGAGTCGGAACAATCATTACAATGTCGACCGCTTATGGGACCGACCTTGGCATTACGGCGACAAATCTTCTGATTATCCTGTTTGTGACACAGGTGGTTGCAGGTCCATTCGCCATCTTATATGGACGCCTTGCGGAGCGTTTTACAGGTAAAAAGATGCTTTACGTCGGGATCTGTGTTTATATCATTGTATGTATTTATGCATATTTCCTTGAGACAACCCTGGATTTCTGGATTCTCGCGATGCTTGTCGCTTCTTCACAGGGCGGGATCCAGGCGCTCAGCCGCGCATATTTTGCCAAGTTGATTCCAAAGAAAAATTCCAATGAGTTTTTTGGTTTCTATAATATTTTTGGAAAGTTTGCATCCATCCTCGGCCCCCTCCTTGTCGGTGTGACCGCACAGGTGACAGGTGATTCAAGCAGCGGGGTATTCAGCCTTGTCATTCTATTCATCATCGGTTTGACCATCCTTGCTTTTGTACCGGAACCGAAGGCCGGAGAGCTTGACAAAAAAGCGATTATATAAGAAAAAGCACCTTCAGCCTTTTCATTATAAGGCGAGGGTGCTTTCTTTTGTCAGAAACTATGTGCCAGATCTTTTGCGCGCGCAATGCCGTCTGCTTTGATTTCATCTGCTTTGTCAGGCATGGCTGCATGGCCTTCAATGAATAATCCCTGGAACGACGGTACCCCGAAGAATTGCATGATGATATCGAGGTAGCGGTGACCCATTTCCATGGAGGCAGCGGGACCTTCTGAATAGATACCTCCGCGGGCCTGGATGTGAAGGGCTTTTTTATCGGTCAACAGCCCGACCGGTCCTTCGGCAGTATATTTGAAGCTTTTACCTGCAACCGCCACCGAATCGATGTATGCCTTCATGAGAGGCGGGAAGGAGAAATTCCATAGAGGAGTAACAAACACATATTTATCAGCTTTTACAAATTGATCGGAAAGTTCGTTCAAACGCTGTACTTTCTGTTTTTCATCCGGGGACAATTCTTCAAACCCTTTTCCTGACTGCAATTTCCCCCAGCCGCTGAAGACATCGGCGTCGATATGCGGGATATGCTCCTTGTACAGATCGATATGTACAACCTCGTGTTCCGGGTTCACTTCTTTATAGGTGTCGATGAAAGCTTTTGCCGCCGCCATGCTGTAGGACATGGTATCATCATGCGGATGTGCGGTGATATATAATACTTTTGTCATATTAACCCTTCCTCATCATCAATTTTTTCGTCTTATTCATTTTGTGGAAAAATTGATTTTCTATTCTCAATAAGAGGCTGTTTTCTAAAAGATTAATGCTTTTCGTAATGCCTAGTAGCCTGAATGCTTCTTGTGGACGTGCTCTTTTCGAATTCAAGTTTAAACCACAGGTAGAAGTAAATCAGAAAATACCCAAGTTCCGGTATTTTCTTGTGTGTGTTAAGCAACAAAGTATACGAAAAGAGCTTAATAAAAAAAGATGCTGCCACTTAAGACAGCATCTTTTCTTACTCTTCTTCTGCAGCCGCTCCAAACGGGTTGGCTCCGATGTTTTTTCTCATTTCTTCAGTCAATTCGAATGGTTCGTTTTCTGTTGGTGCGCCGCTGGCCGTGTGGCTGCTTCCATCGTAGTGATTTGGTTTGTTTTCCATCACTCAACACCTCCGTAAAAGTATATATAGTGTGTCCCCTCCGATTGATTTTATTCTACCGTGACATAAGTACCACAATGTCCAGGAACGTTCAAAGAGTAAGTGACTTTATCACTATATTATGGATATAGTTATAATTCATTACTCCTAAAGAAAAACCCTTTATTTTTCTTGGAATATACATAAATATCGTAAAGATCGGATGGAACTGACCCATTAATAAATTCACAGACAACAAAAAAGCCGAACACTCATTTGAATTCTTCTTTAAAAGAGTTCGAAATGATTGTCCGGCTTCTCCCAACCGAATTGCTCATCCCCCTGCCGCAGGGGCTGCTTTACGCTGACCAAGCTCTTGATCCAAGACAAGAATGGCAGCCGGATTATCGCCTGCCAGAGTCAACCGGTCAACGATTGTTTTGGCCTGGGCCTCTTCATCTATCTGCTCCCTTAAGAAATCTTGGATGATCAAGGCTGTCTGCGGATCGTTTTGAAGGGCATAATTGTATGCCTGTCTGTATGAATTTGTAACGAATTGTTCATGGCTTAACACCTTCTTGAATGTATCAAGGGGCGTACCAAACTCTTTTGGCTGCGCCGGCAGTTCCTGTATTTCCACAATGCCGTCTTTATCCGTCAAATAATCAATCAACGTGAGCATATGAGTGCGTTCTTCTTCCGATTGCAGCCTAAGCCAGCTTGCCATCCCGGTATAATTCTGATTGGCCATATATGCGGACATAGCTAAGTATAAGGTATACTATTGAACAGGACGGGATAATATGCCTTTAAGTGGCATGTCTTGGTTAAAAATGATGCTTATGTTGTTTTTTAGCATAGAACCTTTGCCGTTTACGTTTAATGATGAGTTCTTCCAGCGTTCCCGCCCCGCATATGACTCCGAGGATAATGAACACCAGGCCAAGTAAATGGTAGGAAGTGATTTTTTCTCCTAAAAACAGTGCCGCCCCAACCAATGAGAAAAAAGTGTTGAGATTAAGGAAGATCGACGTCTCGGCCGCACCGAGCTTTCCGATTGAATGATTGTAGAGCATGTGTCCGACGGCCGTTGCGAACATGGCGGAAGCGAGGAAAAGCACCCATATCCCAATGGAGGCTTTATCCAGTTGAGAAATTTCCCCTGGCTCTGTTATCAGCCCAATGATAAATAAAATCACCGACCCAAACACAAGCATATACCCAGTCAAAAGCCGTGGATCCAATGTCTTGGCAGCACGGCTGATGATGATGAAGCTGAGTGCCTGTGAAAAAATTGAAATGAACACCATGGCATCCCCGCTGTTCAGATTGCCGAGCCCTTCTCCCCCCGACAGGACAATGATCGATACCCCGATTCCGCCAAGGAGGAAGCCAATCACTTTTATGACGGTCGGCCGGTTCCTTAGAATAATGGAAGCCAGTAGTGCCGTCAGCAGCGGGCCCGTTCCGAGTATCAGTCCTCCATTGGTGGAAGTCGTATGTGTAAGACCAACTGAAAGAAAATAATGATGGCTCACGACATTCAGCAGTCCTCCGCCGATGATGAAGACGCCCTCCCGCCTGGTCGGTTTCCGTATTTTTTTCATGATTCCCAAGATGACAAATACAGTGATTCCTGCCGTGTAAATCCTAAGGGATGTAATGGTCACTGGAGAGAATTCCGTGACCAGGGTTTTCAATGCCGGGACATTGAATCCCCAAATCATCATAATGAACACCAACACTAAGTAAGTCTGCCACTTTTTCACTCTACTCAAGACCTTTTCCGTAAAAATTTGCAGTTTCTGTCTTCGCTGCATTTCATTCCATCATATCACCCCTTATTCTTCTTTACTACGGTGAATCGCGAAATTCTTTGAAAGTAATTACAAATAGATCTTATACTGTCCTTCCTTATTACAGACAAGAGAAAACCCAAGTGCTGCTAATATCTCTGATAATTATGTGCTATAGTTAAGAGCGAAAGGAGCGATTACGATGAATAAACAAGAATTACCGCCTAAGACATGCAGCATCGAGCGTCTCGTTACGAAAGAGGAAGATGTGGATTTGGTGCTTCAGGGTAAAAAAACAGCAACACGCCGCAATGGCCGTTATGCCGATGAAGGCGAAATCATGGAGCTTAAAGGGGAAAAATACATAGTGGATAAAGTTTATTCCCAGGCACTTGGTGAATTGACAGACGAACATGCCAAGCAGGAAGGCTTTCAAACCGTAGAAGAATATAAAGAAACCATCCTCTCTTACCATCCCGGTATGCCGTGGCATCCCAAAATGCGTGTATGGGTGCATGAATTCAGTCCTGTGAACAAATAGGACGACGAAGATGGATTTAGTGTATCGTTTTATCATCTATCTTCACGTTCTGAGCGTGGTGGCGTCCATCGGGCCATTTTTTATTTTGCTCCCGATGATCAAGAAGCTTAAGGCCGCTTCAGGAGAAGAATTGAATCCATATCTGGACACCTTCCGTTTCACAGTGCGGCTGTCAAAACATGCCGGTCATGTGCTCGTCGGTTCGGGCGTCTTATTGGTCTTGATGGGGCCATGGACATGGGGGACCCCGTGGATCTTGATGACCCTCTTCATCATGTTTTGCTCGCTTTTCTTCCTAGCCAGGGCTTTTTCCCCTACGCTCAAAAGATTTAATGATCCCGGTGAGGAGCGCGAACCATTGACCGCAAAGTTGAAGCGGACCATTTGGACCTACCTCATCCTCCTTCTCGCCATGCTGTGGTTCATGGTCGTTAAACCGGTACTTTGGTAATTGGCGTGAGAAAAGTTACAAAAAAGGCGATGCCGCCCGGGGACCATTCCAGGCGGCATCGCCTTTAACATTTCTTCACTCATCAATAACTCCGCACTTTAACCGTCTTTATCTTGAAGATAAAATAATAATATTTATACACTATGATCAAGCTCAGGATGACCTTGACGATTAATTTATCCGTCATGAAAAACGGCAGCAAAATCATCACATCGGAAAACACCATGAGAATGGCCTTTTGACGGAATGTCATTGAACGATTCTGCACAAATCCTTCTAAATGCTTTTTATACACAGCCGTCCCCTTGAACCAGACTTCAAAACGCTTCGACCCTTTCACAAAAAAATAAGAAGCCAGTAATAAGAACGGTGTGGTCGGGATGAGCGGGAGCACGATCCCGATGATGCCAAGTCCCATGAAAATAAATCCGAGTGCAATGCAGATGACTTTCTGAATGTTCTTCATGCCGCCCTCTCCCCCTTTCCGAACAACTTTCTCCTCTTATTGTATGTATCTCAATGCCCTATCACAAGTGACAATTATTCAACATATTAAAAGGTCCGTCCCCTTGCGAAAAGATCAGTGAGGGACGGACCTCGATTATCCTCCGTTTTTGGAATTCAGCATTTTCATGAAATAGGCGGATGGCAGCAGGAGACCGATCGCCGCTTCGATAAGGGCGAAGAACCGCAGATGCCCGACCGGCAAGTAGTCACCATATCCCACCGATAGAATCGTTACCCCGCTGAAATATAAATAGTTGGTGAATTGATGCGGGACGGCCTGGCCATCCGGCAGGCTGTACTTTAATACAGTGCCGTTTGCCCCAAGTCCGTAATATAGCACCGCAAAGGCAACCGTGATTCCGGCGAGCACAAAAAATAATTTATAGAACATTTTCTTGCTGAAGTAACTATATTGGAATTCTTTGTTTTTGAAAAAATAGATTAAGTTGAAAAATATAAACAGGATGGCTCCCAATACAAGTATATTAGCCAAAGTGAAACGTCCTCCTTGATTAAATAGTACTAATTGTTTAACCACTTCCCTGCTTATTAAAACACCCGATTTCCTCCCGGATAAAACGGCTGTACCTTCTATCATTCTACTTTTATGTTAAAATGAATAAGTTGCGTTTTATTGATAGATTTCAACTTAAGAGGAGGAACCATGATGGATTTTCTATTTCCACTGGGACTTGCCATATCTTCAGGTGCCATCATTGCGCTGTTAAAGATCATAGCCATTGATATCATACTATCGGGGGATAATGCGGTCGTCATCGCGATGGCGACGAGAAGCCTGCCAAAGGACCTTCAGAATAAAGCCATTTTCTGGGGCACTGCAGGTGCGGTCATACTGCGGATTCTGTTCGCCGCGATCATTGTATACTTATTAAAAATTCCATATGTCCATTTGATTGGGGGCATTTTGCTTCTATGGATTGCTTATAAGGTATTGGTAGAGGAAGAAGGGGAAGCCGATATCAAGGCCCATACAGGACTCGGACAAGCAATCGGTACCATCATCCTGGCTGATGCCGTCATGAGTCTTGATAATGTGGTGGCCGTTGCAGGTGCTGCCCATGGTCATATCGGCATGATCGCCCTCGGGGTGTTCATTTCGATCCCGATCATGATCTTCGGTTCCAAATTGATTGTAAAAGTCCTTGAGAAGTACCGCTGGATCGCCTATATCGGATCAGGGATCCTCGCGTATACTGCCGGAGAGATGATTGTAAGCGACCATCAATTCATGGACCTTTTGAACATCCATGAAGGTCCTTTCACCTACCTCATTACCATCGGACTCACTGCTGCAGTCCTGTTGATCGGTTTCCTCGTGAACAAGAGAGGATCAGAAGATAAACAGGAACACAGAGTGCATCAAGTAAATTAAAGGATATAAAAAAGATGCCGTCGATTCAGGGACGGCATCTTTTCTTTATGTACTGGGCCGATTTTTAGGTCATTTCACCATTTGCCGGACCAGCTCTCTATTCCTCTGTTTGAATACCTCATTGTGTGAAGAAACCATCGCCCTTTCTTCCGCTTTCGGCTGGATGAATGTCTTCGCCTTATTGACTGCATTAGCGGCATCCTGGAAAGCACCCGCGATCAAATTGACTTTTCCTTCATGCATCAGGATATCCCCCGCTGCATATAAACCGTCTACCGAAGACTCGCTGACGGAGTTGCCCTCAATATAGAAATCATTTGCCATCTTGATGTCAAGGGTGCTGTTCTTCAACAGGGACGAATCAATTTCATATCCATGATTGATGATCACATCATCAATTTCAAGGTACGAAACCTCGCCTGTCTGGTGATTCGTCAGCTGAACCCTTTCGATGCGTTCGTGATCATCCCCGGCCATCAGTTTAGTGATGGAAGTGTGGAAGATACAGGCTGCAGTGCTGTTCATCAATTGGGCACACTGAGCTTCATGACCATTCAGGGCTTCTTTGCGGTAGGTGACATACACTTTTTTCGCAATCGGCTCCAACTCATTTGCCCAATCGACTGCAGAGTTGCCCCCGCCGGATATGACCACGGTCTTGTCTTTGAAGCTCGTCAGCGATTTCACCGTATAATGGAGGTTGGAAATTTCAAACCGTTCCGCTCCCTCAATATCAAGCTTTTGTGGGTTGATGATGCCGCTTCCCACTGCCACAATCACAGTCCTGGAGTAATGTTTCCTGCCCGATGCCCCCTCCAGAATGAACAGTCCATCCCCGTTACGTGTGATGCTCTCAACTTTCTCATTCAGTACGACTTCGGGATCGAAAGTCAATCCCTGCTGGACGAGCCGCTTGATCAATTCAGCTCCAGGTGTGGGCGTCAGTCCCCCTACATCCCAAATCATTTTCTCAGGATATACATGCACCTTTCCGCCCAGCATAGGCTGATACTCGATGATTTTCGTCTTCATTTCCCTTAGCCCGCTGTAAAAAGCAGAGTAAAGCCCAGCCGGACCTCCTCCAATAATCGTCACATCATAAATATCCTGCTCTTTCATTTCCGTCCACTCCCCGTAATCAATCACTATTGATTATCATTCTCAATTACATACTACATCTTTTTCTTCCAAGATACAACAATCATTCTATTGACATAAGGAAAAAAGAATTATAGTATGGATATTGTTCGAGAATGAGAATCGTTATCATTCAATCCACTATAAACGGAGGGCTCAACATGGTTCGCCTATATACAAATGAAATCAACATTGGCTATGGTGACCAACTGATTGTCAAGGATCTCAGCGTTGAAATCCCTGATAAGAAAATCACTACGATCATCGGATCAAACGGCTGTGGAAAATCGACTTTATTGAAAGCGATTACCCGCATCATCTCTCATCAGTCCGGCAATGTCCTGTTGGACGGCGAAGATATTTCAAAAGGTAATACGAAGGAACTGGCCAAAAAAATGGCGATCCTTCCCCAGACTCCCGAAAGCGCCAGCGGATTGACGGTCGGAGAATTGGTTTCCTATGGACGCTTCCCTCATCAAAAAGGAATGGGCCGCTTGTCCAAGAAAGACTACGAGGTCATCAATTGGGCGCTTGAGGTGACGGGTATCACTGATTTTAAATACAGACAAGTCGACGCTCTATCCGGCGGCCAGCGGCAGCGGGTTTGGATTGCGATGGCCCTGGCCCAGGAAACGGACATCATCTTCCTTGACGAACCGACTACATACCTGGACATGGCCCACCAGCTCGAAGTACTGGAGCTGCTGCAGAAATTAAATGTCGAACAGGAGCGTACCATCGTCATGGTGCTTCATGATCTGAATCAGGCTGCACGCTTTGCCGATTATATCGTCGCACTGAAAGAAGGAGAAATCGTGAAAGCCGGTAATTGTGAAGAAGTCATCACCCATGAAGTGTTAAAAAAAGTGTTCAATATTGACGCTGCAATCGGCAGAGACCCTCGAACAAATAAGCCAATGTGTATCACATACAATTTACTCAAAGGAGAAGATCAACATGAAAAAATGGATGCTTCCGCTTACGCTGCTGTTGGTGCTATTGGTTAGTGCCTGCGGCAATGGCTCATCATCGGAAAAAGAAGATGATAAAGAGAAAAAAGACAATAAAACCGAAACAATCACATACGAATCAGAAAACGGACCGGTTGAAGTTCCTGCAGATCCACAGCGTGTCGTTGTCCTTTCCTCTTTTGCAGGAAATGTAATGGCTCTTGATGTGAACCTTGTCGGTGTCGACTCCTGGTCGAAAATGAACCCGCGCTGGGAAGATGATTTAAAGGGCGTTGAAGAAGTCACGGATGAAAGCCTGGAGAAAATCATTGAGCTTAATCCAGATCTTATCATCGGCCTGTCCAATATCAAAAATGTTGATAAACTAAACGAAATCGCCCCTACCGTCACATTTACATATGGAAAAGCAGACTATCTCACACAGCATATCGAAATTGGTAAACTATTAAACAAAGAAAAAGAAGCTCAGGCCTGGGTGGATGACTTCAAGAAGCGTGCCCAAACAGCAGGAGATGACATCAAAGCGAAAATCGGTGAAGATGCGACTGTGTCTGTTATTGAAAGTTTCAACAAGCAACTTTACGTTTACGGAAACAACTGGGGACGCGGCACTGAGATCCTGTATCAGGAAATGAATCTGAAGATGCCTGAAAAAGTAAAAGAAGAAGCGTTGAAACCTGGATACTTCGCCCTTTCAACAGAAGTACTTCCTGAATTTGCTGGAGATTATATCATTCTTAGTAAAGACCCGAAAGCGGATAATTCCTTCATGGACACAGAGACATATAAAAACATCCCTGCCGTAAAGAATAACCAGGTATTTGAAGTGAATATGATGGAATTCTATTTCAACGATCCACTTACCCTTGATTATCAGCTTGACTTCTTCAAGGAAAAATTCTTAAGCAATTAATCTTTTCAAAGAGGAATTCTTATCACAAGGACTCCTCTTCCTTTATACTCCAAAAAGAAATGATGATGAATAATGACCACTTCTAATCAGCGATATATTCCATTTATCACAAAATTAATAGTTTCATTGGTGATTTTTTCCGCCTGCTTTCTCATTTCGGTGGTGTTTGGTGCAGCAGATACAACTATAAGAGATGTGTGGTCCGCCCTCTTTTCTTTCAGCGAAAATGAAAAAACAGCCATCCTTCAGGAAATCCGGTTTCCCCGTGCAGTGGCTGCCATCTTTGTCGGTGCTGCCCTTTCGGTTTCAGGTGCCATCATGCAGGGAATGACCCGAAATCCGCTTGCAGACCCGGGTCTCTTGGGACTGACAGCCGGGGCGAATGCGGCGCTGGCCGTCACCCTTGCCTTCATCCCTTCTGTTCATTCCTTCGGGATCATGATCGCCTGTTTTATCGGCGCCGGGGCCGGGGCCCTTATGGTGTTCGGGATCAGTTCCTTGAAAAGAGGCGGCTTCTCGCCTCTTCGGATTGTATTGGCAGGAGCAGCCGTGTCTGCTTTCTTATTCGCAATAGCTGAAGGTACCGGCCTGTTCTTCAAGCTTTCAAAAGATGTATCGATGTGGACTGCAGGAGGATTGATCGGGACTACATGGGGACAGCTGAAGATGATTGGCCCGTTCATAGCGGCAGGAATCATCCTTTCGATTATTCTGTCGAGGCAGCTTACCATTCTCAGCCTGAATGAAGAAGTTGCCGTGGGATTGGGACAGCGGACCGCTTTTATCAAGACGATCCTTTTTATCGTCATAATTATATTGGCGGGGGCGGCTGTTGCACTTGTGGGGAATATGGTGTTCATCGGACTGATGGTCCCTCATATCGTACGCGTGATCACCGGTACGGATTACCGATTCATCATCCCTGTCTCCACCCTGCTTGGGGCATCATTCCTGCTGCTGGCAGATACGCTTGGGCGCACCATTCATGCCCCTTATGAAACCCCTGTGGCGGCGATCGTTGCAATAATGGGACTGCCTTTCTTCCTGTTCATCGTCTATAAAGGAGGGAAAGGTTTCTGATGATACATCCAGATTTAATCAAAAAACAAAGACTGCTCCTTATAATGCTTTCTGTCCTGATCCTTTTAACTGCCTTTATCGGTATCGGATTGGGTTACTCGTCGGTATCCTATGACCGTCTGCTTCCTGTCCTGTTTGGAAATGGAAGCTTAAAAGAAGAATTCATCCTGTTTTCAATCAGGCTCCCAAGGATCATCATTACCGTACTGGCGGGGATGGCCCTTGCCTTATCCGGTTCGATCCTGCAGGGAATCACCCGTAACAACCTGGCAGACCCGGGCATCATCGGCATCAATTCAGGGGCGGGAGTATCAATTGCCGTATTCTTTCTGTTTTTCCCGATTGATGCCGCTTCTTTTGCCTATCTGCTGCCGATCGTTGCTTTCGTGGGAGCCCTGCTCACAGCATGCTTGATCTACTTGTTTTCTTACAGTAAACGAAACGGCATCCAGCCTGTGCGCCTTGTGCTGGTCGGGGTCGGTTTCTCGATGGCTTTCTCGGGACTGATGATCATCCTGATTTCTGCCGCTGAGCGTCAGAAAGTGGACTTCATTGCCAAGTGGCTTGCAGGAAGCATCTGGGGTACCGACTGGCCGTTCATTTGGGCAATCGTCCCTTGGCTTGTCGTTCTGATCCCGCTGACACTTTATAAGTCTCAGATGTTGAATCTTCTGGGTCTGAGTGAACCTGTCTCAATCGGTGTCGGGATCTCCGTTAACCGGGAACGTTTCCTTATGCTGATTGTAGCCGTGGCACTGGCCGCTTCTGCAGTATCGGTTACAGGAGGGATTGCTTTTATCGGCTTGATGGCTCCTCATATGGCAAAAGCTCTGGTCGGCCCCCGCTCCCAAATGTTCATCCCTGTTGCCATTTTGCTGGGCGGCTGGCTCTTGATGCTTGCCGATACGATCGGCAGGAACATCCTGGAGCCGGACGGTATCCCTGCCGGCATCATGATTGCATTGATCGGGGCGCCTTATTTTATGTATTTGTTGTTGAAGAAATAGAATGATTGTTTGTAAGACGTTTCCGCTGGCCTTCGTGCCAGCGTTTTTTATTTCATGCAACTATTTCCCACACCTTGTTCAACGAATGTGGACATGAAAACATAGCTGCACAAATATATTAATAACAACTACTGAAAGGAGTTGTTATGATGTTATCTTCAATAGCAGACCGAGTTTCAAGGGTTGTACAGCGTTACCTCCCAGATGCCTTTGTCATTGCAGTCCTCCTTACTTTATTTGTTTTCATAGCCGGGTTTGTGATGAATCCCCAGGAACCGATCACACTTTTCAAATCATTTGGGGACGGTTTTTGGGTATACCTTGCTTTCACTATGCAGATGGTCCTCCTGTTATTAACGGGAATGGTCCTGGCAGCTGTCCCTGTAGTCAAAAGGGGGCTTGAATCCATCGCCGGCCTCGCCAATACTCCGGCGAAAGCTTATGTACTTACATTTGTGGTCTCAGCTTTAGCTTATTATATTAACTGGGGGCTTGCCGTTGTTGTCGGAGCGATTTTCGTCCGGGAAGTGGGGAAGCGGAACCAGCAGGCACATTTTCCTTTGTTAGTCGCAGCTGCCTACTCTCCAACCGTTCTTTATACTGCGGGCTTATCAAGCTCAATCGGATTGACCGTCGCAACCCAAGACCATTTCCTGGCTGACATTATGGGAATCATACCTACTTCACAAACCATCTTTCATCCTTCCACCCTTATCATTTTTGCCGTTTTATTCATTACCATGCCAATCGTCATTTGTCTGATGGCACCTAAAAAAAATATAAAACCTTACCAAGTAAAAGAATTCACATCTAAAAGTGAAGCGTCTTTGCAAAAAGCTGATACACCTGCCCTGAAGTTGGAGCAAACCCCGATATTGGGCATTGTCACCGGTGCGGTCGGGTTGATTTATGTAGTCAATGAATTTATCAATGGAAAAGATTTAGACCTGAATATTATTAATCTATTATTCCTTTCACTCGGTCTCATCATGCATCGTTCTCTCGGACAGTATGGAAATGCATTTAAGGAAGCAGTGGGTTCCACTTCGCCGATTATTTTGCAGTTCCCTTTCTATGCGGGCATTATAGCCGTTCTTTCAAGTTCAGGACTGGGTCAGGCAATCATCGACGCGATGGCTTCGGTTGCCAATAAAGAAACATTTGATGTATTTACCTATTGGTCGGCAGGTATAGTGAATATCCTGGCTCCATCGGGCGGCGGACAATGGGCGCTGCAGGGACCGCTCCAGGTTCCGGCCGGCGTGAAGCTGGGAGTGGACCCGGCAACGATCGCCATGGCTGTAGGATGGGGAGACGCATGGACAAATCTTATACAACCATTTTGGGCATTGCCTATCCTTAGCATCGTAGGCCTTCATATTAGACATATCATGGGCTATTGCTTCTTACTAGCGATATGGGTAGGTGCAGTTACCACTATTCTATTATTCTTCTTGTATTAGGCTCTTTTCGCATACTTTGTTGCTTTACTCACAAGAAAATACCGGAACTTGGGTATTTTCGGCTTGTCCGTCCGTCGGTTGTTGAAGTTTGAGTTCGAAAAGAGCACGTCCTCAAGCACTATTCAGGCAACAGGACTATTTACGAAAAGCAACAATCTTTTAGAAAACAGCCTTATATTAAACAGGAAGCGGCACCCGGGGATTAGTCCAGGTGCCGCTTTTTTTATCTGACAGACGCTTGCGGTTCATGACCTTCATCCGTCATTTGAGTTTCTTCCTCGTTTACTGTCTTCTTACTCCAGTAGGTAGCAATGATCGGCCCGGAGATGTTGTGCCAGACGGCAGCGATGACACTGGGAAGTGCTGCGAGCGGTCCGAAATGGGCTGTCGCAAGCGCCACTCCCAGACCTGAATTCTGCATCCCCACTTCGATTGAAATGGCCCGGCGCTTGCTTTCATCCAATTTCAACATGACCCCGGTCCCATATCCAAGTGCCAACCCAAGGATATTATGAAGAATCACTGCTGAGAATACCAGCATTCCCGAAGTGGCGATATTCCCGACATTTGCCGAAACAACAGCCGATACAATGATGATGATCGCTGCCACCGAAATCAACGGGATGACATTCAGGCTTTTTTCCACCGTACCCGGGAAAACCTTTTTGAGTACCAGTCCAAGCGTAATCGGAATGATGATGACCTGCACGATTGAAAGGAACATCGCATAGGGATCAACCGGAAGCCACTGCCCTGCCAGTGCCAATAAAATAAGCGGGGTGGCAAGCGGCGCCAGCAATGTGGAGAGCGATGTCATCGCAACCGACAAGGCCAGATTTCCTTTCGCCAGATACACCATGACATTGGACGCTGTCCCGCCAGGCACCGATCCCAGCAGCACCAGGCCGGCTGCCAGTTCATTCGGCAGACCCATCACATACGCGATCACGAAAGCACCGAGCGGCATGATGATGAACTGGGCAAGTACCCCGGTGATGACTGGAAGCGGTTTTTGAAGGACCAGTTTGAAATCAACCGGCTTCAAGGTCAGTCCCATGCCGAACATGACAACTCCGAGAAGGATCGTGATATAGCTGCCCAATGGTAAAAAGGGCTTCGGGATTGAATATGCGACTGCCGCGACAAGGATGACCCAGACGGCGAAGTACTTTCCTGCAAGATTGCTGATGGTTTCCAGTAGTTTCATTCTTCTTCCCCCTTCGCTTTCTGGATCAATTTATTTGGGTTCAGGAGTCCCGATGGATCAAGGGCATCCTTTATGTTTTTCATCACCTGAAGCGCCCCTCCGTGTTCTCTTTCCTGGTATTTCATTTTACCAGACCCGACCCCGTGTTCACCGGTGCAGGTACCGTTTCTCTCAAGGGCATATTCCACAATCTGTTCATTGAACACTTCAGCTTTTTGAACTTCTTCCCTATCGGTTAAATCGAGCATCACTAGTGCATGATAATTGCCGTCTCCGACATGCCCAAGAATGCCTCCGGTCAGTTTCAGCTCATCCAGTTTTTGACGTGCAGCCCTGATGGCGCCGGATAATTCCGAGATGGGCACACATACATCGGTGACCATCATTTTCTTACCGGGATTCCCGTGGATATAGGCATAGGCAAGGTTATGCCTTGCATCCCACAATTTATTCCTGGCTGCCTGGTCTTCCTCGAAATGGATCGCCTCGCATCCATGATCTGAAACGATTTCCTCCATGAATGCCACATCCTGTTTCAGCCCTGCTTCGTTTCCATGAAACTCGAGAAACAAGGTCGGCTTCTCTATGTAATCTGTATCGCTGAACAAGTTCACCTGCTTCATTGATGCATCATCGACAAGCTCCACCCTGGCAACGGGTATCCCGGCCTGAAGAATCGATACAACCGCTTCAACTGCATCATCAATATGAGGGAAAGATGCCCTTGCAGCAAGAATATGTTCAGGTATTCCATATACTCTCAATGTCAACTCCGTAAAGCATCCAAGCGTTCCTTCAGACCCGACGAATAAATGGTTCAGGTTATATCCTGATGATGATTTCTGTGCAAGATTCCCCGTATGGATGATCTCCCCGGAAGCAAGCACCACTTCCAGATTTCTGACCTGATCTCTCATCACACCGTATTTCACCGATGTGGTCCCGCTCGCATTCGTTGCAGCCATTCCCCCAAGTGTTGCATCCGCACCGGGATCGACTGAGAAAAACAACCCGTATTTCTTTAATTCTTTGTTAAGCTGCGACCTGGTCACGCCAGGCTGCACCCTGACAAGGAAATCCTTTTCCCTTATATCTAGGATTTTGTTCATTTGCGAAAAATCAATGCTGATTCCTTTTTCATAAGGAATGACGTGCCCCTCCAGGCTTGTCCCCAATCCAAAGGGTATAATGGGAGTATTATAAGCCCCTGCCAATTTGACAATTTTGCTTACTTCTTCAGCATTCTCCGGGAATACGACAATATCAGGAGAGAACGGATGGTGATAGGATTCATCCTTTCCGTGTTGTTCCAGTACAGTTGCATTTGTAGTCACTTGATGACTTTTAAGGGCTTCTCTCAATTCATGAAGCAGCTCTTTCTCTTTAACGGTCATCCGATTCTCCTCCTTTGGCAAAATGTATAATGTATGCAATTATACATAATTATCTGAATTTTTCAATAGAACTGAAGTCATTTTTATTTTTAAACTCAGTAACGTTTAGGAAAAAACATAAAGGGAAACAAGACATTAATTCATTTTTAAAAGGAGGAACCAAAGTTGAATACAATAAAGGTTGAACTGGAGTACTCCCCTGATTCGCTGTCTGCAGATGAAGCAAAAAATAAAATAAAGAAATCCCTGGAAAATTCCGGGTTAAAGGTTGTTTCTTTCGATGCAGGCGGGGATACTGATTCTTCTTTTGATAAGATGCATTCTTCCCTGCCGAACCAGCCTGACTTCGCCGAGCCGGATGTCAATTCCACGGGTGCCGGCGGAATGGTATCACCGGACTCGAGCGGATACCCGAATAAAGATAAATAGGAAAAGGACAAGGGCTTCGTGCCCTTGTCCTTTTTCTCCCATATTATTGTTTCATCGCTTCTTCGATGAAACCATTCAGCCGGCGCTTGTATTCTTCTCCCTCATCCAAAAAGCCCTGCGTATGTCCTACACCCGGGATGATCCACAGCTCTTTCATGCCTGGTGCATTCTCATAGAGACGCTGGGCCATTTCCGAAGGCACCAGTTCATCCTTGTCACCATGGATGATAAAGAGAGGCAGGTCATCCTTCTTTTTCTTCACTTGATCAAGCGCTGATGCTTCATCGAATGAGTATCCTGCCTTGCTTTCTGTGACCTTGCTCGTGATGTCAATCAGCGGGAAAGACGGGAGATTGTAAAGATGCTTCAGCTGATGAGCCATTTCTTCCTCTACAGATGTGTACCCGCTGTCTGCAATGATTCCCTTCACTTGATTCGGAAGATCTTCACCGCTGGTCATCAGTACGGTCGAGGCTCCCATTGAAAAGCCGTGAAGGAAAATGGCCTTTTCATTCTTCTCTTCTATGAGATAGTCAATCCATTTTCGCATATCATTCCTGTCATCCCACCCCATGCCTATATAATCCCCTTCACTCTTTCCATGGCCGCGGGCGTCAGGCTTCAATATATCGTATCCTTTATCATAATAATACCTTGTCACTTCCGGAAGCTGTTCGTTATTCCCTTTATAGCCGTGGGCCAATATCACCGTCTTGCCGATCGGGGCATCATTTTTCAAGTAAACGGCACTAAGGGTAAGACCATCATCACTTTCTATTTCAACTTCTTCAAAATCCTGACTTTCTGTCCAGCTTGTGAGCTCCTGAAGCCGCTCCTGTTCTTCTTCAAGTGCACTGACAGCTTTGACTGCTTCCTCAGTACCATACAACTTGATTGCTTCATCACTCCGGTTGATAGCGAGGTTATAAAAATAACTCGCAGCACCGAAAAGTACAATCATCGTAAGGACGATCAGCCAACAAACAGTATAGCCGATGCGTTTTATCATATTGGATTCTCCTTCAATGTTAAAATGATATACTCTATAAGTTCATACCCCCGGCTTTTTCGCTGAAAACCTGTCAGTTTGAGGAAATAAGAAAAGCGCCCCGGGCTTTGGACGCTTTTCATGGCCATATCATTTTTTCTCTAATTCTTTTACCCTTTTATCTAGTTTTCCTGCAATCGATAATGCACTGATTGCAACCCCAAGTGAACCAACTGCAATGGAAAAAGCGAATATCAAAAAGGTTTCCACTAGGACACTCCTCCTTTCTTCATTCATTGTGCAATTTCATTTATACTTTCATATCCACATTCTCTTTCCAGCGACTGATACGGGACTTCGTGAGGAATTCATTTTTTTCGGCATAAATCCGGATGACATCCTTGATTTCTTCTGCTAAGTATTTTTCGCCGCGATTGTTTGCAAGTGCCGGGTAACCGGACCCCCGCTGGAGATAATCAGAAGAAGCAACACTGTACCACTTTTCATCATTCAGAGATTCGCCTCCGATGAAGATTTCCTGGATCCTTTTCCCATCATGTATAACCTCCGCCCCCGACACATGCAGCCTGCCGACAAATCTGCCTCTGAATCCTGGTCCTTTGCCGTCATGCAGGCATATACCGGCATCAAGTGATTGTCCTATAGCCTCCTTCAAGTCTTTTCCCTGGACCTCGAAAGAAGTCGGATTCAAAGGAGAAGGGCAGACCTCAATCAATTTCTTATTCGATACATAACCGAAGAGCCCCGCATTCACAATCCCGCTGTTCATCAGGCCGATATCGCAATCAAGCATATCCCTGACCCCGTCTGCAATTAAATTAGTAAGTGGGTTTTCTTCCAGAACATCATGCCAAAGAGGGGTTTCAATCGTGTACAGCGGCTCGCTCAATACCTCTATCGCTTTTTCTTTATTTCTCTTTAGAATAGAAAGCACCCCTTCATCCCTGTGTGCATCTTTCGTCGCTAAATTTTGCGAATGCAAGAGGTCCACACCGCAATCGCTGACTTCAATTTCGATGACTCCGATATACTCCCCATAGCAGCCCGCACTATTCATGATTGTTCCGTTCACCACTTTTGCCTGAGGATAAAGTTTATGATCGTGGGCGGATAATATGATGTCTACACCCTCCAATTCCGTCACAAGCTCATCATCCGCAAACGTCCCCAGGTGATTGAGGAGTATGCACAGGTCATAGTTCCCCGCATGCTTCGCCACTTCAGCTTTAATCGCATTATTATAGTCGGTCATATGTACACCCAATCCATCACTGAACACGTCCATGTCAGGTGATGATCCTGTGATGAGGATGCGTAAACCTTTCTTCTCGAGAAGGGTGCTGGATACTACGCCATCGATCTTTGTCCGGCAGCTTTTCAAGAGATTATTACTGATGAAAGGTACCGGGCTGTTCGACGCCATATGTTCAAGTGTGTCGATTCCGTTGAACATCTCATTATTCCCGATTGTCAACGCATCATAACCGGTATAATCCAGGAGCTCAAGTGCAGCCATCCCCATTGTCCCCTGCAGTTCGATGCTTTTAAAATCTGCGAAGTCCCCTCCATCGAGGATCAATGTATTGTCGTCCTTGAACTGCTTGATCAGTGATACAGCCTTAGAGAAAGCTTCAAAATGACTGTGCAGATCATTTGTATGAATGATTTTCAGTTTCATAATTACCTCCGTCTACATCTTTTTTCCAGAAAACTCCCTACTCTAATAGTAATTGAAATAACGAAGGTGTAAAGGATTATTTTGGAAAAAACACAGAAAGAGCTCCCTCCCAAGCGGACCTTGGAACAAAGCTCTTTATGATTCATTCTGCTGTTCGGCGAGTTCTGTGTAGACGACAAGTCTTTCAACATAATTGTGGATATCCCGGTCAAAATAACCGGTGCATGTAATAAGATTGAGCATCCGTTTATCGCTTGGCCCGAAGATTTTCCTGAGCGGCGCGTCATCTTTTTGATAGGCGATTTTGTCTTTTACCACAAATGTGAGATGCTTTCCATCTTCATCATAAAGATGGATTTCATCGCCTTTTTCCAATTCCTTCAATTTGAAGAAGACAGCCGGTGCTTTTTCATTATCCACGTGACCGGCCAACACGGCGTTCCCTGCTTCGCCGGGCTGTACACCCGGTTCAAACCACGCCACATCTTTCCCGTTTTCAGGCAGTTCCATATTCCCATTTTCATCGAGACCGAAATCTTTCACCGGTGCTTCGAGGTCAATGGCAGGGATGGAAAGTGAGGATGGTGTAATGCCTGATTGCTCATGGGCGGGGGCAATCGTCCCTTTATTGCCGGCCGCAATTACGGCCTGCTGGACTGGTTGTTCGGCATATACTTCTGTTTCTTTAGTTCCTTTTGACAGTTGAGGCTCTTCGGCAGAACAAGCTGCCAGAAGAGCCGTCAAAAGGATGAATAATAGAGGTTTCATTATTTTACAAGTTTCCTGCGTACAGCGAATACCAGCGCAGCTCCGCCCAATACTGCAGAGGCAAGGACGATCGGAAGCGCAGTAGAAGAAGATTCTTCAGCAGCTCCTCCCATTCCTGTTTCAGGCATGCTTCCAGGCATCAGGGTGTAGTCTTTCAGTACAAGGACTTCCAAAGAATCAGCTGTATTGATGGCAAATAAGCTGTATACCGTATTTTTTTTCCAGCATGGTTCCAGAAAGATCAAGTACCTGTTCTCCCTCAGGTGTTCTGATTTCAAGGTCATACGTACCTGGATCAAGTTCCTTGTAATCTGTAATGGCTTTGAACTCAGCCCCGCTGAATAATGCGTCTCCGACGATCGGTCCCACATCAACTGCAGGTGCATCAGGTGAAAGGTGGCCGACACGAACTTTCGTCATTCCTTCTGTGACTTCCATTGAGTCCTGCGCAACAACGAGTTACAGGTTATCCACTGTGTTGGCAGCAGCAACTGTGTAAGCCATCCCTTCTTCAACAGTAAGGGACTGGGAAATGACTGGATCTTCGCTGCCCATTGTTCCGGCCGCATAGATCTCTACCTTATGTTCCCCTGCAGGCAGGTTCATGTATTCTGTCGCAGCTTTGAACTCGGCTCCTTCAACGACTGCTTTACCGTCCACATAAACATCTACAGCAGGTGCATCTGGTGAAGCATGGATGATGCGCACCATCGCATCATTCCCGGCAGCAAACGCGCCTCCAGTAAATGTCAGCATGAGAATGGCAGTCACAAAAATCGAGAAAATTTTCTTCATTCATTTCACTCCTTCTGTTTTGTTCAAGCTTTGTATTAAACTTGTAAATATAATGTAGATGACAATCCCTTTATTTATTCAAGGTTATACTTCTATAAACAGATAAAACTAATAACCTACCATACAAAGTCGAAAAAAATCAGTATAGGTTCTTTTACCGCTATTGATTTCCGTGCAAGACTACGCTTTCCGCGGGTAGCCCGTGAGCCTCCCTCGGCAAGCCTGCGGGGTCTCACATAAGCTACTCTTCCCGCAGGAGTCTTCGTCTTGCACTCCAATCAACCGCTAGAAAGGGCTAACCTCTAAATACAACTTTGAACAAATTAAAAACCCGAACTAATTTGCGTCATCTTGTGCAAATTAGTTCGGGTTTTACTTAGACTAAAACACTTTTGTCCCAGCCTCCCATTTTCTTACTTCACTTCCTGTGATTCTTTTTCCTGATTTTGCACTTCTTCCCTGTCTTCTTCATCCGTGTTCTGTGCTGCCGCACTTTCTTTTTCCCCTGTTTGGGAAATGACGGGTTGGTATGGTTTTTCAGGTTTTCTGTCCGCATACGAACGGAGTAATTGACCCACATCGATCCCGGTCATTTCTTTCAAAGGTTCTTGCATATCGAGCATCGTTTTCGTGATGCTCCTGCCGAATGACGGGACACCCTGCCCGTTTCCGGAATCAATGATTTTAACAGAATCGATGTTGTTCAACGGCTGTGCAATCTTCTCTGCAAAGACTGGCAGCATTTCGATCAGTTTTTCCGTTATGATGACGTCACCGTGTTTTTCCATTGCTTCAGCAAGCAGTTTACGTGATTCTGCTTCTGCTTTACCGCGCTGTCTGATGACATCTGCTTCGGCAGATCCTTCTTCACGGCGGATCTTCGCTTTCGCTTCCCCGTCGATTTCCGCTTTGCGGGCTTCAGCTTCCGCTTTACGGGTCGTTTCATAATATTCGGCGTCCGCTTTAGTCTGGCGGACTTTAGATTCTTCCGCTTCAAGTTTGACCGCTCGCTCGCGCTCAAGGAACTGAAGCGTCAATTCTTCTTCTTTTACCTCTTTGGAAAGCTTTGCTTTTTCCAGCTCATAGGATTGTTCTGATTTCGCGCGGGCACGTTCTGTTTCTTCTTTGAATGCCGCATCCTTGATGTCTTTTTCCTTCTTGGATTCAGCAATGGAGATTTGTCGCTTATACTCTTCTTCCTTCGCTTCCTGATCCGTCTGGGCACGGTGAATACGTGTTTCTCGCTCAGTATTGGCCTCGGCAATCTCAGCCTGCTTGCGGACCTCCGCAATACGAGGGCGTCCCAGGTTCTTCAAGTATCCATTTTCTTCATCAGCATCACGGATATCCGTCAAACCGAGGGAAGTAATTTTGAAGCCCATAAGATCCAGCTGTTTCTGCGCGATCTCCGAGACGTCGGCGTTAAACTTCTCCCGGTTGCTGTTGATATCCTCAACGGTCATTTTTGATAAAATGGCACGAAGATTACTTCCTAATACCTCAATGATTTCATCTTCGATCTCTTTTTGATTTTTGCCAAGGAACTGCTCCGCATAGTTGGCAATCCCGTTCAACGTATCTGCCACTTTGACCATCGCGACCGCATCCGCCACGATCGGCACCCCGCCGTTCGTGTACACACGCGGAGTCGACAATTTCAATTGGAAAGATGTCAGATTGACAGGCGTACTTGTCTGGAACCGTCTCAGACGATATCCTCCACCCCTGATGATCTTCATAGAACGCCCTTCCTGATCGGTGAAAATATTTGTTTCTTTTTCAGGATCCCCGAGTTTCGGTCCTGTGATGATCAATGCCTGGTTTGACTTGGCCGTGCGGTAGCGGAATCGCATCCAGAAATAATACCCGATCCCCACAATGGCCGCTACGATCAATACCGGAATAAGGAACATCATAATACCAATGACAGTCAATGAACCCATTCTTACCTACCCCCTGTTTATTTTTCTGCGGAAGATACCGCGTTTTAATAGGTTATATGACTATCTACGGGGCAGCTGCCCTGAAGGTTTCATAAAAATGGGAATTTATTAAATTCCTTCAATTTATCGACAGAATCAGAGATTCCGGTATGTCGAATATGATAGAATAATAGCGTTCACAATTTCATTATTGCCCGTTGGTGAAGGGGATGAGAGTCCATTCTCTTCTTAAAAGGGAAGCTGGTGGAAATCCAGCGCGGTCCCGCCACTGTAAAGCTGAGATTTTTTATATAGGCCCACTGTTTCTTTTCGAAGCGGGAAGGGATAAGAAATCGGCGAAGCTGAGCCAGGAGACCTGCCAATCGGGAAGAACACATAGTTCCTACGGGAGATAGGAGGGTGTTGCGCCAGATGGAACGACATACAAGATCTCATTGGATCATGATCGTCCGATTGGAATAGCTGCATCTTCTTATAATGGGAGATGCATTTTTTAATTCAAAACGGACAGGGAGTTGAAAATGATGGAACAAGCTTATCCAGTTGATCATTCACGTACGATCCAGACAAAATTGGTATTGCCGCCTGATACGAACCATATGCAGACCATCTTCGGCGGAAAGGTATTGGCATTTATCGATGAAATCGCTGCGCTGTCAGCCATGAAGCATTCGAGCTCGGCCGTGGTCACGGCTTCGATCGATTCGGTCGATTTCCTGTCATCCGCAACTGTCGGGGACGCACTCAGCCTCGAGGCGATTGTGACTTCCACCGGAAGGACTTCGATGGAGGTATATGTAAAAGTCTTCTCTGCGAATCTATTGACCGGTATCAAAACCTTGACGACAGAGTCATTCCTCACCATGGTCGCGGTGGATGAAGACGGGAATCCGAAGCCGGTGCCGAAAGTGATCCCGGAAACGGAAGAGGAAATAAGATTGTTCACCACCGCTGTTCTGAGAAAGGAACATCGGAAGAATCGGGCGTTGATTAAATAAGTAAGAGGGCTGGGGTAATTAAAACAAAATAAAATATCCATTTAGGGTTATTAGGAGTTTGTTTTCCGCAGGTTAGCCGTGAGCCGCATTTGGTTAACCTGCGGTATCTTTTTAGGTGGTGATGATGAACATGGACAGATATTTTAGAATGATTCTTATTAGCTCATAAAATGTGAAAATGGATCATATATTTCTGAAATGGATCATATTTCCGGAAAACGGATCATATATTTTCAGAATGGATCATAAATCCTGAAAACGGATTATAAACACCCCACACCGTATCACTTCACCAACTCAATCAATAGATAACTCTCCCCTATCCATCCTTTACAGCCCTCTTTTCACATTTCCACACAGAAATCCCCTTTAGTTTCATCAAAATATTAAAAAACCGTACATGAATTCAAAATAAAAACACTTCTAATGATCGTTCTGATTTTCATTAGACCAGGCATTCCCTCCCCCTCCCTTGCAAAAAAGAAATTCTCTTACCAGTAAAAGAACACCGAGCAGATAATGACGGCTATCCAGGCGGCGGATGACCAAAATCCTGCCCGCATTAAATCCTTGTCAGTAAAATAACCGTAAGAGTAGCTGATCAGATGGACCGGGGACTGGGTGACAAGAAAGAAGCCCGGGACGCATGCCAGAAACACGGGCATGGCAATTTGCATGGGTGATAAATCCGGGATTGTATGTCCAATCGTAATGCTGAGGGGGAGCATGATGGTCAAAAACCCCAGGATATTGACAAAGACGATACGAATGATACTGGTGCATAAAATGAGAAAGAGAATGATCACCCAGGATTGGCGGCCTGTCAGCAGTGAGTCCAAACCTTCTGCCATCCATTCAATCGTGCCTGTATGGATCAGCATCCCGGATACCATTAAAGTAGAGGCGAAAAAGAGCATCAGATCCCAATCAATCGATTTCCTTGCTTCTTCCCATTTCCATACTCCTGCAAAAGGGATCAAGGTTATACATGCGCCCAGCAGGCCGATCTGAGGAATGGAATAACCATGCAGAGGCTGTGCAATCCACAGGATCAAGGTTCCACCGATTATACACATGATCTTTTTTTCGTTGATGCTCACGGGCCCAAGCTCACTGATTCTTTCTTCGATCAATGCTAATAACAGCTTTCGGTCAATCTTCTCAGGTGGAAAAATTAGTAAGAATATCCCCCACAGTATCACGATAAAAAGCAGCACCGGTATTCCAAAAGTCAGGAACCATTTTATATAATTCAAATCGCTCGAAACATCGCTCAGGATCCCGAAAGCGTAGATTGTGGAACTTGCCCCTGTCGCAACAAATGCCCCTGAAATGGCAGCTAGATACGCTACCCCGATAAACAGTGACTTGCCCAGATAATGGACATCCCCTAATTTGCGCAGACTTTTCAGCAGGCTGTCCAGTACAGATGATAACAGGCTGCCTTTCCCTACATTCGACGGTATCAGTACAGACAGGACGATCATGAGCAAAAACGAGATGAAGATCAATGCTTTGCCCGATCCTCCCGACATCTTTAACATAAAGAGCGATACCCTGCTTGCCAGACCCGTTTTGATGAATGCAGCTGAGATAATGAATGTGGAAAACAAGAGCCAAACGATACCCGAGCTGAAATAACTCAAAGTCTGTTCATAACTGAAAAAATGAAACGAAATCAGCAGTATGAGCAGCAGCGAGCTGAACGCAAGCGGAAAGACTTTGCCGATCCAGAGGATTTGAATGATGATGAGTGCAGCGATAGCCTTCCATGTTTCATCCCAATCAAAAAAAGGGAGAAAAAATAAAATATATAATAGGAAAGTGATAACCAGTAACAGTTGTTTTTTCATGACGATTACTCCCATCTTTCATTCAAAGGAAAAAGCCACCGGCAATGGGGTGACTTTTTCCTTTTATCAATCGGTATCAGTGAATGATCGTAGAATCCCGCTTATTACCGAGGGCATACCGGGCAGCCGAAGAGCCGGCTGCTTTTCCATAAACTGCCCCAGACATCAACCCGGATCCCCCAGGGTAATTGTGATAAAAAATCCCGCCGACCATTTCTCCTGCAGCGAACAGGCCGGATAATGGTTCATCATCCGTCTTTAACACTTCTCCTGATGGATTGACACGCAGCCCGCCGAAAGAAAATGTAATCCCGCACGTAACCGGGAAAGCATAGAATGGACCCTTCTCGACCTTCAACGCCCAGTTCGTCTTATCAGGAGTAAGCCCCGTTGTTTTTTTGCCGTCTTTCTCCGTAGGATTGTATTCCCCGTCTTGAACGGCTCCATTATACTCCTCAATCGTCTTCAGGAATTGCTCCTTATCGACGGAAAGCTGATTAACAAGCTCCTCCAGGGTTTCACCCTTATAACAAGTCGCTTCCTCAAGATCATATTCCTTCCTCAGCAGCGGCCGGACTTGGGAGTCGTAAATCTGATAGGCGACGTGATCCGGTTGTTTCAGGATTTCCCTTCCGTATTTGGCGTACGTATAATTCCGGAAGTCCGCCCCTTCATCTACAAATCGTTTTCCATCTTTATTCAACATGATGCTGAGAGGATAGGAATGTTTCTTGAAGATGTCACCTGGCTTGTTGAAATCACCGACTTTCGGTGCTTGATAATCCGTTCCGATTGAATGGCATCCGGAATATTCCCCGAATGTCTCTGCCCCGGCAGCAACCGCCATTGTTATTCCGTCGCCGGTGTTATATTCGGTTCCACGGACGATTGCCGCTTCCCATTCTTCTCCGATATGTTCACTCCGCATTTTTTTATTCGCTTCAAAACTCCCGCATGCAAGAATGACCCCGGAGGAATCTACTCTAAGTCGTTCATCGTCTTTCTGTACTACCACACCGCTTATCTTTCCGCCTTCTTTTACAAGTTCCACTGCAGCAGCCTCATACCAAATATCGATCCCCAGTTCACCTGCACGTGAAAAAAGCTGCTTCATCAAACCGATTCCTTTGTTTTCCGTCTTGACAGGAAGACCGCCCCAGAAATGACGCTTGCCATCCTTTTCATATGATTGATTATCATAATTGAGTTCAAATTTCACTCCATGCCCCTTCATCCAAACGAGCGTTTCAAACGATCGGTCCACCAGTTGTCTGGCAAGCTCCGGCTGGCTCTTTCCCTCTGTTACGCGCATGATATCATCATAATAATCTTCCTCATTGTAATCGGGCATGACGATCGAATCTGCCTCTTCATCAGAGAGATCCGTTACAACCTTTCGGATATCGGCGAAATCATGATAGGCCACTCTGATCGCCCCATCGGTGAAAAATGAATTTCCGCCTCTCTTATGTTCAGGACCTTTTTCGAGGACCAGTACCTCCGCCCCTTCTTCGCGGGCTGAAATGGCCGCACACAAGGCCGCGTTCCCCGCTCCGACAACAACTACATCATACGATTTAACCTTAGGCATCAATTTTCCTCCTCTTCATTACATGTCTTTTGAGATAGGGTCGATAGGATTCTTCCCTTTCTTTTTGAGCGCTTTGATCAGCAATGGATAAAACAGTGATAACAGCGTCAGTACAGCTAATCCGATGGCAATCGGCGTTTCAAAGAAGATACCGAGGCTTCCATTTGACGAAAGCACGGCCATCCTGAAATTCTGTTCCATATCCGCCCCGACAATCAATGCCAGTACAAGCGGTGCAATCGGAAAATCCATGACCTTCAGGAATAAACCGAATACTCCGAAAACTAACAGCAGGAAGAAATCCACTGCACTGTAACTGAGCGTGTAGGTTCCGATAAAAGCAAGGATCACAATGACCGGATACAACACTTTTGCAGGTGTATCCAAAATCTTCACTAACAGCCCGACAAGTAAAATATTAATAATCACAAGTGCTATATTCCCGATGAACATACTATTGATCAGTGTCCAAACCGTATTGGGATCATTTTCAAACAAAAGAGGTCCCGGCTTCATACCCAGCATGACAAGTGCTCCGAGCATGACAGCGGTGGTGCCCGAGCCCGGTATCCCCATCGTCAATAACGGGATCATCGCACCGACAGAAGCCGCATTATTGGCAGATTCAGGAGCTGCAAGCCCTTCTACTGCACCTTTCCCGAATTCTTCAGGTTTTTTGGAGATTTGCTTCTCTGTCGAGTAACTGATCATCGATGCGATCGATCCCCCGGCTCCCGGAAGGACACCGATTACAAATCCAAGCGGACCGCTTCTGAGAATCGGCCACAGTGAACGTTTCCACTGCTTTTTCGTAAACCAGATCTTCCCGACTTTCTTTTTCTCTCTTTTCTCCTGATCGATCGTCAAATAATTGTAAAGGACTTCCCCTACTGCATATACGCCGATGATCACGATTAGAAAATCGATCCCTTCACTTAAATGTGAACTCCCGAAAGTGAAGCGATAGACTCCGCTTTGCGTATCAATGCCCACCGTACTTAGCATCAGCCCAAGAAACATGGCAATGAACCCCTTCACCATTTTTCCTACTGACAGGGCAACAATCGCCGAAAGAGTCAGCAGCATTAATAAAAAGTATTCAGCCGGGCCGAATTTCAATGCAAAGCTTGCAAGCGGCTCGGCAAGGAAGATAAACCCGATGACGGCCATCATTCCCCCGATGAAAGAGGCGACTGCCGATATGGCCATGGCCTGTCCTGCCTGACCCTTCTGAGCCATTGGATAACCGTCGAAAGTTGCGGCAATCGCAGAACCGTCACCCGGCGTATTTAATAGAATCGAACTCCTTGATCCCCCGTACATCGCCCCGTAATAGATGGCAGCCATCAGGATGATTGCACTGACGGGCTCCATGCCAAATGTAATCGGGATCAATACGGCTACGGCTGTTGCCGGTCCCAGGCCGGGGAGCATCCCGACGATCGTTCCCAGGAATCCTCCGATGACAACCCACATAATATTTATTGGTTCCAACGCAGTTGTTAACCCCTGCATAAAATTGCTAAAATCCATCTAGTGCACCTCCTATGGAAGACTGACTCCTAATAAAATGCTGAATGCATACCATGATAGAAAAGAAAAGCTGACAGCCACTATCACATTAACAACATATTTTTTACCGTTGACCGTAAATAACAAAGCACCCAAAAATAAAATAGTAGAAAATAAGAACCCGATCCGTTCAAACATGAACGCATAAACAGCTCCGTATAAAACAGTCAGGGCAATCAATTTCGGTGTTCTCCCTTTCAGCAGAAGTTTGATATCTTCATTATGAACATCAAGATTCTTCCACTCTTGAAATAAGTAAACCACGCTGAATACCAGCATGAATACACTTAATCCGACCGGAAAATAGAGCGGCCCGTTTGGATTCCCGAGATTGGCCTTTGGCAAATTGATGGATGCTATTAAAAAAAAGAAGCTTAATAGAATTAAAAAAATGGGCATCCCGAGTTTGATTGCTCTCATGCATTTCAACCTCCTCTATGACAGTAGACCGGCGGGAGACTCTCATCAGTCTCCCACCCGTCCGTCAGATTAATTTTTCAGCCCGGAACTTTCCACAAGGTCTGAATATAATTTTTCCTGCTCCTTCATGAATTCCTTTGTTTCTTTGCTGTCTTTGTAAAAATCATCCCAGTCATTGTTTTCAAGCATCTTCTTCCATTCATCCGTTTTGACCATTTCACCGATTTTTTCATCCCAATAAGCGATTTCTTCTTCAGTCATATCCCCAGGGCCCATGATGCCTCTCCAGTGAGGGAAGACCATGTCCACTCCTTCTTCCGTCCAGGTTGGAACTTCATCCAGTCCTTCCAGCCTTTCTTCAGAAGATACCGCAAGGATCTTCAGCTTCCCTGCCAAGTGCTGCTCTTTCACTTCTGAAAGGGATGTCGTCACTGCATCAACATGTCCTCCGAGCAGCGCCGTCACGACGTCGCCGCCGCCTTCATAGACAAGAAAGTCGAGTTTAGTGGGATCGATTCCCTTCTCGCTTGCTGCCTGTACAATTGACAGGTGGTCATCGTTCCCGAGTCCCGGACCTACTCCGATTTTGAGAGACTTTGGATCTTTCTTCATCTGATCCAGCAGTTCAGAAGCGGTTTCATATTTTGAATCAACAGGAACCGCGAGTGCCTGCCATTCTGTTGCCAATGTGGCAATCGGAGTGAATTGTTCATGTGATAGATCGCTTTGTCCCAATAATTTATTTGTCAGTACCAGACTTGAATTGATTGCAAGATGGTGGGCATCCTTCTTCTCGAGATATTTCCATCCCGCTTCTCCGCCTCCGCCCGGTTTATTGATGACATTGATGTTTTTATCCACAATGTCGTTGTCACGCAAAACCTTCTGGACAGAACGCGCCGTTAAATCCCAGCCTCCGCCCGGAGAAGCCGGTGCGATGATTTCGATATTCTTCGACGGAAATTCCTTGTCACCCGAAGCAGAGCTTGAACAAGCTGTCATCAATGCCATTACACAAATAATCAATACGAAGCCAAACCTTTTCATATTTTTCTGCACCCCTTTTATCTTGTTTGTACTCACCAGAAACATCCCCTGTCAAAAAGGTGAAATACGTTAATCTAATCCTAGTTGCCGAACGAGTCTATGTAAACGTTTCCAAAATATTATGTTTTAAAAAACTTATGGGGATTTTGTTCATTTTGTTCACCGGTTTCTTCAGCTTTAAATAAAGAAGTCTGCCACCTAGGTTAAAGTGATCACTTTAGCCTAGGTGGCAGACACTATTTTTCCCGGGAACTATTTCACTGCATTCTCACTTCCGATTCGGTATCTTCTTTCGGGACGCCCGACTATCCCGTAGACATGCTCGACCGTGGCATCCTTTATCCCAACCAGATATTCGAGATATCTCCTGGCGGTGGTCCGGGACGCCCCCATTTTTTCGCCGACTCTTTCAGAGGTGATCCCTTCTTTTTCCTCTTGCAGGATCGCTGTCACTTTATGAAGAGTCAAATAGTCGATGCCCGGCGGAAGATCGTACCTTTTTTCGGCAGCTTTCTTTTTTTCTCTGCCAAAAAATTGATCCAGGACCTGTTGATTGACCTCTTCGGCAGAATCAAGCGCCGCTTTTTTCTGAAGATAGGACGTGATTGCTTCTTGGAATTTCTCCAATGTTACCGGTTTGATCAAGTAGTGTTCGACACCATAACGAAGTGCCTTTTCTAAAAAGGCTTTATCTTTTGCAGCTGTGATCATAATGATATCTACGCAGGGATACTCGGATCGGATATTATGCAATAATTCAGTGCCAAGCTGATCAGGCATGTATACATCAAGTAATAGCAGGTCAACATGATGTTCATCAAGAATAGTCAATGTATCTTTCGCATTCATCGCTTTGCCGACTAATGTCAGCTGCTCATTTTTCGCCAAGAATTCTTCATGTATCTGTGCAATCCGAAAGTCATCTTCGGCAATGACAACTTTAATCATACCTATTCCCCTTTTGTGTGTGATTTCGGCAGGATGACAGTGAAAACCGTCCCTTTATCCTTTTTGGAATCCCATTCGATTGTCCCTCCCAGCTGGGACAGTTCTTCCTCGACGTTGGCTAGTCCATAACCGCGGTGGTCGCCTTTTGATGAGATTCCTTTCAGCAGGATACGTGCTTCTTCTTCTTCAGATATCCCTTTTCCGTTATCTGCAATTTCAAAGATGATATCGCTGCCAATGTCGGTAACGAAAAAAGAAACAACTTTGATCTTTTGGTCCATTACCGCTTCGAATGCATTATCAATCAAGTTACCCAATATGACGATAAGGGGTGAAAGACCGATGAATCCAGGGAGCGGGGAAAGTGAACTTTCACCGTCGATTTGGAAATCAATTTTCTTTTCTGATGCTTTTGCAATCTTCCCTAATAGAATGGCTTGAACTTTCTCATCCAGGATACTTTGAAAAAATATCGTCGAATGATACTCCTGGAGATCCGATTCCTCTGTGAGGAAGGCAATGGCTTTATCATATTTGTGCAGCTGAAGCAGCCCTAGAAGGACATGGAGTTTGTTTTTGAATTCGTGCGTTTGAGCCCTTAAATCCTGCGAATATTGCTGTACTTCCGAAAGGGCATCGACCATTTGTTTAATTTCTGTCCGGTCCCTGAAGCTGAACACAGTGCCTGCCTTTTGGTTATTTTCAATGATAGGCTGGGCATTTACAATCATCGTTTTTTTCTTATATTGAAGTTCGATGTTGGAATTATGCAAAGAAGAAGCCAGCATTTCGGACATCGTTTGAGAAGAAATGACATCGGTCACGAATTTGCCCTCGATCTTTTCATCAATGTCCAGTAATTCACGGGCGGATTGATTCATCATCGTAATCACACCTTGTGTGTCTATGGCTAAAATCCCTTCCCTTACAGATTCCAGAACCGCATTTCTTTCTCTGAAGAGCGCACTGATCTGATAGGGTTCGAGACCGAGTGTATCCCTTCGGATACTTCTGGCCAAAAATAGACTGCCAAACACCCCGAGGATCAGCACTCCCCCTGAAAGAGCAAGCATGGTTCGGATTTCATACGCGATCTTATTCCTTATGGTTTTCATATCAAACTCCACCGTTACGGTGCCTTCGACTTTTTTGTAATTGTCGTACCTGATCATAACCGGGACAATCCCCTTTAACACTTCTTCGTCGCCGTCCCCGGTATGGATTAGATTATTACTTCCGAATACCAGTGCCCGATAACGGTCGGCGGGATCACCATTCCCAATCGATTGTCCGACAAAACTAAATATCTGTCCGTCCCTGTTTTCAATGAGGACAGCAGAAGCATCCACCTGGTCCCGGATCTGTTCCGTGACCGCACTTAAATCCCCTACAGGCTCCTCATTCTTAAAAGAATCCTGAATCACCGGCATATAAGAAAGTGTCTTGGCCGTCTGCATCGCGAGATCTTCCGCCTGCTCAACGTCTTCCTCTGATTCCCGGTATGCAAACATCCATGTAAGCAGTCCTATCACGATCAACAGAAGCGAAATGACCAAGCCCAATATTTTAATTTGAAGCGGGACCCTAAGAAGTCTATTCATCCAAATACCCCTGATTATACTGAATTTTCTATTATATTAATATATCATACTCCTCGCAGGGTGAGGAACTTAAAAAACCTTTACAATCGAGTAGGAGGGGGTGACTAACCCCCGACCTCTCACACCACCGTACGTACGGTTCCGTATACGGCGGTTTCAT
>NZ_JBJOSA010000016.1:0-85121 GCF_045897515.1 Rossellomorea oryzaecorticis | reverse complement strand
GCTCCTTCTTCAATATCGGACTGGGCTTCTCGCAATGCTTCCAGACGGTTTGCCGGATCCATTTGATACGTCCTTCTAAATTAAAAAAGGAGAGTGATTCAATGCCACGAAGACCTCGTGAATGGACGCCAGGTACTTATCATGTGTACTGCCGTGGAAATCGAAAACAGGACATTTTCATGAATGACGATGACCGGCGCAAATATTTATCCTATCTTCTCGAAACAAAGCAGAAATATCCTTTCAAACTACACGCATACTGCCTCATGTCTAACCATCTTCATTTGCTTATCGAAAGCGATGACGTACCTCTCGATAAAATCCTTCATATCCAACATACCCGCTATGCCATTTATTTCAATAAGAAAAATGATGTTATCGGCCATTTATTTCATGGACGATTCGGTTCCACCTATGTTGATACCACAGCCTACTTTATCCGTCTCAGCAAGTATATTCACCTCAACCCCACTGAAGCAGGTCTGACTTCAAACTCTGAAGCCTACCTATGGAGCAGCTTTTCATCCTATACTCAAGGAACAGATAACCCCCTGATTGACAAAACCCGTACTCTCTCATTCTTTCCAAATGAAGATCCTGCCCTCTATAAAGCGTTTCTGGCCAGAAAAGAAGAACTGATCCTCCTTAAAAAGTCCCTTTACAAAAAACAATAAAAAATTTGAAATAACATACAGGAAAACGGAATATTGTGTCGAATTGTAATTTATAGGAAAATACTCCTAGATAATTTTATCGAAAAACACAGTTCAAAGAGGAGGAAGTAATGAACAAAGAATTTATTTTAGTATTTGAAGGTTTCCACGTATCAAGGAAAATCGAAACAACATCAAAAAAACACCTCGTAGTATTCCAAGGCCAGCAGTATAAAAAACGCCTGGTGGTGGTCAGCAGGCCGCCGGGTTTCTCCCACGCATTGGAAGGAATCCTATACTCAGACAAAATCCGTGAAACAGTTGGATTCAGTACGCTGTTTGCCGTGCCAATCGATGCAAAACACTCGATACCCTTTAAATTTGTTCGCGTAGATGACAGGGAACAAAAACCCCTTGACTGTAAAATCGTGTTGGAAACTCACAATGGGGAAGAAACACTGAATGTACGGGCCCGTTTTCCCATGAAAGATACGTTGAGAGAAGGAGACAGGGTCGATATTCTCTCTTATCTCAGTCACAACTGCGATGATGGAAGATTCATGCTTTATGAAAAATCTTGATTTTACAAATGCCAGGAAAAAATCAATATATAAACCATGAGCCACCAAGGCGAACCTGAAATCCGGGGACGTCTATTTTTAATGCATACCATGAAAACCTCTTTACCACGCTACCAAACTACCTCTCTAAGTTTCTAAAATCACGACATTTTCCGTTGACCTATAAGGATGTTCACCATACAATATAAGTAGTTATTAGTATTTTTAGAATTTTCTAGTTAAGGTAGGAATGCCATTTGGAGAAATTGGATCATACCAAAATTGGAAAGAACGCCATGCTGCTCCTGCTTCTGGACAAGGAAGAAGACGAGTGGAACCGGCATTTCAATGAACTGGACTGGAGCTATTGCACAGGAAAGATCGGCTCCATGGACAGTCAGAAAATCGTCGCTGCCATCGAAACGGCAGCAAAACGAAGTGATCTTGTACGAGAAGATCTTTATCGTGAAATGCATGCGCTGTATCATGCGACCATGGAAGCCCTGACCGGGGTGACCAGGGGACACACCCAGATTGGTGAGGTCCTCCGGACGGTCGGCCTCCGCTTCTCCATCGTAAGGGGGACCCCTTATGAAAGCGAAGAGGAGGGCGAATGGATCGCAGTCGCACTGTATGGAACGATTGGCGCGCCCATCAAAGGATTGGAACACGAAACAATCGGTTTAGGCATCAATCATATTTAATTAAGCTCTTTTCGAATACTATGCTTTATTACACACTAGAAAATACCGGGGTTTGGGTATTTTCGGGAATTCTGCCGTTTACAGATTTACGTTTGACGGCGAAAAGAGCATGAGTCAGTACTGTAATTAGCAGTCTAACTGGAATCGAAATGCATGTATTTTTAACAAATCATTTTAATGTAGTAAGAGCCTATAGAAACCAGTCAAAAGGAGGCTCGACCCGAGGCAGAACTCTGTCTTCGGGTCGGGCCTCTTTTTCTGTTTAAAGACCCGCCCCAGACCGCACTAACGCGGTATCTGGATGAAGGCCCGTCCCAAAAGGAATTAACGCGGTACAGGGCTAAAAGCCCGTCCCGCCTCGCTTTAAAGTGAGAAAGTAAATTTATTTTATGAGGTGATTATACATGGTCGTTTTAACGGGGTGTTCGTTGAGTCTGGAAGATGCAAGAAAAATCATTTATGAAGGGGAGGAGGTTGTCATCTCCCCTGAAAGCTTGGAGCGGGTGAAGAAGAGCCGTGAAGCGGTTGAGAAGATTGTGAAGGAGAAGCGCGTGGTGTACGGGATCACGACCGGCTTCGGAAAATTCAGCGATGTGCTGATCGATTCCGATGATGTGGAGGAGCTTCAGCTCAATCTCATCCATTCCCATGCGTGCGGAGTGGGGGATCCATTCTCGGAAACTGTTTCGCGGGCGATGCTTCTTCTTAGGGCCAATGCCCTCCTGAAAGGATATTCCGGCGTAAGACCGGTCATTGTTGAAAGATTGGTAGAGTTCCTGAACAAGGAGATTCATCCAGTGATCCCGCAGCAGGGCTCGCTCGGGGCGAGCGGCGACCTTGCACCGCTTTCACATCTGGCACTGGCGCTTATGGGAGAAGGGGAAGTCCACTATAAAGGAGAGATCCGTCAGACACTGCCAGTACTCTCCAAAGAAAACATCTTTCCGATTCAGCTGCAGGCAAAAGAAGGGCTGGCCCTCATCAACGGAACGCAGGCGATGGCGGCGATGGGTGTCGTCGGCTACCTGGAGGCGGAAGAGCTCGCTTTTCAAAGTGAAATGATCGCCAGCCTGACGATGGAAGGGCTGCAAGGGATCATGGACGCGTTTGACGAAGATATTCATCTAGTAAGGGGCTATCCGCAGCAAGTAGCAACTGCGAAACGGATCAGGGAATATCTGAAGGACAGCAGGCTCACAACGAAACAGGGCGACATCCGCGTACAGGACGCTTACTCCCTCAGATGCATCCCACAAGTCCACGGTGCTTCCTGGCAGGCCCTCGATTATGTAAAAGAAAAACTCGAAATCGAGATGAACGCGGCAACCGACAACCCGCTGATCTTTGAAAACGGGGAAAAGGTCATCTCCGGCGGGAACTTCCACGGTCAGCCGATCGCGTTTGCCATGGACTTCATGAAAATAGCAGTCGCCGAACTCGCGAACATCTCGGAACGCCGGATCGAGCGGCTCGTCAATCCGCAGCTGAATGATCTGCCGGCATTCCTGAGTCCGCAGCCAGGCCTCCAGTCAGGCGCAATGATCATGCAATATTGCGCGGCATCGCTTGTTTCTGAAAATAAAACACTGGCCCATCCGGCAAGTGTCGATTCGATTCCGTCATCAGCGAACCAGGAGGACCATGTCAGCATGGGAACAATCGGATCCCGCCACGCCTATCAAATTTTACAGAACACAAGAAGGGTCCTCGCTGTCGAATTGATCTGCAATCTGCAGGCAGTCGAGCACCGCGGCACGGATCTGCTTGCAAGCACGACCCGTAAATTTTATGAAGAAGCGAGAAAAATCGTCCCTTCCATCACGAAGGACCGGATCTTCTCGAAAGATATAGAAAAAGCAGCAGGATGGCTGAAGCAATTCCAACTAAAATCGATCACGAAAACAAAGGAGGAAACGACAAATGGTTAATGCAAACAAACGAATCGTACAGGTTAAAAAAGGAACGGAAATCGAGTGCAAGGGATGGGAGCAGGAAGCGGTCCTCCGCATGCTCTACAACAATCTGGATCCTGAAGTGGCAGAGATCCCGGAAGAGCTTGTCGTATACGGCGGAATCGGGAAAGCGGCGCGTAACTGGGAATCCTTCGATGCAATCGTCAATACGCTCCGCAATCTTGAAAACGATGAAACAATGCTCGTCCAATCAGGTAAGCCTGTCGGCGTCTTCAAAACGCATAAAGCGGCACCGAGGGTATTGTTATCCAACTCCGTACTCGTACCGAAATGGGCCAACTGGGAGCATTTCCACGAGCTCGATCAGAAAGGCCTCATGATGTACGGCCAGATGACGGCGGGCAGCTGGATCTATATCGGCACCCAGGGCATCCTGCAGGGCACATACGAGACGTTTGCAGCACTCGCCAAGAAGCACTTCAATAATTCCTTGAAAGGCACCATCACCCTCACAGCCGGCCTTGGCGGTATGGGCGGCGCACAGCCTCTCGCTGTCACAATGAACGGCGGGGTCGTCATCGCGGTCGATGTCGATGAAGAGCGCATCCAGAAGCGTCTTGATACGAAATACTGCGACGTGAAGACGGACTCGCTGGAAGAAGCAGTCGCAATGGCATACGAAGCAAGGGATAAAGGGAAAGCAATCTCTATCGCTCTTTTAGGAAACGCAGCTGAAGTCCATCACGAGCTTTTAAAAAGAGGGGTGAAAATCGATATCGTAACCGATCAGACGTCGGCGCACGATCCTCTCAACGGCTATGTCCCTGAAGGATACTCTATAGAAGAAGCAGCGCGTCTAAGAAAAGAAAATCCATCAAAATATACCGAGCTGTCACAAAAAAGCATGGCCAAACACGTGGAAGCAATGCTTGAATTCCAAAAGAGAGGCTCAATCGTATTCGACTACGGAAACAACATCCGTCAGGTCGCGAAGGATGAAGGAGTTGAAAATGCCTTCGATTTCCCAGGATTCGTACCGGCTTATATCCGTCCATTATTCTGTGAAGGAAAAGGGCCGTTCAGATGGGCAGCACTTTCAGGAGACCCTGAAGACATCTACAGGACGGACCGCCTGATCAAAGAGCTCTTCCCTGAAAACGAAGCACTCAACCGCTGGATCGACATGGCACAGGAACAGGTCTCCTTCCAGGGGCTGCCGTCACGTATTTGCTGGCTTGGCTATGGCGAGCGCGTGAAGATGGGTCTTGCCATCAATGAGCTGGTGAAAAAAGGAGAACTCAAAGCGCCTATCGTCATCGGCCGGGACCACCTCGACTGCGGCTCTGTCGCATCACCGAACCGTGAAACCGAAAGTATGAAGGACGGAAGCGACGCTGTCGGGGACTGGGCGATACTGAACGCGCTGATCAACACAGCGGCAGGCGGATCATGGATTTCCTTCCATCATGGCGGCGGAGTGGGTATGGGTTACTCCCTGCACGCAGGAATGGTAGTCGTAGCGGATGGTACGGACCTGGCTCAGGAACGCTTGGAACGCGTACTTACGACAGACCCTGGAATGGGTGTCATCCGCCACGCAGACGCAGGGTATGATATCGCAGAGAAAACGGCCGAAAAACACAACATTCAAATCCCAATGAAAAAAGGAGGAGAATAATTTATGACAAAACAATTCGATACAATCATAGAAAATATCGGACAGCTGCTGACAATGGACCACGGAGACGGACCGCTTAAAGGAAAAGAAATGAGTGAACTCCCTGTGCTGACGAACGCAGCCATCGGAATCAACGAAGGGCTCATCGACTGGATCGGCACCCATGAGGAAGCTCAGTCACACAAAGCAACCGAGCGTATCGACGCGGAAGGTAAGCTCGTGACGCCTGGTCTCGTCGACCCGCACACTCACCTCGTATTCGGCGGCTCGCGTGAACATGAGATGGCGCTGAAACAGCAGGGCGTCCCATACTTAGAAATCCTAAAAAGGGGTGGAGGCATCCTCTCTACAGTCGGAGCCACCCGCGAAGCATCAGAAGAAGAGCTGCTTAAAAAAGCCCGCTTCCACCTGGACCGGATGATCTCATACGGTGTCACCACCGTCGAAGCGAAAAGCGGCTACGGCCTCGATAAAGAAACCGAGCTCAAGCAGCTCCGTGTCACCAAAAAACTGAACGAAGAACATGCAGCCGATCTTGTATCAACATTCTTGGGAGCGCACGCCATCCCGCCCGAATACAAGGAACGCTCAGGCGAGTTCTTACAAGAAATGCTCGACATGCTCTCAGACATCGAAAAAGAAGACCTCGCTGAATTCGTCGACATCTTCTGCGAAACCGGAGTCTTCACGGTCGAACAGTCACGCAGGTTCCTGAAAGCAGCCAAAGAAAAAGGCTTCTCCGTGAAAATCCACGCCGACGAAATCGACCCGCTCGGCGGAACGGAAATGGCCACGGAAATCGGTGCGACAAGCGGAGACCATCTGGTAGGTGCTTCCGATAAAGGCATCCAGGCACTGGGCGAAACAGACACCATCGCCGTCCTCCTGCCTGGTACATCCTTCTACCTGAACAAAGGGAAGTTTGCCAACGCACGGGGAATGCTTGAAGCTGGAGCGGCAGTCGCACTCTCCACAGACTTCAACCCTGGCAGCTCGCCGACCGAGAACCTGCAGTTCATCATGAGCCTGGCATCGCTCCAGCTGAAAATGACCCCGGAAGAAATCTGGAACGCAGTGACGGTCAACTCATCCTATGCCATCAACAGAGGGGATCAGGCTGGCAAGCTGAAAGAAGGACGCAAAGCCGACATCGTCCTGTGGGATGCGCCGAACTATCATTACATCCCGTATCACTACGGCGTGAACCATACCGACACCGTTATGAAAAACGGACGAATCATTTATCGCAAGGAGAAGCTTCATGAGCAGCTTTCAACACATTAAGCCGGCAGGGAAAGCACAGTTCAAGGACCGGTACACAACGAAAGCTGCCGAATTGCTGACAACATATACGGACGGAGCGAAAGGGGACATCGCCATCCTTGGCGCACCCCTTTCCAAGCCGTCCATTTCCCACTCGGGAGCCAGCTTTGCACCGGATGCGATCAGAAGGTCCCTAAACTCTTTCACGACGTACAACATCGAAGAAGAAACAGACATCAGCAGCAAAACGATCATCGATTTCGGCGACATCGCAATGCATCCGACATCAATCGAAGAGTGCCACCAGCGAATCTATCAAGCAGCCAAAGAAATCGCACAAACGGAAGCGGCACCTTTCACGATCATCCTGGGCGGGGATCACTCCATCACCACATCTACTGTGAAAGCCATCAAAGAAACGAAGGGAACGGTGGGCATCATCCAGCTCGATGCACACCACGACCTCAGGAACACAGAGGACGGGGGACCGACCAACGGTACGCCGTTCAGGAGGTTGATAGAAGAAGGGCACCTGAAAGGCGAGCATCTTATCCAGATCGGTATCCGCAACTATGCGAATGCCAAAGCGTATCACGATTACGCCATCGAGAACGGTGTGACAGTCTATACAATGAAGGACGTCAGACAACGCCCAATAACAGACCTGATCGAGTCAGCCCTACACCAGCTCGACCCCAAAGTCGACACCATCTACCTATCCGTCGACATGGACGTACTGGATCAGGCATATGCTCCAGGCTGCCCGGCAATCGGTCCGGGAGGGATGGACCCGGACACACTCTCAGAAGCGATCCAGACAGCAATCCTACACCATAAGGTACAGACCATGGACATCGTGGAAATCGACCCGACGCTTGATATCCGGGATATGACCAGCAGAATCGCAAGCCTGCTCGTTCTCAACACTCTCATAAACTAAAATAAGCCTGTCCCCGCCGCATTCTCGCGGCGAGGGACGGGCTTTTAACATGATAAAGGATTTCTCTTACAAAACGGCGAATAGTATGTTAAAAAATCATGAACCAAATGAGGGACCACAATGCATATACTGATCTCAGTTCTTAGCTTCCTGGCGGTCATACTCTATCTAGCCTTTGCATATGTAATCGCCAAAGAAATGCGTCGCAAATATATAAAAAGAAAAATCACTTACGAACTCATGCTGCTTGAAAAAGCCGTTATTTTAACGTTAAGCGGGGCAATGCTTAATCTTATCCCGACAGATTTAATAGACACGTTAGTAACCGCTGCATTCATCGTCTCCATCTTAATTGTCCTATTGATCCCAATCTTATTATTACTTAAAAGCATCAATCGGAGAATCTATATCAATGTGAAGCGGACAATCAGAAAAATCCTTTGATGAAAAAAACCCGTCCTTTGTCACGACCACGACAAAGGACGGGTTTTAACATGCTTCCCAAAAATTCTTTCCATTTTTTGAGACACCTCCCCATACCCCCTCGTCTAACTCCTGTGAATAATCTAACAGCCGGCCTTCTACGAGCATATAACGCGGGCTGACAAGACTTCAATCAACTTAACGCTGCTAAATAACTATTGAAGGCTTACAAATAAAAGGAGAGAATGAAATGGAAGAAATTTTACATCAGGCGAGGGGAGGCATGGTAGATGTGGATGAAAGTATGAAGGTTGAAGTGATTGAGAGATTAGTTGATGAGTATGAACAGCAAATCCTCAAATTATGTTATTTTTACGTCCATGATTGGTCAGCTGCACAGGATATGTGTCAGGAAGTGTTTATCAAGGCATACAATGCGCTGGACGACTTTCATCAGGACTCTACATATAAAACCTGGATTTACCGTATTGCCATTAATAAATGCAAGGATTATAAGAAGTCCGCTTATTTTCGTAAAAACACGATTGTAGACCGGTTTCATCGCATGCTCAATAAAGAAGTCGCTGCCACACCGGAAGAGGCACTGTTGAAGAGTGAACACAATGACACAGTTGCGCAGCATATCTTTTCACTTCCGATCAAGTATCGGGAAGCCATCATCCTTTATTATTATGAAGAATTGTCCACACAGGAAATCGGCGAATTGCTGAAAGTCAAACCATCGACGGTCCGCACACGCTTAGATAGAGGAAGAGAAAAGCTGAAGGAGAAGATGGGAGGGAGGTTATCATATGAATAAGGATCCTTTCAAAGATTTAAAGAAACAGCTCGATAACGAACTGTTTGACCATCGCAGCGGCGAAATGAAAAGTCAAAAAGATGAAATCATGACGAGAATTCAGAAAAAATCCAGGTTGCATAGAAAGAAACCGACTTACTTTGCAGCCAATGTGGTGATTCCGGCAGTTGTAATATTGCTCCTTTCTGTCCTCGGAAGCAGCTATCTCTTTGATCAGGAAATGGTAAAAGAGAATCCGGAGGAACAGAAAGACCCTCAGGACCAGTACACCTATATCCCAACGGATGAATTGGAAGATCAGATTCAGAAAGATAAAACGGAATATCAAAAGGCGGCTAAGCCCGAAGATGAAGTGAAGCAGGAAGAGCCGGCTAAAAAGGAAGAAGAAACGCCAGACGTGGAAAAAGAAGAAGTCGACGAGGAAGAGACAATCGAGCCTGAAAAGCTTTCCGCTTTTCGCTACTCTGATATATTCGACCATCCCCAACAATTTAAAGAGGCAAGCAGTGAAGGAAGGATTTACGGCACCTCTATTTCGTTAGGAAAAACCTTTACCGACCTGGAAAAGAAATATGGGGAATTCTCTTCTTATAAATATCTTGAAACTTCGTTTAGAAGGAAAGAGAATTACCTGCTTACGTTAAGTCAGGATCAGCATGTGAAAGAAATTGAGATAGATAAAGAATATACAAGCTATAAGTTAGAACAACTAATTGATTTCTATGGAGACCCTTATTATATTTTTAATGCGGTGGCAAATGAGCTGTATGCTGCCTATGATTTTGGGAAATATCGAGTTGAATTTCAGATTGAAGGGATAAATAAAGTTGAGGATCAAGAGGATTTTGCCGTGAAGGAAATTGATTTGGGCTCTTCCATTACATCGGTGAACTTTATGAAAAACACTGAAAATGTAAGAATTCCTGATTACACAAACGATATTAAGTACCTTCAAGATGAGGAAACTCTTGATTTCAATACTGCCTGGTTTGATGCAGCGAGTGCGGAGGTAATCAAGCAAACCAAGGCATCCAGAAACGTATTGAATTCAAAAGAAAAGCATATTACAGCATCGATGTATTTCCCTGTCTCAACATCTGAAGCTGAAATCAAATTCGCAGTAAACCAACTTCTTGAGAAAATGACAGCCGAAGCCAAAAAGGACGGAGTAGGGGAAGAACTATGGAAAACCTACACATACCGCATATTCGTCAGCAAAGGTGAAGGAGAGAATGCAGATTACTATGGAAGCGGAATGAACGTGGATGTAACAAAACCACTGAACGAGTCTGGCTATCCGGACCCCGCCTGGTTCGATGGATTCCAATAAGTTGAAGGCCCGTCCCGCAGTGCTTTAAAGCGCTGCGGGACGGGCCTTCCATGTTTATGCTTCTCTATATAAGTCATAGCCTGTGTGTACTTCTTTCATCCCAATCACTTGAAGAAAGTGATTGAGCTTGCTCATACATAGCTTTTCAGAGTCATTGCTTACTTCAAACCGGTCGATGACCGCACATTTGGACGTTTTTCTGTAGCTGATGCCTCTCGTAGAACGGGGCATTTCAGAACTTTCCGCGAGAGAATACGTTGAAACCAGCGCTTCCCCGATCTTGCTGTCACCTTGTTCAAACTCGAAATGGAATTGAATCGACAAATCTACCTCGGAATATAGAGGATTTACTTTCATGTTGAGTTCTTTCATCATGAAGCCCCCTTTCTGAATTTGTACTTTTATACTATCACCTTCAAGAAAAAGAGGTATTTTGGTCTATAGACCTTCAGGGTTAGAAATGAGTGAGTATTCCCTCCAAATATCGTTTATTTCACATTTTATATAACTTCGGGAATATTCCCAGAAGAATAATGGGGCCGAATAAAAGAAAGCACTGCAAGATAGTAAGAACCTCGCAGTGCTTTCTTTTATTGTTAACACCAGCTTTTAGTTTTCATCAGCAGGCGCATCTTGAGCAATTTCCATAAGCAGCATGAAAATAGTCTTTGCTGCCTGGGCACGTGTCGCTTTGCCCTTAGGGACGAACCAGTTATTAGCCTGTCCTTCCATGAATCCAAGTTCATATGCTGCGCGCACGTCATCTTCAAACGTAGGCGACATTTTCTTGGCATCCTTGAAAGGATTCTTAGCTGTTGGCTCAAAGTCTTCATCAAGCATAATATTATAAGCGCGAACGAGCATCGCTGCCATTTCCTCACGAGTGATCTCGCGGTGCGGAGCGAACTTATCCGTGCTCACCCCAGTCGTGATTCCTGCTTCATAACCAGCCTGGATGTCATCAGCCAATACTCCTGCCACGTCTTTAAAATGGCCGGATCCTTCCGGCGTCAAATCAAATGTGCGTGCCAATAATGAAACGTATTCCCCGCGGTTGATTTTCCCTTCCGGAACAAAAGTAGTGTCCGTTTTACCATTAATGATTCCAACTTCTACAAGCGGATAGATAAACTCAGCAGCCCAATGATCTTCCTTCACATCCGTAAAGGCTTTACCAGGTACCGGAGTGTCACTTTCCTTGAACTTAATGGAGTATTTCGCGAACCCATTATCCTGTTTACCTAAGAATGCATACTTGCTTGAATCATCGATGTACTTCTGAGCGTTGACAGATGATTCAAATACGACGTTTACATTTCCGTTGACCGGAGCGAATGACCAGTTGCCGTCCGCTTTCGGATCGATGGTCTTTTTCTCCATGATGTAATCGATGATGACATTACGGTTTTCATCAGGAGACTGGATGATCACTTCAGATTTTCTCACGCCAGGGAATTTCCCGGTCGCACGGTAGTTATTCGTTGCCACGATGAACTGCTGGTCCGGATCGATCGGCTTCCCATCAAATTGAAGATTCTTGATTCGGCTTGAATCTTCATTGACCAATACGCCCTCTGCGTCATATTTTGAAGGCTTGGTCACGTCGATTTCATATGTGACACCGTCGATGACATCGAAGTTGTATGAGCGGTATTCGCCGTTCACCAGATTTTGCTCCTCTGATTCAGCCGGATCAATTTGATTGAACTGGCCTGCAGACATTTCAAGCCATTCTTTTACGTCTGCACCTGTCAGAAGGACAGCTTGCAGCGTATTAGGGTACAAGTACAAATCGGATACGTTTTTAATCGCGATTTCCCCTGCAGGGATGTCCGTATAGTAGTCCGGATTAGAGCGGGTGCCCGCTTTGAACGGAGCTCCTGCACTCAAGACAGGGATTCCGTCATACTCGGTCCCTTTGATATACTTTTCTACATACCATTTTTGGGCATTTGTCACGATTTGTACGGATGGATCATCACTGACTAATGCAAAGTAACTGTTGATTGGAGCAGTTGTCGTACCGACAGCTTGTCCTACCCAATCGATGGTCGCTTCATGCTCTTCCTTGATGGCATCGAGGATCGCCTGGTCAGCCTCGACAGCAGATGTCCCGTCTTCATTCAGGATGGAGCGGGTGGTTGCCTGAGAATTCGTCACACTCCACTTTCCGTCTTTCAATTCAAGCTCAAGATCGACAAGTCCTAGGTGATCTCCCCATGAACCAGGCATAACGGAAGGAACCCCATTGATCGTTCCTTTTGTCAGGTCCACGCCTTCAATGCCTTCATAGGATTTAGACGGGAACACCCCGTGGGAATGTCCGAATAGTATGGCGTTGATTCCTTCCACCTTAGAAAGGTCGTAAGTAGCGTTTTCTTCCATTCCTTCCTGAGTCACAGTCCCGATACCGGAGTGAGGGATGGCCACAATGATGTCTGCGCCTTTCGCTTTCATTTCCGGAACGAATTTATTGGCTGTTTCAATGATATCCTTAGCAACGACTTTGCCTTCCAGGTTCCCTTTATCCCACTGCATGATCTGAGGAGGAACGAAACCGATGACACCGACCTTGATGGCATGTTCTTCACCGTCTTCATCGACAACTGTACGGTCAAGGATTTGATAAGGGTCGAAGAGGTTTTTATCATTCGTTGGATCATTATCTTTGTCATCCACATATACGTTGGCATTCACGTATGGAAAATTGGAGCCTTTCAAAGATGTCTGCAGGAAATCAAGTCCATAGTTGAACTCGTGGTTTCCGATATTTCCCGTATCATAATTAAGTAAATTCATCGCTTTATAGACAGGGTGGGTTTCACCATCCTGGAGCGGATTTTCTTTCGCAACGTAGTCACCCAGTGGATTCCCCTGGATTAAATCACCGTTGTCGAATAATAAGTTGTTCTCATTTTCTGAACGGGCCTGCTTGATCAGGGTCGCTGTCTTAGCCAAGCCGTATTTATCTGTTTCTTTCCCTTGGTAGTAATCATAGTTTGCGAGATTTGTATGGATATCAGTCGTTTCCATGATGCGGAGTTTCACGACATCCTTGTCCATGACGTCTGCGTATGTAATAGAAGGTGTGACTTGAGGAACAATTAAACCTAAAGCAAGAGCGGCACCGGCAATTTTCTTTTTATTAAGCGCTTTCTTCTTCAATGAATATCTCTCCTTAGTAATCATAAAGTCCCAAACAGATATAGAATAGCACATTGGAAACGAATGTAATAGATGTAAAATTAAGAAATTACAAAATAGTTACATAGTCTTACAGTTAGGTAATGGTTTTTTACAAAATCTTTATATTAGGGACAATTTCAGTATGAGAAGCTCATTCTCAATTTTTCAACTTAATGACTCGTTTTATCACCGCTGTTGATTTCCGTGCAAGACTCCGCTTTCCGCGGGTGACCCGTGAGCCTCCTCGGTCGTACCTCCCTGTGGGGTCTCACATTGGTCACTTCTCCCGCAGGAGTCTCCGTCTTGCACTCCAATCAACCGCTGGAATCGGTTTTGAATTTAGATCGGTATACACAAATCCAATCTGAAAAGACAGAACTTGTGATGGTTACTTTTAATCCAGATGGTTTGAGGTTCAGGAACTCCACAAGTCTCACATTTATTACTCTTTTACTCCAACCAGGTCTGTTGGAACCTACACCTCTTCAACATTCCATCTATCTTTCCTAAAAAAAGAGCCTTCCACCCTCACCAGGAAAAAGACTCTCCAATCACTTTTATCAATTCTATTCCTACTTAATCTCTTCATCCGCCAACAGCAGGGGGATGGTGTAGTTCTTTTTCCAGACTGAGAGGAAGCTGGAGTTCGGTACCGGGCGTGCTCCCACGTATGGGGAGATTTCCGGTGTGAAGCCGGGTTTGTTCTGGGAGATGGTGAACCAGTCTGAGAATCCGCCGCCGCTTGGATTTTTCTTGGGCTTCACCAATCGATATCCGGTCCTGGAAGAAATCTTTTGCGCTATTGCCTTGTCGCGGACTTTACGTCTTGAATCCTGGTGGAAATACCAATAGAGGATTTCCCCTGAGCTGTGGTACGTGAGGGCGCCTTTAAAGGAATGAGCATTCGTGAAGTCGTACATGGCACGCGCTTCCGGCTCGGATAACGGCTTCGTACCCTTATAATTCTGCGGTCCCGGCTTTCCGGGGTCGCAGCAGATATTCTCCCAGTCGGCAGGATACTGGCGGTTCAGATCGACACCGCGGATGTTTGCTTTCCAGGCAGAGAAGTCTTTCTTATTTCCGTTGAGGCGGAGCACCTGTGCCGGGTTCTTTGCGCTCGTGTGCCCTCTCTGAACTAGGGTCACGCCGTCCGGGTTCACCATCGGCACGAACCAGATCGTCGTTTTATCGAGCAATTCCCTCATATCATATCCACCCAGCTTGTGCCCCTGCTGATACGCATATGTATAGCGGTCGATCATTTCCATGATCAGATTCGTCGTCAGATGCTCCCGGGCATGGTGGGACGCATCGACGAGTATTTCTTCATCACCGGTCCCGAGCCTGAAGGCATAGATGAACCGGCCGTCGACCGATTTCCCGATTCTCTCCAGGGAAGCGAATTCAGGATACCAAAGGGCAAGCTCCACTAAATCGGTTGTCATCTGTTCAAATGAGTACGTCTTATTCGGGTTCACATAGTCACCTGTATATACAGACACATCATGCCCCTTGACATAAGCTTTCCGCCCGCCGATTTGCACAATGAAAAAGTCCCCATGCTGAGCCAGCAGCGGCATCTTCACCCCCGGGACAATCCGGGCGAACGCCGTCAGCTTTCCTTCTTTCTCATAATAGAGGGTCGCGGTATAATGACTCACGATCCTGAATCGTTTATGAGGTTCGCCGTCCGCAACTCCGGAGGGCATATCTTCCTCCAGGTATGGAGCCGTATCCGCCATCTTTACATAAGCGGTATGAGTCCCGAGTTTCAAAACATGATAGTCATCTTCGGTCCCCACCCGCTCAAACACCTCATCTTTAAGCAGACGGGCTTTCTTCACAAACTCACCGTCTTCTTTATAAAAGAGGGGAGCATCAACTTTCGTCTTGAAGCGGTTCGCTTCCTGATTCTGTTCCCAACTGCCTTCTCCTGATGCTGAAGCAGCACCGCCAAGTCCAATCAAAAAAGAAATGAATAATACCAAACCAACAAACTTCTTCAACTGCATCACCTGCCTTTTTATAAAATATAAGACTATTATACTATTATCGGCAATTTAAGCATTATTTTCCATATAAAATTCATAAAAAATCCCGCACCCATAAAAGAGAGTGCAGGAACCAGCATTATTTCATTTCAATAATTCCTTCATCTTCAGCGAAAAAGAGCATTTCTTCTAAGATTGAATAAGAATAGTAGACATTTTCTTCGTCTGCAAAAAATTCATTCAGGTGAGCCGTCAATCTTGCTGAAGCATCTGTAGCACTTACTTTAAGTGTATAGCCGCTGTATTCGGACTGCCAGAAATCCATAGCAGTGTTGACCAAGTCTGATTTGACTGAGATTGCTGATTCATTCCAGAACATTCCGTCAAGGAAATAAAGATATTCATAGTTCAAGCGGACCATAAGCTCATTCATGAATTCAACAAGATCACGGTCCTCTGTCGTTCTGTCAAAATTGTAAATGCGGACAGTGTCTTCATCGATCTTCTTTGCGCGTTCGGCATTTTCAAGTGTCATTGTATTTCCTACGATGAAACTGAGTGCGCGGTTGAAGTATTTTTCTTCATCAATCGTGAAGTTGTAGATCCACTTTGCAGCAGCAGCGCGATCGGCAGTAGTTGTCGGCATGAAGCTGTTGTTGCTTCCTTCAGCAAATCCGATCGCTTCGGCAAACGCCACATGGTTATAAGCAAATTGGGAAATCTTCGCTTCATCATCAAATCCGGATATAGGATTTGTCAGTACGGCATAAGGTTCCATGCCCATCGCACGGACGAACATGACGATCATTTCCTGGCGGGTGATCGGGTTGTCTGCTCCGAAGAAATCAGGGCGGATCCCTTTTGTCACTCCGGCCTCCACAAGGGCGCCTACATGCGGATCTGCCCAGTCTTTAACATCCTTAAAGCCTTTAGCGGCATCGGGGCTGCCTGGAAGTTCAAGCGCAAGGGCGAGCATTTTGGCAAACTGTGCGCGTGTCACTTTTTCCTGAGGACGGTAAGTACCGTCATTGTACCCGCTGATAATATTTTTCTGTGATAAAACTTCAATGTATTCTTTTGCATACGTTCCGCCGATATCCTTGAAGGAAGCGGCAGCGGCTGTGAATGGCAGTGAGGCAAAAGCCAGAGCCACAACCAATAATGTAATAAATCCTTTTTTCAACGAAATACCCTCCATTTGGGAAACAAGTTAGTTACTAGAATAATATAATCTATTTGTAATGGAATTGTAATATAGTTTTAAAAATATTTTTGTGGAAAAATAATGAAATAAAAGGTGGGGGCTAAGGCAGGAAAATACAGCTGAAATGGCTAACTTATAATATAGAGGAGAGCAGCATCGTGCTTAATAGGAATAAAGGTAAAATGTATACAAAAAAAGCCCCCAAATGGAGGCGCCTGAGTTAGTTATGATTAGTATACTGAAGGCAGTTCAGCAGAATAAACCGATGGAAGTTCTGAAGCGGTTTCCTTCACTGAATATACGGATGGCAGCTCCTTGGAATAGACAGATGGCAGTTCAGCAGCAACCTGAGTTTTTGAATAGACAGAAGGCAGTTCTGCTGTATCGTTAGATGGTGCGTGAACAGCTGCAAATCCACCGATCAGTAAGAAAGAGGCACTCATTACAGATAATAAAGTTTTTTTCATGGGTATTTCCTCCCTTTTTCAAAGTGAAAGTTTTTAGGTATCATTAAGTAATAGTCGTTAACTATATTAAAGCATAATTAACAAATGCATATAAGTCCTTTCTAGGGCCTTATTGACCATATTTCGCGTCAAAAGATAAGCTTTACGCCTAATTATTAATAAAAATATAATTATAGGAATATTTTTTAGGAGAGATACACATGGATTTTGGAATCGTAGGTCAGAAAATCAGAGAACTACGGAAAAATATAGGTCTTTCACAGGAAGAGCTAGCAGAGGGGATTTGTACCCAGGCTCAAATCAGTAAGATCGAAAAAGGTGATGTCTTTCCATATGCCTCAACCCTATTTCTAATCTCAAGGAAACTCGGGGTGGATGTCAACTATTTCTTTGATATCGGGATGACGCCACGGCTTGATTATGTCCAGGAAACGGGAAGGCAGCTGCAGATCGCCAGGAGAAATATGAACTATAATGAAATGCGTGAAATTGTCACGGCCGAAGAAGAAAATCCGTTGTTTTTTAATAATAACAGAAATCTCCAATTGCTGAAGTGGCATAAAGGGATTTATCAGTTCGAGCTGGATAAGAACCTGGAAAAAGCAGAAGAGACACTCAGGAAGTCGATTGCCCTCACTCATACAACGGATAAGATATGGACGGAGCGGGAGATTGAGATTTTGCTTACCATCGGGGTCATGTATTTTGAAGAGGGAGAACAGGAAAATGCCCTCAAGATCTATCAAGAGGTGAAGGCCCATATTGAAACACTTCCCCATCTCTCGGATTACACGATTAAGACCAGGTTGTATTACAACATCGCCAGGGTGCTTACAAGGCTCGAGGATATTGCTCAATCAACGAGATACTGCAAGGACGCCATCGACTGGTGCATTGAAAAGGATAATATGTACCTGCTCGGGGAACTTCACTACCATATTGGGTATAACTATGAACTGCAGGGCAAAACAAAAGAAGCACAAACCTACATGCAAAAAGCGTTGATCGTGTTTGAGCTTCAGGGTGATGATAAGTTCATTCAGTACATCCGGAAGAAAATAGATCAATTTTCTTTATGATATATTTTACTAAATAAGCCGTGCCTCCATCCAGGAGGTGCGGCTTATTTACTATGTAAAAGAGTCAATTTTTAAAACACACCTCCGATTTATAATTATATAGTACTCTATTTCCTTGAAGTGTAACTAGGACAATATAAGTATTTTTGATGCAAAATACGACAAAAACCACCACTTTTTTATTACATTTCTGTTAAAAATATGTCAATAACATTCTTAATATTTACAAATGAAAGAAAATTGTGGTAAATTTTACAGGCGAGAATTTCTATTATTCTCAAAATTATAAAAATACAGGAGGGGAACAGATTGGGGAAGAAAACGCTGGCGATACTCATGATTCTATTACTATCGTTTTCTAACGCGGCTTTCGGGGCATTAGGGCCTATTAAACCTAAGCCGACCACGGACGGAAAGAAAACGCTCGCTGCGGACGAGACCGAGTATGATGCGAATGACAAAGTGCGTATCATTGTCGAAGTCGAAGGCGAGACAGCGATTGAGTATGCAACCAAAAAGAATACTAGATATAAAGATTTAAGCGGATCTGCGAAAGAGGATCTTCAAAGCGATGCTGTGGAAGCACAGAATCAAGTAAAGAAGCAGATTGAAGATTCGAAAGTAGATGCAGAATACATCAACAGCTTCACAACTGTCTTGAATGGATTCAGTGCAGAAGTGAAGTATGAAGAAATCGAACGCATCAAGAAATTGAAAGATGTAGAAGGTGTACATATTGTACATGAGTATAAGCGTCCTGAAATCAAGCCTGACATGAAATACAGTAAAGACATCGTCGAGGCGCAGGATGCATGGAGAGATTACGGATACAAAGGACAAGGCATGGTCGTAGGGGTAATCGATACAGGTATTGACTACAACCACCGCGATATGGTCCTTTCCGAAGATACAAAGGTGGACTTGACGAAAGAAAAGGTTGGTTCACTTGTGTCAGAACATGATCTCCCTGGGAAGTTCTACACTGATAAGGTCCCATACGGCTATAACTATATGGATCAAAACAGTGAAATCCGCGACTTGGGAGCTGCGGCTTCCATGCACGGTATGCACGTCTCCGGTACGGTGGGTGCTAATGGAGATGAGGAAAACGGCGGAATCAAAGGTGTTGCACCTGAAGCGCAAATCCTTGGTCTGAAAGTATTTGGTAACGACCCGGAAATGCCTTCTACATGGAGTGATATCTATGTTAAAGCAATTGATGATGCCATCCTGTTAGGGGCAGACGTCCTTAACATGAGTCTTGGATCTACTGCAGCATTTGTTGCACCAGAAGATCCTGAACAGAAAGCAGTTGAGCGTGCAGTTGAGAATGGCGTGTTGATGTCCATTTCTGCCGGTAACTCAGCTCATTATGGAAATGGGTACTGGAACCCGCTATCATCCAACCCTGATATTGGTGTTGTGGGATCACCAGGTATTTCCACAAATTCATTACAGGTAGCTTCCCTTGAAAATACGACCATCACGGTTGATGCTATGGATGTATACCTGGATGGAGAAGCATACAAAACAGTAGGATACCAAAAGCAGGATACACCAGATTTCTTGGATCTGTTTAAAGGTGAAAAGAAAGAAGTTGTGTATGTTGGTACTGGGGAACCGGAAAATTATGAAGGTAAAGATGTAGAAGGTAAGATTGTTTTTGCAGTTCGGACAGGCGGTTTCTTTTATGCTCAAATAGAAGCGACAGCTATTGAGAACGGTGCTGCCGGTGTTATTGTCCGCGGTGCAGAAAGCCATGGCGACTATGTCAACATGGCAATCGACGCACACTCAATACCAATGGTTTCTTTAAGTGTCAGCGAAGGTACTGACTTGAAAGAAAAAGTAGAAGCCGGTCAAAGCATGGAAGTCGTTTTCACTGGTGATATGGTTGCGGCAGCGAACCCGATGGAGGATAAAATGTCGAACTTCACCTCATGGGGAGTGACGCCTAACCTTGATTTCAAACCTGAGATCACAGCGCCGGGCGGCAAAATTTATTCCACACTGAATGATGATACGTATGGCAATATGAGTGGAACGTCAATGGCTGCTCCTCATGTTGCAGGAGGTGCGGCACTCGTCCTTCAGCGTGTGGACGAACAGTTTGACTTAACTGGTTCAGACCGTGTCAACATGGCAAAGAATTTATTGATGAATACGGCGGAGCCTGTCATTGATAAAAGCCCTGTCAATGAAACGTTTGGATGGAGCAATCCTTATTCTCCGCGCCGTCAGGGAGCAGGAATCATGCAGCTTCATGGAGCGCTTTCGACTCCGGTGGTTGTAACAGAAGTGAATTCCGGATTGGGGAAAGCTTCCCTTAAAGAAGTAGGAGATCAATTCACGTTCTCTGTAAATGTCGAGAACTTCAGTGATGAAGCTGTTTCTTACGATGTCGGGGCAAATGTTCAAACGGATTTCGCAAACAGCGGTTTCCTTGGATATTCAGGCACTCTGGAACTTGAGCCTCAAGCAATCGAGGATACTGATGTTTTAATTTCAAAAGATGGGGAAGAAATCACTTCCTTGGAAGTTGGAGCAAACAGCACAGTAAAAGTCGATGTATCGGTTGACTTAACAAATGCGAAGGTTCTGGGTGATGATTTAGCTACTTTAGTTGGTGCAGATTCCATGTTCCCGAATGGATACTTTGTAGAAGGTTTCCTTACACTGTCAAATGATGGGCAGCATGAACTGTCACTTCCTTATGTTGGATTCAAGGGTGACTGGACGCAAGCTCCGATCCTTGATGAACATCTGAGTGATGAAGTGAATACCTACTATGGTGCAACAGGTATGGCAGCCATGCTATCCGGAGATTGGGACTTCTTGGGGTATGATCAGTTTGAAGATGCTTACAGTAAAGATCTGGCTGCATTCTCTCCAAACGGAGATGGTTATGCTGATTCAGCATTCCCTGTCGTTTCCTTCCTTCGTAATGCGAAGAAGGTACAATACAACGTACTTGATCGTGAAGGCAATGTATTGCGTACTTTACGCAATGAAAACAATATTCGCAAAAACTATTACGATGGCGGCGCAGCTGCACCGTATTATGTGAAATCCGCAAGCGCCTGGGACGGTAATATCAACCTGAAACCAGCTGCGGAAGGCGAATACTATTATGAAGTAAAAGCCCTGCTTGATTATCCTGGTGCTGAATGGCAATCATTCAAGTTCCCGATCGAGCTTGATGTAACAGCTCCTGCTATGGATGTTACGTACAATGAAGAAGACAATGCCCTTGCTTTCTCTGATGTAGTGGAGGAAGGTTCGGGAGTGGCTTCAATCGAAGTGAAAGTCAATGGTGAGACAGTTAAAACGTTAGCTGGTGATTCAACCGCTTACTCATTTGAAACAAAAGCAAGTGAAAGAAATTATGTCGATGTTGTGGCTGTAGACTATGCAGGAAACAAAACGACAATCCGTGTTGCAGATTCAGGTGAATCCGACATTCCTGATATCCACTGGATCACACCAGAAGCGCTTGGGGTAGTGGACACGCTGACTCCTTCAGTATCTGGTTATATCAATGAGAAATCAGGTGTGAAAGAATTGCTGATTGACGGCAAGAAAGTCGATGTTGTTTTCAATGAAAAAGAGAATCGTTACGACTTCTCGACTACACTATCATTTGAAAATGATGGAGTGAAAAATGTCGATGTTACGGTGACGGACGGCAACGATAACAAGATCGATTTCCAACGCCGATTCTTCGTTGATTCAACAGCACCGACATTAACAGTCAAAAATGTCCCTGCCTCTGTAGGACATTCAAAAGACAGCATCAAAGTAAATGTCGAAGTGGAAGATAATTTCGATGAAATTCGACTTTATCAAAACGACAATGAAATCTTCTACAATGAATTAGTAGAGCCGTATGAAATGAAAGGCTTCAAAAAGTCAATTGAAACAGAGCTTCAACTTGTGGAAGGCGATAACAAATTCGTGTTCTCTGTAACGGACCTTGCAGGTCACGAAACAACGAAAGAAATCACAATCAAGAAACAAGGCGAAGTAGAGCCTGATCCAGTTGAACCGGATCCAGACCCAACTCCAGATCCAGAGCCGGCACCGGAAGATGGTGTTGTTGACGGAGACGAAATGGAAAAGGCAATCAAAGATGCTTCTGGTGATTCAGTAAAACTTGAAGTGGATTCTAAAGCCATCACCCTCAAGAAGGAAGCAGTTGCTAAAGCTGCAGACAGCAAAAAGAACCTCGTTCTTGATGGTAAGGGTGTAACGGTAGAGCTTCCGAAGAAAGTGGTAGCAGACTTAGGGGATGTTTCAAAAGATGTGAAGATTTCACTTGTAGAAGCAGACAAATCCAAAGTCGAACTCAAAGACAATCAAACGCTGCGTTCTTCCGTTTATGACATTCAGGTGTCTTACGTAGAAGACGGTAAAGAGACAGCAGTCACTACATTTGCAGCACCGGTGAAGGTAACATTCGCGATCAACGGTGACAAGGTAAATGACAAACGTAAAACAGCTGCATTCTACCACAATGAGGATGCAGATAAGTGGGAGTATGTCGGAGGGAAAGTGAACGGTGATCATTTCACATTCGAAACAAGCCACTTCTCCACGTATGCAGTCATCGAGAATGATTTCACATTCTCGGATGTGAAGAAACACTGGGCGAAGGACGAAATCGAAGTACTTGCTTCACGCAAGATCACAAGCGGTAAGTCCGAAACGACATTCGCTCCTCAGCAAGACCTGACACGTGCTGAATTTGCCGTGCTTCTGTCCAGAACATTGCGTCTGCCGACAGAATCTTATGAAGGCATCTTCAAGGACGTGAAAGAAAGCAAGGAATGGGCTTATGCAGGGGTAGAAGCTGCATACCGTGCAGGAATCGTCAAGGGGAACCTGGATGGAACATTCAGTCCGGATGCCAAGATCACACGCGAAGAAATGGCATTGATGATTGTCCGTGCCGTTGGTTATCAAGATGAAACACTTCTTGAAGGCATGGAGCCGTCAAACAAATTCAAGGATGACCGTCATATCGGTGCATTCGCGAAGGAAGCCGTTTACCTAGCGAACGAACTTGGAATCATCAAGGGACGCGCTGACAACAGCTTCGACCCTAAAGTACACACAACCCGTGCGGAAACAGCAGTGATGCTTTACCGTATGCTGAACGTACTGGATGAAATGTAAGAGATAAAGAAAGAGGGAGCGGCCCGCGGGCTGCTCCCTCTTTCTTCTATTCTATAATTCTAAATGTTTTTGCAAAGTAGATTGAATTTCTTCCAGTTCCTCGTCAGGGATCACATAATAGTAGATTCCATCAATTTTTGTACCGGAACCTGTCTTGATCTGAATTTGTTCGATGTCTTGAGAAGCCGCTTTATAATGCTTCTGGATATCGACCATCTCTTCAAACTTCAGATTTGTCTTTACGTTACTGCCAAGGGCATCAAAGATATCATCGAACTTCCACAGGCTTGATACGCTCGCTCCTTCATTGATGACACCCTGTATGATTTCACGCTGACGAAGCTGGCGCCCGAAGTCGCCGCGTGGGTCTTCGTATCTCATACGGGAAAAGGCCAAAGCTTCTTTACCGCTTAAATTCAAATCACCTTTGTTAAAGTCGTAACCGCCATAAGAAAAATCAATATCGTTATCTACTGTGACGCCGCCAACGGCATTCACAATATCCTCAAAGCCTTCCATATTGATTTGTACATAATAGTCAATCGGGATATCCAAAAGGTTCTCAACGGTATCCATGGACATCTCGACTCCGCCGAATGCATAAGCATGGTTGATCTTATCGCGTGTACCATGTCCAACGATATCTGTCAATGTATCACGCGGGATGCTGATCATCTTCACTGATTTCACATCAGGGTTAACAGTCAGGACAATCATTGAATCTGAACGGCCTTTATCATTTTCACGCTCGTCCACTCCCAGTAGTAAAACCGAGAAAGGATCTTTGCCTTCGAATTTCACTTCTTTTTCCCGTTTAGGGGATTTATCGCGTTCGATCGGGTCGTGCATTGTTTCGACTGCTTTATTTAAAGATTGGTAGACGGTGAAGGCGTATGCACCGCCGGCGAGTAAAAAGAGTAATAGAACAATCCCCAATACCTTTGGCCATTTGCGTTTTTTCTTTTTATGTTTATCGCTTCTCATTTTTATACCTCATTAATGGATTAATTTATCGCTATTTTATACCATATCAAAAATTTAGGAGATTGGATAGTGGAATTTTAATAATATAATAGTTGAAATACCGCTGATGATTTCCGTGGAAGACTTCGCTTTCCGCGGGCGGTTGGTGAGCCTCCTCGTCGCATGCGCTCCTGCGGGGTCTCACCTAACTCGCTTTTCCCGCAGGAGTCTTCGTCTTCCACTCCAATCATCAGCTGGAGCCGGTTAATATATAGTATTAAATTCAACTTACAAAACAAAAAGTGTCCAGCATCAATTTCCCCTCAAGGATGTCGATGCCGGACACTTTTCTTTACTCTGCAATGAAATATTTAATTAGGTAATCAGCCCATAGTTTATGTCCTTCTTCGCTTGGGGCTTGTTCGTTGTCGCCGTTTAGGTCATCGAGTGTTTCGTCTTCAGGCCATTCTTCCCAGTGGTTGAGGTAGGTGTAGCCTTTTTCTTCGGCGAAGGCCTGGAGTTCTTCAACCTGGCCTGGGTAGTAGGTTGCGTTGTATAGCGGGTATGTGGGCTGCAGGAGCAGTGTCACATCTTCATTGGCTTCCTTCAGGGTGCGGAGAAAGATCTCTATGCTGTCGTGGTTGTCCTGCACCGTTACACCCTTTGTGTTGTCGTTCAGTGAGAATGGCTCGAATAGAACCATATCAGGAGCATAGGCCGCTACTTCTTCTGATTGTTCACTATAGATGAAGTCGATGGTGATCGTATCGTATTGAAAGATCTCAACATTCAGTGTATCTGGGTCCTTCTCCAGCAATGCACTCTTCAGCTGTTCGCTCCAGCCGTTTGTATCTTTACCGAGGGCTGTCGATCCGACGATGGCAACCTTATATGGTTTGCCGTTCTCTTTTGCTGCCAGGTAATCCTCTTGGGCGCTTTCCGGCCAATTTGAGTAAAACATGCTGCCTTCCTGCTCCGCGGTTTCTTTCGTTTTCTCCCCCTCAGAAGGAGCATCCTCTATATCGGCTGCAGAAACTTCCTTATTAGTAGTAGAAACCGATGTCTTGTCCTGCCAGTAGATATATCCAAGGATGAGAAAAATAATTCCGCCGATTGTAAGCAGAGTTAATAGGAACCTTTTCATACGGGAACCTCCAATTTCAGCAATTTTTGTAAGTAATTATTACCAACTACTGTAATCCCCTTTTCAAAGAGGGATAGTTGTAGTTTAATAGGATAGTACGCAAAAATTACAAGTATATTAAAATTATGACAAGAAATGATAAGAAATACAACAACATATGCTATACTTATACATATTTTTTCAAATCTTAGGAGGAAATCATGGAAGAAACAATCAGTCTGCGCGAATTGATGGAAACGCTGAAGAAGCGGATTTCATTGATTTTATTTATTACCCTGACAGCCGTGATCGTAAGTGGAGGGGTAAGCTTTTTTCTTTTAACCCCTGTCTATCAATCTTCGACACAATTATTAGTGAATCAATCCAAGACAGAACAGCCCGTCATTAACCAAGGAGAAATCCAAACGAATCTACAATTAATGAAAACTTATAATGTCATAATCAAAAGCCCGGCCATTCTGGAAAAAGTTATATCAGAATTAAAACTCGATATGACAACCTCCCAGCTTAATTCAAAAATTACGGTAGCAAGCGAAGGGGATTCCCAGGTACTGAATTTGTCTGTTCAAGATACCGACCCTAATAAAGCTGCTGAAATAGCAAATAAGACAGCTTCTGTATTTCAAAATGAAATTCCCACTATCATGAATGTGAATAATGTAAGTGTGCTTGCAAAAGCGGAAATTGGGGAGAATCAATCTCCGATCAAACCTAAGCCGCTTTTAAATATTGCGATTGCCATGGTCGTTGGCTTGATGGTTGGTGTCGGTATAGCCTTCCTGCTTGAATACCTGGATAACACTGTGAAAACAGAGCAGGAAGTAGAAAAGCTGTTAGGACTTCCTGTACTGGGATCCATCACCCGCATCAAAGATCAGGAAGAGAAAAGGACAAGCCGTATGCAGCGTAAATCGAGTGTAAGAGGTGAGACAGTTGGCTCTTAATAAGAAAATCAAAAAACAGATGATGAATACGAAGCGTAAACTGATCACCAAGACAGACCCGAAGTCCCCTATCTCTGAACAGTATAAGACGATTCGAACGAATATCAATTTTTCTTCTATTGATCAGGAAATTCGTTCGTTAATGGTGACCTCATCAGGACCGGGAGAAGGGAAATCGACTACTTCTGCCAATCTTGCGGTGGTATTCGCACAGGAAGGAAAGAAGGTCTTATTGGTAGACGCGGATATGCGTAAACCGACAGCTCACTACACGTTCAATCTGAACAATACGTTTGGGTTGACGACTGTACTGACTAGACAGAAGGCACTGACAGAGGTTACTCATCAATCAGACGTGGAAAACCTTGATTTGCTGACCTGTGGACCGATTCCTCCCAATCCTGCTGAATTACTAAGTTCGAGAGCGATGCAGCACTTCTTTGAGGAAGCATATAACGAGTACAGTATGGTCATCTTTGATACCCCGCCCGTCCTTGCGGTAACAGATGCGCAGGTACTTGCCAATCAATGTGACGGCACGATTTTGGTCGTAAGTTCAGGAACGACAGAAGTGGACAGGGCAGTGAAGTCGAAGGAACTGCTTGATTCAGCCAAAGCTAAGCTATTAGGGGTCGTACTGAATAACCGTGAAATGAAAGATACAAATTACTATTATTACTATGGTGGAAAATAATAACAGTTATTCGACAAATTACACCTCTTTACATACATACCCAATGAGGTAAAATGTAGGATAGTGTAAAGTTAAGTCGAAGTACCTACAGAGGGGGAGTAACGATGATCGATATACACAGCCACATCCTGCCGGGGATCGACGACGGAGCGAAGACCATCCAGGACAGCATCGACATGGCAAAAAAAGCCGTATCTGAGGGCATACATACCATCATTGCGACTCCCCATCATATGAACGGGAAGTACAACAATACAAAGTCGGATATCATTCCGATGGTTAGAGACCTCAATGAAACACTTGAAACAGAAAATATAAGCCTGGAAGTACTGCCTGGTCAGGAATGCAGAATATACGGTGAAATCTTAGAAGATTATCAAAAGAATGAAATACTAACTTTAAACCAGGATTCTCAATACTTATTTATAGAGTTTCCATCGAGCTCTGTTCCTCGTTATACGGAGCGGCTGCTTTATGACATCCAGGTGGAAGGCCTGACGCCTGTAATTGTTCATCCGGAGCGGAATGCAGAGTTGATCGAGCGGCCGGACAAGCTCTATAAGTTCGTCAAGAACGGTGCCGCCACCCAAGTGACAGCATCCAGCCTCACAGGTTATTTCGGAAAGAACATCCAAAAGTTTTCACAGCAGATCATAGAAGCAAACCTGACCCATTTCATTGCATCTGATGCTCATAACATCAACAACCGCACGTTCAAAATGGAAGAAGCAATGGACTATATAGAGAAAAAGTACGGAATAGACAGTGTCTATTACTTTACAGAAAATGCTGAGATGCTCGTTGAAAATAAAGTGATCTATAAAGAGATTCCAGAAGAGATTAAAAAGAAAAAATTCCTCGGGATCTTCTAGTCTGTCAAATTTCTAATAAGGTTCCAAGGTACTATTGTCGTTGAGAGCATAGATATGAAGTCAACAAGACAACAGTAGATATTTTGGGAATGTCTCCTAACCATTATCAATGGAGGCACTCGGTCACGCCGTGGGTAAGGACAAGGCTTACCTTAGACGCCGGTCGTCGGTGGCGGGATGTGAGGAAGGGTTAGATGCCCACATTTATTATTTTAAAAGAAATAAGTAAAGAGAAACAATGAAAACGCTTTATGTAATTGTTTCATTGAAAGTAAATAAAATGATGAACAGTACATATATGCATGAAGCACCATTATTTTAAAGGAGACCACATGAACACCTTCAAAACCATGCCGAAAAGCATCAAGAAAGCCGTCCGCTACATTTATCAGGACGCACCGCTTGAAAACCTGAAAGAAATACAAATCCTTTTGAACCAAGCCATTGATCAACGGTTAAAGGAAAAGAAATAGATTAAATGCCTAAGGAAAGGGTATGCCGTACATTTTCCTTAGGTATTTATTTTGTCAGAAAAAAACAGAAAAGAAGGGATCAATTTGAGTTATACGAAACGAGTGTCACTGCTGATGCTGCTGGATTCTATCATTGTGTTGACTGCCATTTATATCGGATATTATATTCTTCTCGCATCATTCAGCCTGTACACACTGCCGACGCTGATCATCAGCTCGATCGCGCTGCTCGCAAGCCATCACTTGTTTGCGTTCATATACAGGCTCTATCAGAAGGCCTGGGAATACGCAAGTGTTGGGGAGATGATGGCCATCATCAGGGCCGTCACATTCTCTATCATTGTCACAGGAATTGTGCAGTTATTAGTGAACGGAAATGTCTACATACGCGTGCTGCTTGTTACATGGATGCTTCATGTCATCCTTATCGGGGGTTCCAGATTCTCCTGGAGAATGTACCGAGACTACTATATGAAGGCGAAAAATGAGAAAAAACGTGCCTTGATCATAGGGGCAGGCTCAGCCGGATCCATGCTCGTCAGACAATTGATCAAGAGCCATGACACGGATCTTGAGCCAATCGGTTTCATCGATGACGATGCTAAAAAGCAAAAACTTCAAATCTATGGAGTGACCGTGCTGGGAGGAACGAAGGATATCCCGAGCATTGTAGAAAAATATAATATTGAAAACATCATCATCGCCATCCCTTCACTTAAAAAGGGACAGCTGCAGGATGTTTATCAGGAGTGCAGCAAGACTAACGCCAAGACGCAGATCATGCCGATGATCGAGGATATCGTGTCTGGAAAAGTATCGGTCAACCAGTTCCGTGAAGTGCAGGTTGAAGATCTGCTGGGACGTGAACCGGTGGAGCTTGATATAAAGAGTATCTCTGAAAAACTCACAGGAAAAACAATTCTTGTTACGGGAGCAGGAGGATCGATTGGTTCTGAAATCTGCCGGCAGGTGAGCAAATTCAAGCCTAAAAAGCTTCTTTTATTAGGTCATGGTGAAAACTCCATCTATTTGATTGATATGGAACTTCGCAACAAACATAAAGAAGAATTCGAGATTATTCCAATAATTGCAGACATACAGGACAGAAACCGCATTTTTGAAGTAATGGAGACTCATAAACCGGATGTCGTCTATCATGCAGCGGCGCATAAGCATGTGCCTTTAATGGAATATAACCCCAAAGAAGCTGTCAAGAACAATGTCATCGGTACGAAGAATGTGGCGGAAGCCGCTGATACATTCGGAGTTGGTACATTCGTTCTTGTTTCTTCTGATAAAGCCGTTAACCCAACGAACGTGATGGGATCGACGAAGCGCATTGCGGAGATGGTGATTCAGAATCTTGATAAGAACAGTAAGACAAACTTTGTGGCTGTGCGGTTCGGAAACGTATTGGGGAGCCGGGGTTCGGTAATTCCGTTGTTTAAAAAGCAGATTCAGGCAGGGGGGCCGGTTACGGTTACTCACCCGGATATGACTCGTTACTTTATGACGATTCCGGAAGCATCCAGACTTGTTATGCAGGCGGGTGCTCTAGCACGGGGCGGAGAGATATTCGTTTTGGATATGGGTGAGCCAGTTAAAATCGTTGATTTGGCTAAGAACCTTATTAAATTGTCCGGTTATACGATTGATGAGATTGGGATTAAGTATGCAGGTATTCGTCCGGGCGAAAAGATGTATGAGGAGCTTCTTGGGGAGAATGAGGTTCATGGTGAGGCGATATTTCCTAAGATTTTTATTGGGAAGACGGTGGAGTTTGATTATGGGCGTGTAACTAATCTGGTAGAAAACCATCAAGCATTTGATCAAAATTACTTATCTCAGTATGTGCTGAGCTTAGCAAACAAGAATAAAGAAGTTTTGATATCGAATGTAAACTAAATGCTGTCGGTACTGTGCATAAAGGTGCAGTGCCGACAAATCTTTAGTTGTTTATTAGTTACATAGATACATGAATAAATCTAGTTAAGTAATAAGCAACTGATCTACATACTGGAAGGAAGAGTTGAATAATGAGAGACAGAATATTTCTTTCATCACCCCATATGAGTGATGAAGGCTATGAGATGCAATATGTACAAGAAGCGTTTGATACCAACTGGATTGCTCCTCTTGGGACAAATGTTAATGAATTTGAAAAAGAACTTGCAGCAAAAGTCGGTAGCAAAGCGGCTGCCGCCTTATCTTCTGGGACCGGGGCCATCCATCTGGCATTACGAGCAGCCGGTGTTGGCGAGGGAGATATCGTATTCTGTCCAACTCTGACTTTCTCAGCAACAGCTAATCCAATCATTTATCAAAATGCTATTCCTGTTTTTATTGATAGTAACGAAGAAACATGGAATATTTGCCCTGAAGCTCTAGAAGAAGCTTTCGAAAAGTATCCCGAAGTTAAAGCCGTGATTGTGGTTCATCTTTATGGTCTTTCTGCAGATATGGATAAGATTATGGAAATATGCAGGAAACATAATGTGGCAGTTATCGAAGATGCTGCAGAGTCATTAGGCGGGTATTATAAAGGACAGCATACAGGAACCTTCGGTGATTACGGTATCTTCTCCTTTAATGGAAATAAAATCATTACTACTTCCGGAGGCGGAATGCTCGTATCTAATAATGAAGACAAAGTATCCAAGGTTAGATTTTGGGCTACTCAGTCAAGAGATCAAGCGAGACATTATCAGCATAGCGAATTAGGGTTCAACTACAGGATGAGTAATGTTGTTGCTGGGATTGGAAGGGGACAGCTAAAGGTCTTAGAGAAAAGAGTAGAAAAGAAGAAATATATTTTCGACTTTTATAAACGAGAGCTAGAGAGTCTCGAAGGTGTAGAATTCATGCCCGTTAATGATTGGGATAAGCCGAACTATTGGTTGAGTGCAATGACACTGAGTGGACAAGTCAGACCTATAGATGTGATGGAAGCTCTTGAAAAGGAGAATATTGAATCCAGACCTATTTGGAAGCCGATGCATATGCAGCCTTTCTTTGAGAAGTATGCTTTCGTTGGTACAGGTGTTTCTGAGAAGTTGTTTGAGAATGGGGTTTGTTTGCCTTCTGATACGAAGATGACGGATGAGGATTTAACGAGGGTTGTTAATACTATAAAAGGATTGTGGTTGAAATAATGAAGACCAAAGGCGGTACTTATAGAAGATTTGTAAAAAGACCGATGGATTTCACTCTTTCGTTACTTGCTATTATTATTCTTACTATTATACCTGTGTTGCCAATTGTAGCTTTACTTGTTAAAACGAAGTTGGGCAGCCCGGTACTTTTTAAACAAAAACGGCCAGGGCTTAATGAAAAGGTCTTTATGATGTATAAGTTCCGTACAATGACCGACGAAAAGGATCAGAATGGAGAGTTGTTGCCGGACAGTGTGAGACTAACGAAGTTTGGAAGGTTTCTGCGTTCTACCTCAATGGATGAACTTCCGGAGCTTTTTAATATTCTTAAAGGGGATATGTCGATAATCGGTCCGAGGCCTTTATTGGTACAATATCTGCCCCTTTATAATGAGCATCAAAAACGGAGACATGAAGTTCGGCCGGGGTTGTCTGGATTGGCTCAGGTGAATGGTCGGAATGCTATTAGCTGGGAAGAGAAGTTTAATCTAGATGTGTATTACGTTGATAATGTGAGTTTTAGAGGGGATTGGAAGGTTATTCTCCTTACACTGAAGACTGCTTTGGTTAGAGAAGGTATCAATTCGGAGACTGCAGCTACTATGGAGCCATTTAAGGGAAATGAAAAGGAAAGAATAGAACTATGAAAGAGAAGCTTTTAATTATTGGTGCTAGTGGTCATGGGAAAGTGGTTGCGAATATAGCTTTGAAAATGAATAGATGGCAGAGTGTTGCTTTTTTGGATGATAATGAAAATATTAATTCTTCTTTGGGTTTAGAAGTGATAGATACTTCTAGTGAAGTCTCAAAGTACATAGAGGAATACGAAGTATTTGTAGGAATAGGTAACAATGTAACCAGACAAAAGGTTCAGGAAAAGCTGGAGACATTAGGTGCGGAAATACCTGTATTAATTCATCCTACTGCAGTAATTGGTGAGCAAGTAGAAATTGAAAATGGCACAGCTCTTATGGCAGGAACTATTGTCAATTGCTGTACAAGAATTGGTAGAGGGTGCATTGTTAATACTGGTTCTACTATTGACCATGATAATTGTATTGAAGATTTTGTACATGTTTCACCAGGAGCAAATTTAGCAGGGACCGTATATATCGGGAAAAGATCGTGGTTAGGGATTGGTAGTGTTGTAAGTAATAACATTAACATAACTAGTGATTGCAAGTTAGGGGCAGGATCTGTGGTGATTAAAGATATAACAGACCCAGGAGTTTATGTTGGTGCTCCAGTTAGGAGAGTTTAAGTATGAAAAAGAATATTTGGATTTGGAATCATTATGCTTCAAATATGTATAAAGACCAAGCTGGGAGACATTATTGGTTTGCTGAAAATCTAAAAAAACAAGGGTATAACCCCACTATATTTTGTGCATCAACTATTCATAATTCTAATGAAAATATAGATACAGGTAGTCAAAAGTACACTACAAAAATAATTGATGAAATACCCTTTACTTTTGTGAAAACACCTAGTTATTTTGGTAATGGGCGACAACGAATCACTAATATGATTACCTTTTATAAGAATCTTTTTTCTGTATCTAAAGAATATGCAAAAATACATGGTAAGCCAGATGTGATCTTAGCTTCAAGTGTTCATCCTCTTACTTTAGTTGCAGGGATAAAGATAGCAAAAAAATTTGGGATACCGTGTATTTGTGAAGTAAGAGATCTTTGGCCAGAAAGTATTGTGGCGTATGGTGCTTTAAAAAGAAATAGTGTAATCGCTAAAGTGTTATACCAAGGGGAGAAATGGATATATAAAAATGCCGACATAGTCATAATGACATGGGAAGGTGGAAGAGAATATATTATCGATCAAAATTGGGATAACAAAATAAATCTAAATAAAGTAAAGCATATAAGTAATGGAGTAGTTATCGATACATTCGACAAAAATAGTGAAGAACATAAAATAGTAGATTCAGATTTAGATAATAAAGATTATAAAAATGTTGTATATGCTGGTTCTATTAGAAAAGTTAATAACCTAGGAATGTTGTTGGATGCTGCCAAGATAATTCAAAATCAAGGTAAGAAAGATATTAGATTCCTAATATATGGGTCTGGGGATGAAACTGATTCACTTAAAGAACGTTGCAAAGAAGAAGGAATTAATAATGTTTTATTTAAAGGCCGAGTTGAAAAGAAGTATGTACCGGCTATACTAAAAAAATCTTATATAAATATACTCCATAACTCTAGTACATCACTTGATAAGTATGGTCAAAGTCAGAATAAATTTTTTGAGTATTTGGCAGCCGGAAAATGTATCGTACAAACCTATAAAACTGGTTATAGTATTTGTGATAAATTCGGATGTGGAATTAGCGCTCCAGTACAAAATCCAGAAGAAATTGCTAAAGCCATAATTACAGCAAGTAGTGATGAGAGTAAGAATAAATTGATGGGGAAAAATGCTCGTGAAGCCGCTTATCAATTTGACTTTAATAAATTAACAGAGAAGTTGATCGATATTTTCGAGAATGTAAATGAAAGAGAGGAACAATCAAATGAGCCTGTACGAAAAACTAGTTAATAAAGAGGAAAAAATAGCAGTTGTAGGATTAGGATATGTAGGTATGCCCATAGCGGTTGCTTTTGCCAAGAAAGTTAACGTTATTGGCTTCGACCTTAATACTCAAAAAATTGAACAGTATAAGAATGGAATAGATCCTACCAATGAGGTTGGTGATGAGACAATAGGTCAATCGACAGTAGATTTTACTTCAGATCCAGCTAAGCTTCAAGAGGCTAAATTTCTTGTTGTCGCAGTTCCAACACCTGTAAACGCTGATAAAACTCCAAACTTAAGTCCTATAGAAGGTGTTAGTAGAACTATTGGAAAGAATCTCTCCAAAGGATCAATTGTAGTATATGAATCTACAGTCTATCCAGGAGTGACTGAGGATATATGTGTTCCTATTCTTGAAAGGGAGTCAGGTTTAAAGTGTGGAGTGGATTTTAAAATAGGCTATTCTCCAGAACGAATTAACCCAGGAGATAAGGTACATCGATTGGAAAATATCATTAAAATCGTTTCGGGTATGGATGAAGAATCTTTAGAGGAAATTGCTAAAGTTTATGAACTTGTCGTTGAAGTAGGGGTTCATCGCGCGAGTGCTATTAAAGTAGCTGAAGCAGCTAAGGTTGTTGAAAACAGTCAACGTGATATCAATATTGCATTTATGAATGAGCTTGCGATGGTATTTGATCGCATGGGAATTGATACACAAGAAGTTGTAGAGGCCATGAACACTAAATGGAATGCCCTTAAGTTTACTCCTGGATTAGTTGGCGGTCACTGTATTGGTGTTGACCCTTATTATTTCTTGTACGAAGCTGAGAAACTTGGATATCATTCCCAAATCATTTTATCCGGTAGAAAAATTAACGATGGAATGGGTGCATTTATTGCGGACGCAATTATAAAAGAATTAATTCTTGCAAACAAGGTAGTAAAGAAAGCAAAGGTTGTTATTTTAGGAATCACATTCAAAGAGAATTGCCCTGATACCAGAAATTCAAAAGTAGACGATATCCTTAGACGTCTTAATGATTATGAAATTGAACCAATTGTAGTCGATCCATATGCAGATCCAGCTGATGCAAAGACTGAGTACGGAGTAGATTTAGTGCCCTTCGATATGATAAATGATGCGGATTGCCTTGTCTTTGCTGTTGCACACGACATATTTAAGGATATTTCTTTGGAGCAAATAGACAGCATGTTTGGAGAATTTCCAAATGAAGAAAGAGTTATTGTTGATGTTAAGAGTATTTTAGACAAAGAAAAGATTAAACAAGTTGGTTATAGTTATTGGAACTTATAAAAATTAAGTATCTCTTTTTGAGATATTTCTAGGGAGGTTGACAATGGAATTATTGCATATTTGTTCTTATTACATAGGTAATAAACTTTATGCTAATTTGATCAAAGAACTTTCAAAAAGTGAAATAAATCAGCATGTATTTGTTCCATTAAAGAATGATAGTTTTACTGGGAGTAACCAATTACCTTCTAAGTATAAGACAGTTGATTACTATTATAAAAATATTTTAAAAAGATACGATAGATTTTTTTATTTTAATAAAACTAGAAAACAACTGCATGTAATAGAGCGTTCAATAATGTCAGATAGTAAAATTGATTTTGTACATGCTCATACACTTTTTAGTGATGGCGGTACAGCATATAAGTTACATCAAAAATATGGTATTAATTATATTGTTAATGTACGTAATACTGATATTAACGTATTTTATAAATACGGAGTACACTTAAGATTATTTATGTATAAGATACTATTAAATGCTAAAGCTATTATTTTTTTATCTCATGCGTATAAAAATCAAACACTCTCCGTTTTACCTTCATATATTTTGAATCAAATTGAAAATAAGTGTTATGTGGTTCCTAATGGGATACATGATTATTGGCATGAAAACGCGTTAATACAAAAGAACACTTCTATATCTAAGAAAGTAAAATTATTGTTTATTGGATCGATCAATAAAAATAAGAACTTAAAAACTGTAATACAAGCTTGCCAAGTCCTTAATAGCAGAGGGTACAATGTATCCTTAGACGTAATAGGGGATGGGCCACTGGAAAAGCATTGCAAAGAATTATCTAATAAACTGAATATGGAGAAAGATATTATTTTCCATGGATATATTACTGATATGAAATCCATTACAAGAGTTATGGATAATTGTGACATATTTGTTATGCCATCATTCAAAGAAACTTTTGGCCTTGTATATATTGAAGTTATGTCAAGAGGTATACCTGTTATATATTCTGAAGGCCAAGGGATTGATGGTTTCTTTGAAAATGGAGAAGTTGGTTATTCAGTAGATCCAAATAATTCAGAAATGCTATGTAATGTGGTTTCCAAAATAATTAAAAATTATAACAATATGTCTCAAAACTGCCTGAAGCGAGCAAATAAATTTCAATGGAAGAATGTCGCTGAGAAATATCAAAAATTATATCTGGAAGGGAAAATAAATGAAAGGTAAATTAAAGAGAAGCCTTCTATTATCAATGATTTATTTAGCTTTGATAATTAATTATAGGTTTATTATTGCTATTCATTTTGACTACTTAGGGTTTCACACTCAATATTTTTCAATATATAAATTATCTATTGCTTCAATTTTTGTTTTATTTATGATTTGTCTTAGTTTATTTATTAGAAATAAACTTTATAGTATTGTTTACATCATATCGTTAACTCTATTATTTTTTGGACAAACAATTTTTTATGTCTATAATAATTCCAATTTTATTTTAGCAATTTATATGGCTATACCACTTTGGATAATATATATTATTGATAAAATCGATAGAAGTAATAAAAATAGGTTGAAAAGTATTAAGATAGATTTAAAAGATACATTAACTTATATTACCTTAGTGATTGTAACTATAATATTAATAGCTCCTTATTTACAAAATATAGCTAATATAAACATCAAAAATCTATTGTTTATGGATGTTTACGAATCTAGAGCAGCAAACAACAGTACTAACTTTATAATGGGATATATCTTTTCTCCTCTTTCTCGAGTATTGTTGCCGTTTCTCCTTATTTATTCAATTAACAATAAAAAGAGAGTATTAGCAATCTTTTCTGTAATAAGTATTTTACTAATTTTTTTATTAAATGGAGCCTTAAAAAGCATCTTAATAGGTTTTATTGCTTCTCTATTTTTTCTTAGAGGAGATTATTTTAAAAAAAGTTCAAATTTTCTATTTGCAATACTGGCTACTTTTACTATATCCATATTTCAGTATATTTTAGCAGATTCCTATTTATTAGCAGATTACATTAGAAGAATATTTTTAACACCTTCCCGATTATTCCAAGTGTATTATGATTATTTTAATGGGAATTTCACCTTTTATAAACACTCTAATGTAGCAGAACTATTAGGTCAAAATGAATATGATTTCTTCATACCTCAATTTATCGGTGAAAACGTAATAGGATCAAAAGGATTATATGCTAATGTAGGTATTTTTACTGAGGGTTTTTTTAGCTTAGGCACATTAGGAGTTTTTATTAGTTCGTGTATATTTGGATTCATTATTTATTTAATTAAGCAACTAAATCTTCATCCTTCATATTTTGGAATTGTGTTTAGTTATCTCTATATTATCAATACATCCTTTTTCGAAACTTTATTATTCACGCATGGTTTACTATTTTATATATTATTTGCTTATTTATTTATTCCTAATGACAACAGAATGTTAAATAGACTGGAGTAGGCTTCCTACTATATATTCATGAAGCAGATTTTTAGGTATAAGTAAAAGGCTTGTAATATAACAATAATTTAAAGAGGGGTTATTATGAGGAAATATATTGGCGAATTGCTTTTTAATGACACATTATCCACTAAAAATTTGATTCCAAATTCAAAAAATAAAATTATAGATAATAAATTCAGGGTGGATTATGTAATTAATACGAATGATTTTAATATATACCATTATGCTGATTTAGAAACTACTCTTATTGTAGATGGTGAATTATATAGTAATGACTTTAATTTAAAAACCAATGATAAAAACTTCCTAAAAAAAGTTGTTTTAAATATTAATAAAAATAACGATAATATAATTGGTGAATTAAATGGTTCATTTAACTTACTTCTTTTCTCTCATAATAACAAAGAAGTAAAGATTATAAATGATAGGTTTGCCACCAGGCCGTTTTATTACTTTCTTGATGAAAACAGGTTTATCTTTTCTAACAGAATGTCCGAAATAGCAATTTACAAAAATTCGAAAATTAGCTTGAATCATAAAGCAATCATTGAGTTCTTTAAATTGCAGATGGTATTTGGCACTAAGACTTTTATTGAAAATATATATTCTTTAGAAAAGGCAACTCTGAATAAAATTAGTAATGGTAAAATGACAAACTTTAGATATTGGTCTTTTAAACAAAATATAGATGAGGATTTTAGTGAAAAAAGATACATTTGTAGTTTAAGTAATCTTATGAAACAGATTATGAGTTATAAAACGAAAGATGATAAGAAGTATGGAATATTCCTTAGTGGGGGATTAGACTCGCGAGCAATTATGGCAGCTGACATAGAAAATAAAATCTCACAAGTTTATACGCTAGGAGATTCTTTCAATATTGAATGTGAGATATCTAAAAGTATAGCAGAACACAAAGGAGCAAAATTCAATTATCTAGAAAGAGATTCAAATCATTATTACAATATTATTAAAGATTCAGTTGAAATCGGAGATGGGATGCATAATTATCTAAATGGTCATTTTATTGGATATTTAGATCGAATTAATCAAGATATAGATATTATTTTTAATGGCTCACTAATAGAACAGTTTTGGCAAGGGAGCAAATTCATAAAAAAAAATCTTTACTTACGTCAATTTAAATTATCATTACCGCTTATTGACAAGAATAAAGAAAATGCAATAGAAAAAGTACTGGATAATTTTCCACGGAAGGTTCCAGAGATAGACGAAATTTTTAACAAGGATTTAGACTTAGATATAAATCTTTTAGTAAAAGAAACTTTTAAAGAAATGCTTGAGAAAAATTTTAATACAAGAGACGTAGACCCACAAGAAGCGATAGACTACTTAGCTTGTGATAGTTATGGAAGATACAGCTCACATCTAAATCAACTATGTATTAATAATGAAATTAACTATAGAACTATATATGATAACAGACTTATTGATTTATTATTGCAGGTTCCTATTAAATACAGATCTACAGGAGATTTGTTAAGAAAAGCTATCAATCAATTGGATCCGGAAATTGGAAGAATACCTTTATCAAGCTCAAGATTAAGTTTAAAAAGAAACTATAATATGCAATGGTTAGCTACAAACTATCATAGAGCTTATAATAAGTTATTTAAATCTAAAAACTATAAATCTAAAAATTATTCGTGGCCAAATTATTCAAGGCTGATTATAGAAAATGAGAAAATTAAACAAACTATTTTATCTATTATTAAAGATGAAGATATTTTAAGCGACGATCTTTTTGATCGAGAAATTCTATTAGAAAAATTTAATCAACATATACAAGGAATAAAAGATCATGAGAGGATACTTACCCAAATTTTGACCTTTGGGGAGTGGCACAAGATGTTAAAAACGAGATTGGGTTAAAATGATTTATTAAAAGTTACGACAGTGAGAAGGAAAAAAGATGACACAAAAATTTCTTAAATTAAGTAAACAGCCATTCATACGGAATGTATTTATAATGGCAACTGGTACAGCCACAGCTCAACTTATCGCTGTTGCATTGTCACCAATTATTACTCGTTTATATGGACCAGAAGCTTATGGTATTATGGGAGTTTTTATTAGTATTATAGCAATTATTACTCCCGTTGCAGCCTTAACTTATCCCATAGCAATTGTTCTTCCTAAGAGTGATAGCGAAGCAAAAGGTTTAATTAGACTTTCATTATATATAACTTCTTTGATAGCTATTTTAGTGACTTTCATTCTGTTGCTTTTTAATAATAATTTAATTGAGTTATTTCAAATTAATGAGGTTGCTCAATTTTTATATTTAATCCCATTAGTTGTGATGTTTTCAGGATATTTACAAGTTCTACAACAATGGCTTATTCGTACAAAACAATTTAGTATAACTGCCAAAGTATCTTTTCTTCATGCTTTAATTTTTCATGGTAGTATGGTGGGGGTTGGTATATTTTATCCTGTAGCTACAGTACTAGTAGTTATGACGACTCTAAGTAATGGTATAAAGGCTTTTATGCTATTTATTTTCACAAGAATATCTAACTATAAACAATTTTCTATGACAAATAAAAAAGGTGAAAAAGTCTCACTAAAAAAAATAGCTGAAAAATATAATGATTTTCCTAAATATAGAGCTCCTGAAGTTTTAATCAATGCGGCTTCACAAAGCTTACCCATATTACTATTAACAATTTTCTTTGGCCCTGCCTCTGCAGGTTTCTACTCAATCGGTAGAACTGTATTAGGCGCTCCATCTCAACTTATTGGTCTATCAGTGGGAGACGTGTTCTATCCTAAAATAAATCAAGCTGCAAATGAGGGTAAGGAATTAACAAGTTTAATTAGGAAGGCTACTTTAATACTCGGCTTAATAGGAATAATTCCTTTTGGATCAGTTATTATGTTTGGTCCTTGGTTATTTAGCTTTGTATTTGGTCAAAACTGGTTAATGGCTGGAGAATATGCGAGATGGATAGCTATTTGGTCTTTCTTTGTATTTATGAATATTCCTTCAATAAGGACTTTACCTGTGTTGTCAGCACAAGCTTTTCATCTTAAGTTTACTTCTATATTGCTGATAACCAGAATTATTGCCTTGGCAATTGGTTACTTTATATTTAGAAGTGATATAGTTGCTATTGCCTTATTTGGGGTATCAGGTGCCATTCTTAACATGTGGTTAATCTATAAAACTTTACACATAAGTAAGGCCTACGATAATTTACAAGTTTAGTACTTTCAAATTGAAGAGGATAAGGGTAGCAAGGAAACAAGGAAGCAAGGGGACGTATCGAGACCGATGAAAAAGTCGGTTTTTAACTGGCATGTGAATTATATTTAAGAACCTTCGGTTTTCAAAATCAAAAAGCCCCCTAATGGTATAATTAGTGCGACCAAACACAAACCATACTAGGGGGCCTTTCTATGCTTCGACCAGAGCCAAAGCAATATAGCTTTCATTCTGAATTATACAATAAAATTCCTGAAAAACATATACTTAGAAAAGTTCTGAAAGCGGTAGATTTCAGTTTTATTAATAGTCTACTAGAGAGCTCTTATTTTAAGAACTTTGGCAGACCAGCAAAAGAGCCGGAAATGATGTGCAAAATTCTATTTTTACAGTATATCTATAATTTATCTCAATATGGGGGTCTGACCCCCACCCAGTTAAAGTATCCAGCGTTAATGCATGAAAGTGCATTTTGTGTGGATTGAGGAGGTGCTTCTTTTTTGGAAAGGGGGCGCCTTTTTGGTGTGATTGGTGCAAGCAAGGGGACGTTTCAATAATGGGGTCTGACCCCCACTCAGCTAGGTTTTTAACCGCAGTTTCTATCCCATTGTTTTTTTATTCCTGGGTGATATTTTTTACTTAAAGTCTCATAGGCCCGATCTAATAAGGTGATATATGCATGTTTAATATTGTTATAAATGTCTAACGCTGTTGCTTCATCGTATGTAAGTGAGGTCCGGTTGCGGTCTTCCAGCATTTTAAGCCAGAGCTCACCATCTTTTATGAGCCCTTCTTTGAATGCTGTTTTTATTGTGCTTCTGGGACTTGAGATGTCTGTTACGCCGTTATATTCTAAATAAGATTTCAAAAGTTTCCAGGATAGTTCAGGGAAGCAAGGGGACGGTTCTCTTGCTTCTTTTTTCATAAATATGGAAGAATGCATGAGGTAGTATCGTCAAATAAGATGAAACAGTTTTTGCTAAATAAGACTGAACACTTTTACTTGTTTTTTATCATCTGATTAAAGAGAAAGAAAAGTAGCACCAATACATATAAGTTATTACCTGATGACAACCCAAAGTACCAGTAAAAGACAAGGTGTTTACCACTTTTCCTTCTGTTGAATTATTGCAAACAGAATGAACCGGCTGTGTATACTGTTGAGCCACCTATGCGGGTGAGAAAGCCACTAAGTGCGAAGGAGTAAGCCGCTTTCCTCACTTTAATTATTAGGGCGAATAAAAAGGCTTTTTAAATAAATCTTAAACATTTTTTGTAATATTTATAATTTTATGTTAAATTAAAGTATACTCACAACATCCTCTTATAAAGCCACAACTAATTGAACTTACCCAATATTCCATCTATCAAGAACCTCCTTAAAACTCTTATTCTTACAATTATGCTCTCATCCTACTAATAATAAATCTTCCTTGATTGTTCTATGTCTAAATAGTTTACGAATCTCAATAACATAAAAAGAACGGAGGAATGCTACTCATGTCAGCGAAGGTTACCAGTATTGGTTTAAAAGCCTGGAAGGTTATGCCGTTCAGGTACAGGTCCAGGTGGTGGAGGGGTTGGAATCGATCGTGGTGGTCGGACTTCCGGATGCTTCGGTGAAGGAATCGAAGGAGCGGGTTTCGGCGGCTTTGCGCAGTCTGGGATTTTCGCTGGTGGATATGAAAGTGATCATCAACTTGTCACCTGCAGAGCAGAAGAAAAACGGTCCGTTGTTTGATATGGCGATTGCGATCGGGGTACTGAAGAGTACGGATTTCCTGAAGGGCGAGGTTCCTGATTATTGCAGACAGAATGAGCCATTAGTGCATACTTTTGAGCCACCTAATGCGGAAGAGAAAGCCACCAAGTGCGGAGTATGGAGCCACTTGTGCTATATAAATAAATACCTCTCTGTATAATTGAGAAGTATGCGTTACCGCATGACAAATCTTTTATAGGGAGGTTTTATTGTGATCCAATTGTCGGAAGATTCTAGATCTTCACTTTGAGGGGATGAGTCAGCGTACAATCAGTGCGAGCACGGGTCATTCAAGAAATACGGTAGCTAGTGTCATTCAAACGGCAAAATCAAGAGGGATACAAGAACTAAACGACACCATGACGAATTCCTGGCTAAATGATTTTCTGTTTCCTGAGAAACAAGCTGTCGAGAAAGGATATTACCCAGTGGACTGGGAAAAGGTTCACAAAGAACTTCAAAAGAAAAACGTTACATTGAAACTATTACATTACGAATATGCCACTGAAGCACGCCTAGGAAAGAAGGTCCCCTATGCTTACCGTACGTTTACGGAAAAATACGGGAACTACGCAAAGAAATATAAAACGACAATGCCGATACGTCGTAAACCAGGTGAAATTATGGAGGTTGACTGGGCAGGGTCTACGCTTACCCTTCAAGACCGGGCAACAGGGGAAAAGATACCAGTCTATGTGTTTATCGCTACACTTCCTTACAGTCAGTACAGTTATGTTGAGGGGTTTATAGACATGAAGTCTCCGAGCTGGCTTACCGCCCACATTCATGCTTTAGAGTATTTTGGTGGCGTACCTGAAACGATGGTACCTGACAACCTGAAAACAGGTGTGACCAAACCTCTACGAGGTGAACCTATTTTGCAGGAAGCATATCGAGAGCTGGCTGACTATTATCATACAGTGATAGTTCCAAGTCGCGTCCGAAAACCTAAGGACAAAGCAAGTGTTGAAGGAACAGTGGGCTATATATCCAGACAGGTTATAGCTGCTTTACGCAATTATCCTTTTTTCCATTTGGAAGATTTGAACCATCACATTTTCGAAAAGCTTGAAGAGATTTATACTACTGCTTTCCAGAAGCATCCAGGATCTCGTAGAGAGGTATTTGAGGAAGAGGAGAAGCCCTACCTTCGCTCTCTTCCTCGCACACGTTACAAATTGACGGAATGGAAAACAGCGAAAGTTCAACCGAACTACCACATCCAGGTTGATCGCATGTATTATTCCGTCCTATATGAGTACGTCCGGGAGTAGGTCGAAATTCGCCTGACACCAGATCTACTTGAATTTTACTTCAAAGATGTACGGATTGCATCCCATAAACGATTAACAGGCGATATTGGTCAATATTCGACATCTATAGAACATATGCCCGATCATCGTTTATATTTAGATCACAACCCTGAGAATAACCGGGATTGGGCCAAAAGCATTGGGCCATCCATGGAAAAGTTTGTTGATAAAACGCTCGAACAAAACGCAGAGAAAAAAGCATTGTCTATTTTGAGCGCTCTGAGAAATATTGCAGAAAAATATGCGCCAATCTCGTTAGAAAATTCGGTTGAAACTTTACTAGCCATATCAAGTAACCCAACCCTTTCAGTTCTTAAGAGTATTCTAGACCGAGAGGCTAAAAGGATTCCACCGGAATCACCTGCAGAAAAGTCAAAACATATGGCTAATGATTATGGATTTGTGCGTGGTGCAGCATATTTTGGAAAGGAGCGTTCTAAATGAATCAGGAAACCATAAGAAAATTAACCGAAATGAAAATGGGTGGTATGGCGGATATTTATCAGCAACAGAGCCAAAACCGTGAATATCAAAAAATGGACTTTGATGATCGTTTTCAGCTTTTAGTGGATCATGAGTATGATCGCAGACGTTCAAATAAGTTAGAACGTCTGATTAAACAAGCAACATTGAATGAACCAGCAGCTGCCATTGAAGATATCGAATATAATCCAGATCGAAAACTGAATAAGCAACTCATCTTAGAATTAGCAACAGGAAATTATATTCAACGACACCATAACATTATCCTTATGGGCGCTTCAAGGAACGGAAAAACATGGATCGCAAATGCCTTTGGTGTTCAAGCTTGTCGTCAGTTTTATAACGTTAAGTATATTCGTCTTCCTGAACTATTAGATGAACTGACAGTGGCCAAGTTCGAAGCAGACGGAAGCTTTCGGAAGTTGATTCAAAAATACCGGAAAGTAGATGTATTAATACTGGATGAGTGGTTATTATCAAAACTCCCGGAAGAACACGTGATGCTTATATTAGAGATTATTGAGTCAAGGCTCAAAAGTCCGCTCAAGTGGCTCTTTCCTAATGCAATACTCAAATACATAAAGAAGCCTACAGATTATTATTTTTGTAATAATCTAGGGTCTGTTAATAGAGCCGTACACTTTACCTCTGAATTCAGGCAAATTAAAATACACTTAATAAATTTTTGGGGAAATGATTTAAAAATTCAAGCTATGTCTAGCTGTATCTAAAGCGTCAAGTAATTTGTCATCTAAGTTTTTATAATAATTAAAATGATGCCAGTCATTCACTATACTTCCAAAACTGTATTTTGTATTGTGAACTTGAATACGACTTATTTTATTGACCGATACAACTATATCACTTCTTCCAAAAAAGTAATCTCCTGCTAAAGAAAAATATTTATTATAGCAATTAAATTTGCTGTCTGAATTATTTAATTGAGTTAAGAAAGAAGATTTATAATTTAAGTCGCGTAAGCCTTTTGCATCTTCATATTTGGGAAGCAAGGGGACGGTTCTCTTGCTTCTTTTTACATAAATATGGAAATGGAGACTAGGTTATAGAATTGGTGGTTAACTTATCACAGCAAATGATATGTACTAAGTAGATGACATTCTATTTACCACTTAACGCCAACGAATGTACCAATAGATGACACGTTGGTTACCACTTTTCCTCCTTGAATAATTATTGAGCATACCTTACGAATATTGTAATGATTATGAACCAGGTATGCATACTTTTGAGCCACCTAATGCGGAGGAGAAAGCCCCCAAGTACCAAGTAGTGAGCCACTTGCCTCACTTTTCATATTCACGGAAAATGTTCTAAATACAAAAGCTGCTATGAAAACGTTTTAAATATATCTAAAGTAAATTTTTGTAATATTTAAAATTATATTGAATACAGCCAAAAGATCTTACCACCCTTGCCATCTTTTTTACCACTCTCCGCCAAGGAATTTACCAGGCTACGCCAACACATTTACCAATGGATAAAAAAGCCCTACAGATTAACAATCTAGTAATCTGATAGGGCTATTATTGTAATTAACTACTTAGATTTGTTACTGAAGTAATCGAAGATTATCTTTCTAGATCCTTCATAAATATCTTGCTCGGTCCAACAATAAGGGACAGGGTCCTCGCCATAAACCTTTAAAAGCTTTTCAATTAGTTCCTTTGGGAAAGGAATCCAGCTTTTAAAACCTAGCCAATAATAGTTTTCTTCCATCTTCTGAATCTCTTTTGGCGTTAAAGTGGTCATATCATGGTTACCTGCCTAACCCATGACGCTCACGCATAGAAACTTCTCCGTCTAGTAGAATTTGATAGGAGTCATGAATAATACGATCTAAAATTGCTTCCGCAATTGTTTCATTTCCTAGGAAGCAAGGGGACGGTTCTTTTGCTTCTTTTTACATAAATATGGAAATGGAGACTGGGTTATAGAATTGGTGGTTAACTTATCACAGCAAATGATATGTACTAAGTAGATGACATTCTATTTACCACTTAACGCCAACGAATGTACCAATAGATGACACGTTGGTTACCACTTTTCCTCCTTGAATAATTATTGAGCATACCTTACGAATATTGTAATGATTATGAACCAGGTATGCATACTTTTGAGCCACCTAATGCGGAGGAGAAAGCCCCCAAGTGCGAAGTAGTGAGCCACTTGCCTCGCTTTTCATATTCGCGGAAAATGTTCTAAAGACAAAAGCTGCTATAAAAACGTTTTAAATATATCCAAAATAAATTTTTGTAATATTTAAAATTATATGTTAAATTTAGTGTACTCCTCATAGTCACCTCTTAAAAATCTCTTTCATTAATTGATCTCACCCATTATCCCATCTTTATCCCATCTTTCAAGTCACACCTCAAAACTCTTATTTCTCACATTTACGCTCTATGTGCTCTCATTCTACTGATAAATCTTTTATATCTAAATAGTTTACTAATCTCCAAATACAAAAAGAACGGAGGAATGCTACTCATGTCAGCAAACGTTACCAGTATTGGTTTGAAAGGTCTGGAAGGTTACGCCGTTCAGGTAGAGGTCCAGGTGGTGGAGGGGATGGAATCGATCGTGGTGGTCGGGCTTCCTGATGCATCGGTGAAGGAGTCTAAAGAGCGGGTGTCGGCGGCTTTGCGCAGTTTGGGCTTTTCGCTGGTGGATATGAAAGTGATCATTAACTTGTCACCTGCCGAGCAGAAGAAAAACGGTCCGTTGTTTGATTTGGCGATTGCGATCGGGGTACTGAAGAGCGGAGATTTCCTGAAGGATGAGGTTCCAAAGAATGCCGGTTTTATCGGGGCATTGTCGTTGGATGGGAGCGTGCTTCCGGTAGAAGGAATGATTGCCGCCATTTTGGCGGCAAAGAAGCTGAAGCTGAGAACATTATACCTGCCATATGATCCTTCGATCCCGTCCATCGACATCCCCGGGCTGGAGTTGGTTTACATAGAAACGATCCGGGATGTACTTGATGTCCTTTCCGGACAGCAGCTGATTCCGTTCGCACGGACTGAAGAGAAAAGAGAGGAAAAACAGACGATCGATAGAGATTTCAATCAAATCATCGGCCATGAATTCGCCAAGCGCGCAATGGAGATAGCAGCGAGCGGTGAGCATTTCCTCTTGATGGACGGTCCTCCCGGCTGCGGGAAAAGCCTGCTCGCAGAAACGTTCCATTCGATCTTGCCCCCGTTGACGAAAGAAGCACAGCTCGAAAAGATCAGCCTCTATCAATTAGCCGGTGCTCCGTATACCTCCATCACGCTGCCTCCTTACCGTCATCCCCATCACTCCGCTTCAGCCGTATCAATTATTGGCGGGGGAACAAACCCTAAGCCCGGAGAAGTTTCGCTTGCCCACCGCGGCGTCCTGTTCCTTGATGAGCTCGGGGAATTTTCAAAGAAGACGCTGGATATGTTAAGGCAGCCCCTTGAGAACGAAACCGTCACGATCAGCCGTGCCCACTCAACTGTCACTTACCCCGCGAAGTTTATCTTCCTCGCTGCCATGAACCCCTGCCCCTGTGGCTATTATGGATCCAAGGACCAATATTGTACCTGTTCGGATAAACAAATAAAAGCGTACAAAAGCCGCGTGTCGGGACCGATTTTGGATAGGATGGACCTTCTGCTTTCATTGAAAGCGGTGAATCTGAAAGATCATGATTTTGCGGGTATGGAGTCATCGAAAGACATCATGGAACGGGTACGCCAGGCGAGGGAAAGACAATATCTCCGTTACGGAAGAGAAATATGCAACGGCAGCGTCCCTTTCGAGGAGCTGATTAAAAAGAGCCCCTTGACTCCCCAGCAACAGAAGGACATTCAGGAACTGTCTATACAATACGGTCTGAGTAACCGTGTTCAAATCAAAATCATCAGGCTGGCACGCACGATCTCCGACTTGATGGGGGAGGAGGCCGTAACCGAAGCCGCCCTTACCGAAGCCCTGTCATTTCGCAAGTTGTCACGGACTTCCCCTGTTTCATTGACGGGGGAAGATAGCGGAATGATCTATAACTAATTTTTCATAAGAAGGTGAAGCGGATGGCCCGGCATGCGAGGAAGAAGAGCAACAGCGGAGTGTATCATGTGATTGTGAGGGGTGCGAACAGGCAGGAAATCTTTCATGATGAGGAAGACCGGATCAAGTTCCTTGATATCCTGCAGAAATATAAGACAAAATCAGGACTGAAATTCTATGCCTGGTGTCTGATGGGGAATCATGTCCATCTTCTGGTCAAAGAAGGCAGCGAAAGCATTTCAATCGTAATGAAACGGATCGGTGTGAGCTATGCCAACTACTATAACTGGAAGTACAAAACAACCGGTCACCTCTTTCAGGACCGGTTCAAAAGCGAGAATGTCGAAACCGTGGAATACCTCCTCACCGTCACCCGGTACATTCACCAAAACCCCGTTAAAGCAGGTATCGTGACAAAGCCCCACCTCTGGAGGTGCATATTGGGGTCTGACCCCCACTCAGCTAAAGTGTCCCCGCGTTAATATGGTATAGTTTAAACGACAATATATTTTGAACAGAATCAGAAACAAGGGGACAGGAACTCAGGTTTTTAACCGCAGTTTCTATCCCATTGTTTTTTTATTCCTGGATGATATTTTTACTTAAAGTCTCATAGGCCTGATCTAATAAGGTGATATATGCATGTTTAATATTGTTATAAATGTCTAACGCTGTTGCTTCATCGTATGTAAGTGAGGTCCGGTTGCGGTCTTCCAGCATTTTAAGCCAGAGCTCACCATCTTTTCTTTTATGAGCCCTTCTTTGAATGCTGTTTTTATTGTGCTTCTGGGACTTGAGATATCTGTTACGCCGTTATATTCTAAATAAGATTTCAAAATTTCCCAGGATAGTTCATAAGTGAATTCGAAGCGCTGAATGGTAGCGTCGATTACAATATCATCCTTTTCAGGATCCCTTGAAAGGCTCTTCTTCAATTTAGTAAGAGCTCTATGATGGAAGAGAAATTTTTAAACGTGTTGATGAGCTTATAAAAACTATCTCTGGGTAAGCCGTACAAATGTTTTTCTTGCATCAAATCAGAGGACCTCCCCATCTGTTTATCTGTTATTCCATATATTCTCTGTTATAGGGGATGGGAAGGGATTAGGGAAGGTTGGTTAAGATGGGGGGACGGGGGGGATTCGTGTCTGGCCCCCACCCGGCTAGGTTCTGTTATTCTGCATCCTCCGTCATATCCAGCCATTCGATTTTCATTTGAAATCCTTCAAACGATGTCACCATTCGTCCGAATTGTACCCATGTATAGGGTTTTCCATCTATGATGACCAATGGGGTGTTTCCATGTGATTTCTCATCGTATTCGACTCTGCCAATTACTTGGTCGGCAGCAATGCCTTCAGTTTGATGACCGTTTGGAAAACGATGCATTTTGAGGTTCGAAGTATTTACGCCTTGTATGGTTTTATCCATCAAGAGGTTAAATAATTCTTTTTGGTTACAGTGCAGCTCACCATGAACAGCGAAACGATAACCATGGATGGTGCTTTCTTCCGCTTTGAGGAAAATCCCCAAGGGGTCCAGTCGTCTATGTACTTCGAAGGTTCTTTTATTCCCATCGTGGCTTTCTACTGTGAAAGACTGGACGATGGACTCAAGTTGGACGTCCAATTCCGATTCCATTTGCTTATTGTAGCAGGTTTCACAAAATTCTTTATCTCCCTGTGCAGAAGTCAATCTTATCCTGGCCTCTCTTTGTTCACAAACATCACACGGCTCCAAGCCAATGCACCCCGCTTTTTTATAAGTATCTTGATGGTTCACACCACATTATTATATAACTGAATTGGGCGGAGCGGTACAAGTAAATGAAATACTGATTCCTTTTGAACCGGTGCCTTTTTCTTGTATGGGTGATCAAGCGTAGGCAATCGCGTGAAGCCCCCTACCAAATAAAAAGAGGCCGGATCGCCCGGCCTCTTTTTGCTTACTTCAATTTAATTTGTACAGGCTTGCTTTCATGCGCATGAATGGTTTTGGGAGTGTTCTTTTGCAAAGATGTTCTCTTTACCGAGCTGGTAACATTGTGTATGATTTCCCCCACATCATGAGCGGACTCAACCAAAGGGTCAACAGCTTTCATTTTTCCTTTTACATCTACAGAAATCTGGTTGGCTGTATGAATCAGTTCTTCTGCTTCTTCTGTAATGCCATTCACAGCTGTCCGGGTGTCAGACAGCGTCTTTTTCGTTTCAACAAGTGTTGTCATTACTTTTCTTAATGTCAAAATCAAATAGATGACGAGAATGGTAAACGCGACGGCTGCAATAACAGCACTCCACTCAAGCATTGAGACCAGCTCCCTTCTTTTCAATAAGTCTATGAGAGTGGGAGCTCAGACATTCCTGTGAAGGAGAGGATAAAGCAAGGGGGACAGACGGAATTCAAATGATGCCAGTCATAGATACAGCAGAATTTATTGGTTTAGAGACTAAACTGGTGAAGTCGGTAAGGTAAAGCGATTATAAATACTAAATTATATTTAGTGATAGAGACGTCTGTTAGGGGGGAAAAGAAGTAATTTTCATCCTGTTTCTTTAGTGAGAATGGGATAAGATCCAGTTGGAGTGATCTTCGTGAACTACTGAGGATACTTTAATACGATGATTTGTTAAAAAGTAGAAATGTGCTTTAACTATCAAGTTATGAAAGTAAACAACACAGTACAGACAATCTAATAGACTGTTAAAGAAGAGACTGCCTTCAAATCGAAAGAAGGCAGTCTTTTGTGTTGAATTAGATTATGCATTCAAGATAAGTAATGAAAATCCCCTTCCGACAACCCTTAGTTGTTTATTAAGACCTTCCAGCCTCAATCTTTCGTTAGTCGTAATCAATTCATTCCGCCACTTCCGGAACCCTCTCAATGTTTCCGTCTGTAAATATATCGTTTTCATCTGTACTCTTTGTCGAAAATTCAGATACAATGGCTCCGTCCTCTCCTGCTTGAAACCAGTGCAATGTGTTTGGATACAATGTATATTGTTCTCCTTCCTTAAGGATGATTTCATTCCAGACAGTAAAAGTATCTTGTTTATCTTGGGGAATAATTGCGCTAGGATGTTGTGTTCTTGGACCGGGAACATATAAGTAGACGGTGCCGAATCGGCATCTGAAGGTTTCCTCTTTCCCTGGCGATTCACCTACAGGGGGATGTAAATGCTCAGGGCATGTTTGCCTTGGTAAAAGTACAAGGTCTTTTGCACAACAGCGTTCTGTGTTTACGTATTCAATTAATTGTAAACCTAATTCTCTTATTCGGTTGAGGCCAAAATCCGCTACTTCAATTCTTTCCATTTCTTTATCCGTTAATTTAATGCTTGCCTTCTGAAAATAAGCCAGTGTTTCGATCCTTATTTGATTAAATTCTTCACGTGAAATCATTAATACCCCTCCTATTGTAGTAATATGGCTACTTGAAGCATAAAGTACCATTCACCATTTTTCTATGACAGATATGAGTATTCTCTTATCTGATATTCAGATGTCCATAGATTTGGCTCGCTCAGAAAAGGCTGTTGGATTGGGGCAGTTAGAGTGTCTGTTAGTGAAAATCTGAATATTGGTTAAATTCATTTGAATTCTCTCCATAGAACAATTCCTCGACCTCACCTATAGTAGAAATACAAATGTAAGTGGTTACAAAATAAAAACGATTATGGGGAGAGTTGAAATTATGGTAAGTAAAATGACCGTACCTCCAATGCAATTGGTGGAACATGATGGAGCAGGGACACAGATGTGTGCAGTATTATCTGACATAGAAAATATTGAAATTAAGCGGGCAGAAATCCCTGAGCCGGCTGAAGGGGAAGTCAGAATCAAGGTGAAGTGGGTCGGTATTTGCGGCAGTGACGTTGAAGTATACCGCGGGGCACGTGAGCCAGAATTTATTTCTTATCCAACACGGCTGGGCCATGAAGTAGCAGGTGTCATTGACAAAGTCGGTGAAAATGTCCTGGGATTGAATGTCGGGGACCATGTAGCCCTTCGTTATATCTGGGGAGCCTTCGCAGAATACGTGTGCTGCAAGCCTTTTTCCGTAAAGGTGCTTCCTAAGGAACTTCCATTGATAGAGGGATCATTGATTGAAGTGGTGCCGGCATTACTATCCGCCGCTGAAAACGCTGATATATCGCCAAATAAAAATGTCCTTATCATGGGACAGGGAGTAAGCGGGCTTGCATTGACTCAAGTGGTGAAGCTTTACAGCCCGAAAAATTTAGTGGTAACCGACTTGTTTGATGAAAAATTGGGGCTGGCAAAGAAATATGGAGCCACCCATACGTATAAAATGCCGTCAGCTGATGCAAAGACCATGGATGTAGTCGGAGAGGATTTCCCGGAAGGATTTGATATCGTCATACCTTGCCTCCTCGAAGGTTCTGGAATGGTGGACGCAATTGATGCTGCTGCGCAAAACGGAAGAATCGTCATGTATGGCTGTATCGGAACCTGTCATGAGCCGATTGATTTCTTTAAGGTTCATAAGAAGCGACTTGATATTTTATCGACTGAACCTAAAAGGGATATAGACAACCGTCGTTATTTTGATGAGGGACTGAAGCTGGTAATGGACGGTCTTGTGAATACAAAGGAAACTATCACTCACATTTTCCCATTGTCCAGGGTCGATGAAGCTTTCAAGACAAGGAATAACCATCGCGGGGACACCATCCATGTGATGATCGATTGTGAAGTGGATGAAACCAATGGGTGACACCTGTTTTTACTGCGAAAAAGATGAGAGATTACATGATCTGATGAAAAAGATAGAAGACTTGACCACTTCGGTCTTCTATCTGAATATGGATCAGACCCATCGGGGCAGATCGATTCTGGCTTTACATCATCATAAAAGAGAATTGTTTGAACTGACACCTGAAGAACTCCGAATGTTTACGGAGGATGTAGCAAAGGCGGCGAAAGCGCTACAGGAGGCCTTTCAGCCGCAGAAAATCAATTATGCTATCTATGGGGATGTCGTTTCCCATCTCCATTTTCATCTTGTTCCAAAATATGAAAATGGAGAAGAGTGGGGTGAAGCGTTTGTGAATGCCCCGACACACAAGAAGTTTATGAATGAAGCTGAATATGGGCAATTAATCAAAATGATTAAAGATCAATTATAAATGAGGAGGTTTTCGGAAAATGAAAAGGTTAAGTAGAAAGCTTGTTGTGTTTATGGCTGCAGTGCTGATGATATTTGGTATTGCAGGTTGTTCTTCCTCCGCTGGCACCGCTAAAAATGAGAGCGCTGTCAAATCTGGTGAAGAAATTGTTTTGAAACTCTCTGAACCTCAGGTAGATGATTATCCGGATTCCATAGCAGAAAAAGAGTTTGCTAAAAAAGTAGAGGAACTCTCTGATGGAAGAATAAAAGTGGAAGTGTATACTGGCGGCCAGCTTGGAGATGAAACAACCACCATTGAACAAACGCAAGTAGGCATCATTGATATTGGAAGAGCAAACGCAGGTCCCTTAACGCAATTCGCAGATAGTCTGGGAATCTTTAGTTTCCCTTTCTTATTTGATAGCAGGGAACATATGTGGAATGCACTAGAATCTTCGTTAAGAGAAGATCTATTTTCCGATTTAGAAGAATCCGATTTGATTTGTCTTGCTTTTTATGACGCAGGTGCTAGAAGCTTTTATTCCACAGACCCAATTGAAACGGTCAAGGATTTAAAAGGGAAAAAGATTCGAGTGATGCAAAATGATATTCTTATTGACGCTTTTAAAAAGCTGGGAACATCGCCAACACCACTTGCTGCATCTGAGGTATACAGTGCACTGCAAATGGGTGTCATCGAGGGTGGAGAGAATAATGTCAGCACTTATGTAGCAGACGGTCATTTTGAAGTAGCAAAGAACTTCACACTCTCCGAACATTTACGGATCCCGGGAGTATTATTCATGAGTAAAAGTTCTTGGGATCAGCTTTCAGAAGACGATCAGAAAATAATTAAAGAAGCTGCATTGGAGTCGGAAAAAACGCAGTTGGAAGAGTACGATAAATATGCCCAAACCTCCATGGATCGTGTAATGGAGGCCGGAAATAACGTAGTGGAATTATCCGATAAAGAACGCTCCGAATTCAGGGAGAAGGTCCAACCGCTTTATAAAGAATATGAGTCCACTTATGGAGATTTGTTTAAGGCAATTGAGGACACACGATAGAACGCTGGGCAAAGGGTTTCGTACTCTTTGCCCATTTTAAGAAATAATTGAGGAGGAGACTGTATGATTAACAGAACTCTTGTAACAGTAAGGAAGATAACAGAATCCTTTGTCCTGCTAATGATTGTAGGAATGACCATTATCATTAGCTACCAGGTTATCTCGAGATTTGGATTGAACTATACACCAACCTGGATTCAGCCCCTTTCCTTATTATTGATGGTGTGGATTGGCTTTCTAGGGATAGCCATTGGATTCCAGGATAACATTCACATTAGAATCACTCTTTTTGAAAATAAAATGCCCCGTATGTTCCAGCGTGTATTGAATGTGCTCCAGCGACTATTAGCCATATTATTCGGTTTTTTCATGCTGATTGAAGGCAGCAAGTTTTCATATAAAATGCTGGACTCCAGTATCCCTGGTATCGGCGTACCCTCAGCGCTCTTATATGTTGTTGTACCAGCAGCAGGCGCGCTGGTCATCATCTATCTGGTTTCCGAATTTCTCGGGTTTTGGCAGGGCGTAAAAGAAGAAAGTGAGGTAGACGGATAATGGCTATCGCCACTTTGATTGTATTATTTCTTGTCTTTTTAGTTATTGGGGTACCGGTGGCTTTAGCAATGGGCCTGACATCCATGGTCGTTGCCTTTCTTCTCGATATTCCCATGTCCGTTCTTGCCCAGCGTATGGTGGCAGGGGTAAACAGCTTTCCGTTGTTGGCCATCCCTTTCTTTATCCTGGCAGGTGAAATCATGAACGCTGGCGGGATTTCACAGCGGCTGATCAAGCTTTCGGATGTGGTGATCGGAAGGTTCCGCGGGGGGCTGGGCATGGTGAATGTCAGCTCAAGTATGCTCTTTGGCGGGATTTCAGGATCTGCACTTGCTGACACTTCATCGACGGGGTCTGTCATGATTCCGATGATGAAAAAAAAGGGATATGACGCTGATTATTCCGTGGCAGTCACGGTAACCTCTGCAACCCAGGGCATTGTCATTCCACCAAGCCACAACATGATTATTTATGCATTGGCGGCTGGAGGAGGGCTCTCTATCAGCTCATTATTCCTTGGAGGAATCATTCCTGGGATTCTCCTTGGTCTCGGACTTATGGTGACCGCTTATCTGATTGCAGTCAAAAGAAATTATCCGGCTGAAAAACCATCCTCTTTTACAGAATTTCTGGCTGCCCTTAAGGGAAGCATCCCGGGGTTAATGACAGGGGTCATCATTATAGGAGGTATCATGACGGGGATTTTCACGGTTACAGAATCTGCTGCCATTGCGGTTGTATATGCGTTTATTGTAAGCTTTGTTTTCAATAAGGAAGTTCCTTTGTCCATGATTGTCCCTGTATTGAGGCGTACATTTAAAACTCTGGCCTTGGTTTTGTTTTTAATTGCGACATCAAGCGGTTTTGCCTGGTTACTGGCATTGTTGAGGGTTCCTTCCCTTATCTCAGAAAATCTATTAAGTTTAACGAGCAACCCCATCCTGATTACTCTCATCATTATTTTTATTTTGCTGCTGCTTGGTATGATTTTAGACGTTGCTCCTATCATTTTGATTACCACACCAATCCTTTTGCCTATTGCAACAAGCATCGGGATGGACCCTATACATTATGGAATTGTAATGATGATTTGTATGGCAATTGGGTTAGTCACTCCCCCGGTTGGAGGAGCTTTGTTTATTGGTAGTGCCATTGCAAAGATACCGATTGAAGGAGCTGTTAAGGCTTTGCTTCCATTTTATATTAGTATGATTGCCATCTTAATGTTGGTTGCGTTTGTGCCACATTTAACTTTATATATACCAAGCATATTTGAATAGGCTTTATTGGATATCTTTAGAAATCTTCGGTTGCTTTTTTAAAGAAGGCGAGAATTCTTCTTCAAGAAGGATATGTTTCCCGACCACAGTCCGTGCTTGTTCTCTATATTCAGTTGGGGAGACTCCTTCTTTTAAATGGAATAGCCTCGAGAAATATGGGGCAGATAAACCAACAAGTTCCGCAATTTCTGTTACAGTATAATTGCTGAATTCCAGATATTCTTTTGACTTCTCGATCCGCAACTCCTGAAGCAGTTTCATGGGGGTTGTATCAAACTTTTTCCTGAACAAGTCGATGATATAGTGCGGATGAAAGTTGAAGTGTTTCGCAATATCTTCAAGAGTAATTCTAGATTGAAGATTCTCCGCCATGTAGTCAATCACAGGAAAGTCTGGATGGAACTCACTCTTCAATGAATACAAGGAAGGGGGACTGATATTCTGTGTAGAAGGATTCTCCTGAATCATGGCAAGCAATATATCCTTAAATCCAACATCAATCCGGTAAGGAATCAGGGGGCTGGAATTCTTAAGGTTTACAACCGACAGTTTGAACAATTCTTTCAATTTGGGTGAATCACCCATGAAATAAGGTAGCGGAAACCGGTCTGTACTAATAAGGTTTTCTAAATCGTTATTAATTATATCGAACTTAAGATCGATGGTGGAGGAGGGGCAGGTAAAGTAAAAATGATGCTTAAATCTTTTTGAAATGAAATATGCGTGTTTTGGACGTAACTCAAATGAATCCTCATTGATATGAATTGTTCCTTCTCCATCTATTAGATAGAGGAACTGGTATAAATCATCATGAAAATGGCTTTTGACACCCGTGTTTTTTTCATAATCTATACGGGACATCCAGAAAACACGCAATTGCTCATCACGTAACACGTCATTCACCTCTTTTGTAGTTCAAAGTTCATATCTTTTAGTTATTAGAATATTACCACAAATACTGATCGTGTTTCATAGAAAAAAGTTAATTCTACAGGCGGAATGACTGACAACGGGGGGAAGTTTATGAAATATGTAATAGGAATTGATTTGGGTTCAAGTGCTGTCAAAGCAATAGTAGTGGATCGAGGGGGTATTGTTCACCTAACCTTATCCAAACAGTACCCAATGATTCAAGAAAAATCAGGCTTCAGTGAGCAAGATACAGAACAATGGTACATAAAAACAAAGGAAATTCTCACAGAAGTCGTGAAGAAATTTAACGGAAAAAAGGAAGATATCGAAGGAATCAGTTTTTCAGGTCAAATGCACGGTCTGGTTCTTCTCGATGAAAACCATCACGTTCTTCGTAATGCCATCTTGTGGAACGATACGCGCACGTACAAGCAATGTGAAGAAGTGGTGGAGGCACTCGGTCGGGATCGGCTTCTTGCCATCACAAAAAACCAGGCTTTAGAAGGTTTTACACTGCCCAAGTTACTATGGGTAAAAGAAAACGAGCCGGATATCTATAAGAGGGCACACTGCCTTCTGCTGCCTAAAGATTATCTTCGTTATCGGCTTACAGGAAATATCGCGATGGATTATTCTGATGCAGCCGGAACGCTTCTACTAAATGTAGAAAAAAAAGAATGGAGTAAAGAAGTCTGCGAAGTCTTTCAAATCGATGAGAACATATTGCCACCCTTAGTGGAATCTCACGCTTATGTGGGGAATATTACGGAAACATTCGCTCAGGAAACGGGACTTCCTGTTTCTGCGAAAGTATTTGCGGGTGGTGCGGATAATGCTTGCGGTGCCATAGGGGCTGGGATCCTGACCGGCGGTAAAACATTATGCAGCATTGGAACATCAGGGGTCGTGCTTTCCTATGAGGAACCCAATCATAAAGATTACCAAGGGAAAGTCCATTATTTTAACCATGGAAAGGAAAACGCCTTCTACAGCATGGGGGTGACCCTGTCAGCAGGCTACAGCCTGAGCTGGTTCCGGGACGTTTTTGCTGAAAAGGATTCATTTAACTCACTTCTGGATGGAATAGACGACATCCCACCCGGGTCGAACGGACTCCTGTTCTCGCCTTATTTGGCAGGGGAGAGAACACCGCATGCTGATGCCTCCATTCGTGCGAGCTTTATCGGAATGGACGCGAACCATACAAAGAAGCATTTCATCCGTTCCGTGCTGGAAGGGGTAACTTTCTCCCTAAAAGAAGCGCTTGATATATTAAGAGAAAGCAATCCTTCTATCGAGACCATTATCTCAATCGGTGGTGGGACAAAAAATAAAGAATGGCTCCAAATGCAAGCTGATATTTTCAATACAGAAATCATTACTTTATCAAATGAGCAAGGTCCAGCTTTAGGTGCAGCCATACTCGCAGCATATGGCTGCGGATGGTATAGCTCTCTTCAAGATTGCGCTAGAGTTTTTATATCATATGAAGAGTCCTATTTACCCATACCTGAAAATGTCGAAACTTATGAAAGGTTATATGCATTATATAAAAAGGTATATCAGCAAACGAAGGAACTGAATGATGGGTTGAGGGGGTTTAGGTGATATTCTTGTAGCGGTCTTACTCGGTTGGGTGGTTGTGGACGGTTCTTGAAGTGGAAGTTTTGCCCGTAACAAGACGAAGATTCTAATTATATTGAGAATATCAAATAAAACAATTTAACATAATGCCAATGAAAAGACTGCCTTCTAAGCAAAAAAGGCAGTCTTTTGTGTGGCTTTTTGTTCGAGGAAGAACGGGAGAAATGTAGTAAGAAAATGATTAGATAATTCTTTTCAAAAACCACTCCACCATCTCATTAAATTTTTCACTATGTTCCCAAAACATAAGATGTCCTCCCAGAACTTCCACCGACGCTTTAGGAGCCAGCTTGTTTATATAGGGGGTCGCCGTTACTGCCCAGTGCTCTGCCACGACATATAGGGTCGGGACTGTTGCACTGCTCTCCGAAGCCTCGACCCGATAATCGGAAAAAAGCCCGGAAGAAAACAGATTGGCGGCAATGTAGTAAGGTGTCTTCAGTGATTGTTCGACGATCCATGTCAGCTCTTCTTGCTTCAGTTCCCGTTGAACCATGACTCCGGTGGCGTAAGCAGAAATGAAATCACGCTGCCCTTTTAGATTTCTGAGGTAGTTCGTATAAGCGGCTGCCATGTCATCCAGCGGGCCTTCCACCCAATCCTGGTCTTCATGCAAAGATAAAGATTTTGGCGGCATATCGATTAGGACTAGCGATTTTATGTCACCGGTACCAAATTGGCGGATATACTCCCAAACCGTCAGGCATCCAAAAGACCAGCCGACAAGGGTAGGGTTGATGACGTTTAACTGCTTCAAAACCTTCTGAAGATCCGTTCCATGCGTCACATAGTCATTTCCGTGAACCGTCATGGTGGAGCGTCCGTGACTCCTGGGATCAATCACAATCGTCCGGCGAGTTTTTGAGAAATGTTTCACCTGCTCGGAAAAGACTTCCGTCGTAAACGTAAACCCTGGAATAAAAACAATCGGATCACCGCTGCCGGAATCCTCTACATATAATTCGATCCCCGGATCCACTTCGATATAAGTGTTCATGGCTGTACCCCCTGAGATTTTGTCTTTTTCTTTGAGTATATTCGCCATGAGGGAGTTTTATATCGGGGTGGGTCGAGGGACCAAACCCCTTGACCCAGTTATAGAGGATCTGATTTTCATTCTAACTCTTTTACAGTAACGCCTTCTATTAATATTGGTTGATAATAGGTTTCGTTTGGCAAATCCTTGTTTCCTTGTAGTTTTTTTATAATCCAATCTGCTGCGTCGCGCCCCATTTGTTCTTGTGGGTGTGTTAATGTTGTTAATTTAATATTAGCGTTTCTTGCAATATAGGAGTTGTCTTGGCCAATTATTGACAACTCCTCTGGGATAGAAATACCAAGTTGACTGCATACATTTACTACTTCTAATCCAACTTCATCATTGTAGCAAACAATGGCAGTCAATTCGTCTCTATTATTGGTTAGAAAGTCTTTTAAGTATGTGTATAAGTCCAGTTTTGTTTCTGTATCGAAAGAAAGCACATGCTCTGGTTGAAACCGTAATTTTGCTTCTCCGAGCGCTTTAATATAGCCCTTCATTCGATACTTTCCTTGTAAATCATCTATTTTTGAAATGAGTCCGATTTGTGTATGTCCTTTAGAAATCAACTCTTTTGTAGCGATATAGCTGGATTTGACGTCATCAAGACAAAAGAAAGGCACCTCTAATTCTTCATAATAAGCGTTAATCATGGTGAAAGGAATATCATGTTCCTTGAATGATAGGTAATAAGCGATATTTGGATTGTACAGATTGCTTTTCGTAGGTTCGACAATCAACCCATCCACCCCGAATGACAACATCATCTCCAAAGCCTTCTTTTCTTGTTCTATATCATTATTTGTACTGGCTAACAGTAACGAAAAATTTTCTTCGTTCAACCTTCCTTCAATACCACGAATGATAGAGGGAAAAATGTAATCTGAAATGTAGGTGGTTATTACCCCTATTGTTTTATTATTGGATTTTCCGCTGGATTTTGCCTGATATTGATTACTTACAAAAGTCCCTGATCCCTTTTCACTTTTTAGGAACCCTTCATTTGATAGTTCTAAAATAGCTTTTCGAACGGTTTGTCTACTCACACTGTAGATTTCCTGCAAGGAGGATTCCGTAGGAATTCGTTCTCCTATGTCATATTCTGCTGAAAGGATCTTACTTTTTATATCATCAATGAGGATTTGATATTTTGGTTTCATTTCAATCACCTTTTTCATAGTTGTTCACCATTAAAATTTGTTCTTTTAATTATTTGTACGTACAGATTATATCATGATTTCAAAAGGATTTATATGTTTCCTCATGTTTGAGACAAGGGATATGGTTCCTTGCATTTTTATAAAATGTCAGTGATAAATTGTTGCCTATATTAATGAGTGAATAAAAGACATACCATTTGAATATTTGTACGTACATATATTTTTAAGTGTTGACATATGTACGTACAAATATTACACTGAAGTGGCAATTAACGTTAATTAAAATGGAAAGGCGCCTCCTTACCATTGAAGAAATTGAAACCGCTGTCAGAGGGGGAGTACCTTGAAAAATAATCGAACAGATATTAAGCAAAAGATTACTAGAGGTGAGACATCACTTGGACTCGAATTTGGGTCGACACGTATTAAAGCAGTATTGATCGATAAAGATTTTAAAACGATTGCAACTGGGAGTTATGCTTGGGAAAACCGATTGGAAAACGGAATTTGGACGTACAACTTGGTAGACGTGATCACCGGATTGCAAACAGCTTATAGTGAAATGAAACAAGAAGTTGAACGGCTATATGGAATTACTATTCGGAACATCGGCTCCATTGGGATTTCTGCAATGATGCACGGCTATATGGCTTTTGACAACACAGGGGAGCTGCTTGTTCCATTTCGGACTTGGCGTAATGGAACAACCAGTGTTGCAGCCAATGAATTAACGAATGAGTTTCAATTTAATATTCCGGAACGATGGAGTATCGCCCACCTTTATCAAGCGATTTTAGATGAGGAGAAACATTTACCGCGCGTTGACTATATCACTACATTAGCTGGATTTATTCACTGGTTACTGACTGGTAAAAAAGTGATCGGAATTGGGGACGCTTCGGGAATGTTCCCGATTGATGAATTAACACAAGACTACAATGCCTCGATGGTGAAGCAGTTCGATGAATTAATCGCTTCCAAAGGTTATTCCTGGAAGCTGGAAGATATCCTTCCTAAAGTTTATCTGTCTGGCGAGGAAGCCGGTGAATTGACGGATATGGGAGCAAAATTTCTCGATAGATCAGAAAATTTACAACCAGGTATCCCATTTTGCCCGCCTGAAGGTGATGCCGGGACAGGGATGGTTGCTACGAATAGTGTAAAGAAACGTACAGGAAACATTTCAGTAGGAACCTCAGTTTTCGCCATGATCGTGTTAGAGAAGGAACTTTCAAAGGTATATCCGGAAATCGATTTGGTTACTACACCAAACGGAAGTCCGGTTGCAATGGTTCATGCGAATAACTGCTCAAGTGATATCAATGCCTGGATGGGATTGTTCCATGAATTTTATGAAGCAATGGGGCAAAAGGTTGAAACGGATGAGTTATTCACTGTGATGTTCAATCTGGCGCTTGAGGCTGATCCGGATGGTGGTGGATTGCTCAGCTACGGATACTTCTCAGGTGAGAATATAACGGGGTTAGAGGAAGGCCGCCCTCTATTTGTTCGTTCGCCTGAGAGTAATTTTAACTTACCCAACTTTATGCGAACCCATCTTTTTACTGCTTTTGGTGCTTTGAAAATTGGAATGGACAGTTTGATTAAGGAAGAAAATGCAACCATTGATAGCATCCTGGGACATGGTGGTTTATTTAAAACCCCTATTGTCGGTCAAAAAATGGTGGCAGCTGCCATGAATACTCCGATTTCCGTTATGGATACAGCTGGAGAAGGTGGTGCCTGGGGGATTGCTATTCTAGCTTCTTACATGATGAACAAAGAGAAAGATGAAAGTTTAGAAGATTTCCTCGATAAAAGAGTTTTTTCCGGAATTGAGGTACAAGAAATTCATCCGGATCGATCTGATGTGGAGGGTTTTGGGAAATTTATCGAACGATATAAAGAAGGATTAGTGATTGAGCGGACCGCTGTAGATAATCTAGTGGAAAACTGGAGGGGTTGAAGTGTTAGAAGAATTAAAAGAAGAAGTGGTTCAAGCGAACTTAGAATTAACAAAGCAGGGTCTGGTGAAATACACGTGGGGAAATGCAAGTGCGATTGATCGTGAAAGCGGCCTATTCGTGATTAAACCAAGTGGCGTCGATTATGAAACCATGAAAGCCAGTGATATGGTAGTGGTTGATTTAAAAGGCAATGTCGTAGAAGGAGATTTAAATCCTTCGTCCGATACACCGACTCATGCAGTACTTTATGAGCATTATCCAGAAATCGGCGGCATTGCACACACACATTCAACATGGGCAACGATCTGGGCTCAAGCAGGTTTGGATGTGCCAGCGATGGGGACCACTCATGCAGATACATTCTATGGTCCCGTCCCCTGTGCACGTTTTTTAACTCAAGAAGAAATTGATCGGGGTTATGAAGCTGAAACTGGCAAAGTTATCATCGAAACGTTTGAAGAGCGAGGCTTAGATGTTTTAGCAGTTCCCGGTGTCTTACTCCATGGACATGCTCCTTTTACTTGGGGAAAAGATGTGAAATCAGCGGTAATGAATAGTGTGGTACTAGAGGAAATTTCGAAAATGAATTTATTTGCAAGGGAATTAAATCATTTTGCTCAAGAGTTACCACAGCGTATTTTAGATAAACACTACTTACGAAAACATGGAGAAAATGCCTATTACGGGCAAAAGTAATACAAATTCTTAAATAAAGAAAAGAGGATTACTATGTCAGCAATAGAAAAGAAAGAATTTTGGTTTGTCGTAGGCTCGCAACATCTTTATGGGGAAGAAGCATTAGCGGAGGTCAAAGCACACGCTCAAACAATGACAGATGCACTGAATGAAAGCGGTATGTTACCTTACCCGGTTGTATTGCAAGATTTAGCTGTTAGTGCAGATAAGATTACAAATATAATGAAAGAAGTTAATTATCGCGACGAGGTTGCAGGTGTTATGACCTGGATGCATACCTTCTCCCCTGCCAAAATGTGGATCCGCGGAACAAAACTATTACAAAAGCCATTACTTCATCTAGCAACACAATTCAATGAAAGTATTCCATGGGAATCAATCGATATGGATTTCATGAACCTTAACCAAGCTGCTCATGGTGATCGAGAGTATGGATTTATCAATGCCCGCTTGAATAAAAAAAACAAAGTGGTCGTCGGTTATTGGGAACGTCCGGAAGTCCAAAAGCAAATTGCAGAGTGGATGGACGTAGCTATTGCTTTTAATGAGAGTTTTAACCTCAAGGTCGCTCGCTTCGGTGACAATATGCGTCATGTGGGAGTGACTGAAGGAGATAAAGTGGAAGCACAAATTCAATTTGGATGGACCGTGGACTACTTCGGCATTGGAGACCTTGTCCAATACGTGGATGCTGTCAAAGACGAGGAAATTGATGCTCTATTTGAAGAATATGCAGAACATTATGAGTTTGATTATGGAACGTATAGTAAAGAAGATTGGGAGGCCAGTGTAAAAGTACAAGCAAGCTATGAAATCGCGATTAAACGTTTCCTTGATGAAGGCGGTTACAATGCATTCACTACTAATTTCGAAGATTTGTATGGAATGAAACAGCTTCCTGGTCTTGCTGTTCAACGTTTAATGGCGCAAGGATACGGCTTTGCTGCAGAAGGAGATTGGAAGACGGCAGCGCTCGATCGTTTACTAAAAGTGATGAGTCATAATCAATCCACAGGCTTTATGGAAGATTACACATATGAGTTGGCAGCTGGCCAAGAATCAATTCTTCAATCACATATGCTTGAAGTAGATCCAACTCTTGCAAGCAATAAACCAAAAATCACTGTTTCTCCACTAGGTATTGGTGATAGAGAAGATCCAGCACGATTAGTGTTTGACGGGAAAGCGGGGGACGGTGTCGTTGTTTCAATGGTTGACTTTGGTACTCATTACAAACTTTTGATCAACGAAATTTCTGCCTTTGAGCCAACCGTACCAGCTCCAAAACTTCCGGTAGCCCGCGTGCTTTGGGAGGTTAAACCAAACTTTCAGGATGGGGTAAAAACTTGGATAGAAAATGGCGGCGGCCACCATACAGTTGTTTCATTAAACCTGACAACAGATCAAATTATTGCTTATGCAAAAATGGTTGATCTGGAGTATGTAACGATCAAGTAAAACACTTATCACCTCTGAGGAGGGGGCTCCTTGGAGGTGATAAAAAGTGGAAGATTGGGAGACCATCAATAAAACAATTCCATTTTGTGAGCGGATTATTTTTTTGAGAACAATTGAAAACGCTTAATAAATCGGTGTGAAACTATATTTTAGCAGTGGAGTTTATAAACATTATGATTTTTTGAAACCTTGAGGGGGGAACTATATTGCTTAATGAAAAGAAAATTTCAAGTCGCTTCATATACTTTTTCGGTGCTTTCGCAGGCATTCTCTTCGGTTACGATATCGGCGTTATGACTGGTGCTTTACCTTTTTTGCAGCATGATTGGAACCTTGAAAACGCAAGTCATATTGGTTGGATTACCTCTTCGGTAATGTTCGGAGCGATTTTTGGAGGTGTCCTGGCAGGGAAACTTTCTGACCGGTTGGGACGGCGCAAAATGATATTAATATCTGCTGTGATCTTTGTTGTTGGATCCATTTTGTCTGGAATAGCGCCGCATAATGGGATACTTTTTCTGATTGTTGCTCGTACCTTATTAGGATTGGCCGTAGGTGCTGCTTCTGCGTTGGTTCCAGCCTATATGTCGGAAATGGCTCCAGCACGTTTAAGAGGACGACTATCAGGCATTAATCAAACCATGATCGTTTCTGGGATGTTGCTTTCCTACATTGTCGATTTTTTATTAAAAGATTTACCAGCGACAATGGCCTGGAGGATGATGCTTGGTATGGCTGCCGTCCCTGCTATAATCTTATATTTTGGCATGGTGAGGTTACCCGAATCACCCCGTTTTTTAATCAAGCACAATAAACTTGATGAAGCTCGCAGGGTGCTGAGCTATATTCGTTCAAACAAGAAAGAGATTGATACAGAAATCAAACAGATTCAAGAAACTGCCAGAGAAGAAAAAAAGACAAATCAAAAGGTCTCGTGGGGTACGCTATTAAGTGATAAATACCGTTATTTAGTAATTGCCGGTGTCGGCGTTGCTGCGTTTCAACAATTCCAGGGGGCAAACGCAATTTTCTATTACATTCCATTGATTGTTGAAAATGCAACAGGGCATGAAGCAAGTTCAGCGTTAATGTGGCCAATTATCCAGGGAGTTATTCTCGTACTGGGTTCATTACTATTCTTAGTGATTGCTGATAAATTTAATCGCAGAACTTTATTAACGGTTGGCGGAACGATTATGGGGCTATCCTTTATTCTGCCGGCAATATTGAATGCAATCATTCCTAATGCAGACCCGATGATGGTGGTTGTATTTTTAAGTATCTATGTAGCACTTTATTCATTCACCTGGGCTCCATTAACTTGGGTGATAGTTGGTGAAATTTTTCCGTTGGCCATCCGAGGAAGTGCTTCAGGATTAGCTTCATCTTTTAACTGGATCGGTTCCTTCTTGGTTGGATTGCTATTCCCAATCATGACCGCTGCGATGGCTCAGGAAGCTGTTTTTGCCATCTTCGGTGTTATTTGCTTACTGGGAGTATTATTTATCCGGAAACGTGTTCCTGAAACTCGCGGTCGTAGTTTAGAGGAAATTGAAAAAATCGGACAAGATAGACAAGTCCATGGGAAAAGTGCGGAAATAGGTCTATGAAGGTTGTAATTTAAAGAAACTAACATAAATTGCAGTGGATGTTCGGCTAGTCATCCTGATACAATTGAACTCCTTAAGGTGGTTAGGAATACTATTAAATCAACTTTTTCATTTTTGAAAGCGTTTGAGGAAGGGGCAGGAGAATGAAAGTATCACAAAGGCCATTTGGTGATGAAGCTTTCCTGTTTACTATTGAAAATGATAACGGAGTGACGCTTGAAGTCACAAATTTTGGTGCTAGAATTATCAACCTTTTTGTCCCAACGGATTCAGGGCGTAAGAATGTTATATTGGGATTTGATTCGATTGAGGATTACAAAAAAGAATCATACTACGGAGCAACGATAGGAAGGGTCGCTGGAAGAATAAAAAATGGTGAATTTACGATAGATGAATCACGCTACCAAACATCTATTAATCAGTCAGGAAACACTTTACACGGAGGATATTCGGGGCTCGATTTGATGTATTGGTCTCATGAAGTAATCGAGATGGATCAGGGTATATCCATTATCTTTTCGACCGAGTTACCTGATGGAAAGGATGGCTTTCCGGGCAATATAAAAATAAAAGTAACTTATACCTTGGACAATGATAATGTTTGGTCAGTAAGCTATAAAGCAATTTCTGATAAAGATACAATTTTCAATCCAACCAATCACGTATATTTTAATTTAACAGGACATCCAAGTAATCCGATCAATGATCATTCTTTACAAATATCAGCTGATGAATTCGCACCGGTGAATGAAGATACCACGGTAACAGGCGAAAAGTGTAGCGTTAGTGGCACATCCTATGATTTCCGAACTCCGAAGAAACTAAAAACCACCTTTGATTCAGATAATGCAGAGGTTAAAAAGGTGAAGGGGATCGATCACCCATTTTTCCTCACAAGCTCCGGACTTGACCAAATCGCTGCGAGGCTGATTAGTCCTGACGAAAAACTAACAATTGAGGTCTATACAGAAGAACCAGCGATAGTCGTGTATACTGCAAATGTTATGGATGATGTGCCTCCGCTTATGCACGGAGAGCAGTTAGTTCAACATGGGGGGATTACCTTTGAAACTCAGGCTGCTCCAGGTGCAATCGAGTTTGAAGATTTTGGAGACATTGTTCTTCGAGCAAATAGCACCTACACTTCCCAGACAAAATTTAAAATAAGTTATTAGTGGGTGGGTCAAGGGGACAGGTACGGTGGCTCGTTTGAAAAGGCGGGTGGGTCATGGTTCCTGTCCCCGTGGCTCACCCCATGGATCATGAAGCGGGCCAAGGGACCAGACCCCTTGGCTCACATGACCCACAACAAAAAAGCCCATCATTCAACTGATGGACCCAGCTATCTGCTATATTAAGAACCTTTTCTTTTAAATCCTTTAATCACTTTTCTGGAGTCATTGATATCTTTCAAAATCCGATAAGGTTTGCTTACGACGCGGACAGGGAGTGAAAATAAGAAATGGCTGAGGTCTGCCTGGTACTCTTTTGTGATGCGTTCGGGCTTGGTGGCGATGCGCTTGTAGATTTCTTTGTAGAATTCCCGGTTTACATCGAGGTTGATGTCCATTTTATGATGACACTCGAGGCATTCTACGCTTTTGATCTTCTCATTGACGTATGTGATGCGGTGCTCGACCTCTTCTTTACAATGTACACAAAATAAATCTGCTTCCATTTGTTTTATTTTCATACTAACCACCTTCTCGAGTTTTGAATATAAGACAGAATAGAATTATATTCCATTAAACCAAAAAGAGGGAAATTCTGCAATCCCCATTTCTTATAGTATATCTTGTTTTTTGGTGTTTGTTCACTTTATTAACAAAAAGTTCAGAATATAAAGGATGGATATGAGACAAACCTCATATCCACCCTTTGCTTCATGCGTTCACTTCTACCGGGCAGGATGCAGCGGAAGCAATCGTTTCGTCCTGCATACGGCGCAGCCGCCATATCGTTGATTCCTTCATTTGAACGACATCATCATATGTGATGATCTCCCCTTTTTTGATGTTCCTCTTTATTTGTACGTTCTGATCCACCAAACCGAGTGGGAGTGCTTTTTTCTCTTTTGCATCAGAAGCGGTTAAAATATGTCCGTAGACGGTGAATCCGCCGATGCTGTCAAGATAGTCTCCTGCTTCCAGGTCTTTTTTTGCGACTGTGACCGTTTCAGCCTGGAGCCCTTCCCACGGAGCGATCGTTGCTTCGTTATAGATATGGGCCCTTGCAATTGAGATGGGGGTTTCCAAGCTGGTCAGGTGATAAGGGCGGTAGAGGACGTAGTTCGGTCCTTCACCCATGCTCAGGTATTTCATTTCATGATTGACTTCTTCCTTTTCAGAAGAGATGATGGCGAATACGCCCGGTGCCACACCGTTGATGTATTCGACAATCTTTTTATTGTTCACCTGGCCTCCGTCTTCCTTCAGCTTGAATATCTCCGGAAGCTCAGCCACTGAACCAGTAAACCCGTGCATGCCGGGCTGATCCGGAAGGAAGCCGGTGGCATTGGCGACTGCCGTCATCTCAACCATTGTTTTGGTGCCGTCCTGGAAAGAGGCAAGCATTTTGGGGCTTGCACCTTTTCTCGCAGCTTCTTCGGCCGCAGACTCAGGATTAGCCGCCAGGTTAAGAGGGTTGTTTTTTCCTTTTCCTAACGCGACTACTTCAAAACCGAGTGCATCCGCGAAATCGTAAAGTTCCATAATGGCACCTGGTTCGTCACCTGCAGAGCCGGTATACACGACACCGCATGAATCGGCCATCTTTTTGAGCAGCGGGCCGACTGTTACATCTGCTTCTACATTTAACATGACGATATGTTTTTTATTGAGGATGGTGTCCCAGGCGATTTTGGCTCCTATGTTTGGAACGCCTGTTGCATCTACGACCACATCTACTTCGGGAAGGGAGGTCACGAGTCCTGCGGCCGTGGTGGCGACAACTTTCCCTGCCCTTACCGCAGAGGCAGCTTTCTTTTCTTCACTTGTAACGACGATTTGTTTGGCATCGACGCCTGCTTTTACATAAGCATTGGTGACGTTATCGATTTGGATGTCTGCGGTGATGACGACCCTCATCCCTGCCATGCTTTCGATTTGCGAGATCATGCCGCGGCCCATCTGACCTGCCCCGACAAGACCGACTTTAATTAATTCTCCACTGCGTTCTAATTCTTCAAGCTTTCGATTGATTCCTAACATAGGATTCACCTCGCTCCTTTATTTTTTGACAATACGAATCTCTGAATCTACTGTTACGTTTGGAAGTAGCTTCTTTTCCACCGTCATGGTCCCCGGAAGATCAGCCGAGATTTCACCGTTGAACATGATGGTGCAGTGACCGAGCTCCTTCAGTGTGTCATTCACCTTGCTGCCTACAAACAGGATTTCATAGGCTTCTCCGGCTACTTCCAGAACATCACCTGCTTCAACGTCTTCAAGCAGATGTGCTTCTTTATGGATCACTCCGATTGTTCTCAGATCAGCCGGCGCGGTGTCATTGAAGATGACCATCATATTTTCTGAAAAGAAGATTTCTGCCTCTGCACCGACTTCTGTTACGGTTGATTGATATTTGTTGATCATAATTCCCTCCACGTGATGACCTCCTGTGTGTATTAGCTGTATAGTCCGAAACTGAATAGGTATGCGATGACGACTGCCAGTGGTCCAGTGATTAAGCGGGACATAAGAACCGCCGGTACACCGACTTCAATTGTTTCCGGAGTTGCTTCTCCGAGTGTTAATCCAACCGGTACAAAGTCCGCTCCAACCTGAGGGTTGATGGCGAATAATGCCGGCAGTGCCAATTCAGGCGGGATGTTGCCTCTACCGATTTCAACCCCGATGAGTACACCGACCACCTGCGCAATGACGGCACCCGGGCCGAGCAGCGGGGAAAGGATCGGGATCGCACATACGACTGAAATGATGAGAAGCCCAACGATATTCCCTGCGAGCGGGGATACGACGTTCGCAATCACATCACCTATCCCTGTGTAAAGGATGATTCCGATCAGGGTACTGACAAATGCCATGAACGGCAGGATGTTCTTGATGACCTGCTCGATCGTTTCACGGCCGGCCTGGTAGAAGACTCCGACCACTTTACCTGCACCGCGCCCTACTTTTTCAACGATATTGGTTTTCTTAGGCTGCTGGTATTGAGCCGCTTTCCGTTTTGCTTCTTCTTTTAACTCTTGAGGAGTTTTTTTCTGGGTGAGTGGGGTGTTCATTGGTTCGGCAGCAGCTGATGCTTCTCCTGTAGCGGCATCTTCTTGATCTGACGGAGAAATAGTTGATTCCTTTACACCCGAAACGAAATTCTCTTCATTTATGAACGCCATCAAAGGACCGGATGGGGAAGTGGCATTGACGTTAATCGTCAGCACGCCCATCTTTGGATAAACGCCGCAGCGCGCTGTGCCGCCGCAGTCGATGATGACGCAGGCCATGGATTCCTTCTCATATGATTTCTTAAAACCGTCCACGGCTTCAGCTCCCGTTAACTCGGCAATTTTCTCAGCCACCGGATGGATGCCTCCGCCTGTAACAGAAACGACATACTTTTTAGTGTCAGTTGGCTGGATGACCAGGGGACCGCCCCAGCCTCCCGGACCTTTTGAAATTTGAACGGATTGATATTGACTCATTTCGTTTTCCCCCTCTCTATGCACTCATCGAGTTATTGTTTGTCGTGTCCATGCCTTTGGATTTCATCATGCGGACGGTCAGGAATTCAGTGACCACGCCGCGGATTAAGATGACGATGATTCCTACAATGAAGAAACGGATTGCGAGCGGTCCGAGTGACAGGCCAAGTTCAGTGATCCCTGCGGCAATCCCCATATAGACGAACAGCTCTGCCGGGTTCGCATGCGGGAATAATCCAGTAATCGGATGAACAAAGGAAACGGCTGAATCGTAGAAAGCCGGTTTTTGTTTTTCCGGCAGGAATTTACCGAAAGTATAGGCCATTGGGTTTGTTAAGAAGAATACCGCCAGAACGGGGAAGAGAGTATAGCGCAAGATGATGTTCTTGGTGGATTTTTGTGCGAGTCTATTGATGCGTTCTTCACCAACCATTTTGATGATTGCGTTGACTGCAGTAATTAAACAAATAAGGGTCGGGATAATGCCGGTGAGAAGCCCCATAAAAGTTTCGCCGCCTTTTTGGAACATCCCGATAAAGCCTTCTGCTATCATGACCAGGAAATCCATAATAATTCCTCCTCTTTATCCTGCTTGTTTTTTCTTTCTTTGACTTTGAATCTTATCAAGTGCCATTTTAAAAGCCTGATCGATTGGTTCGTCTTTTAACTGTTGCTTCAGTTTGTTAATATGCATTCCTTCATATGCTGTAAATGGTTTGAATCTAGTGAAAACCGTGACACCCTGCATCACTTCACATTCTTCGATGGTGCCATTTTCGTTCGTGACAACAATGGCGATCACCCCGATGCCGATCTTTTGTTTTTGTATGCCGACACCAAGATAACCAGAAGGCCGCTTGCTCATTCGACGAATCGTTGCTTGATAGTTCTTCATCTGAAGCTTTGTCAGCAAGAACTGTATCAGCCACATCCCGATAAAGATGGCAATGAACCATCCCCAAGTATTCATTCCCCCAACTCCTTTTACATATGTTCTATATCGTTACCTTTGAATTCGATTATAAAAGCGCTTACAGATTAAATCAATATATATTTTTGAATTTTTAAAATTTTAAAAGAATTTAAATGGAACTCTTTAACTAAGTAAATTTTGAGATTTATGTTTAATCACCTATGTTGTAAGCTTTCTCCAAGGTGATAAGTTTGGAAAATAATAAAAATTCTGTAAATTAACTTGACTGTTGGAGATATGGGTTTTATGATGTTTACAAATGTACCAATTTAGAACAAATGTAAAAAGAGGGGGAATATAGATGTTGAAAACAGTTGATATCCCTAAGCAGATCACGGAAGAAAAGTTAGTGGATCTATACCGCCAGATGTGGCTGATTCGTTATTTTGAAGAAAAGGTAGATGAGTTTTTTGCTAAAGGGATGATTCATGGAACAACTCACTTAGCTGTCGGACAGGAGGCATCAGCCGCAGGTGCGATTGCTGTCCTCGACCAAAGAGATAAAATAACAAGCACGCATAGAGGACATGGTCACTGTATTGCGAAAGGTGCCGAGGTTAATGGGATGATGGCTGAATTGTTCGGACGGACAACCGGATACTGTAAAGGAAAAGGCGGTTCGATGCACATCGCAGACCTGGATATCGGAAACCTCGGGGCGAATGGGATCGTAGGCGGGGGTTTTGCGATTGCGACAGGTGCAGCCCTGACATCTCAGATGAAAAAACTGGGCTATGTTGTCCTTTGTTTCTTTGGGGACGGAGCTTCGAATGAAGGCAGTTTTCATGAAGCTGTCAACCTGGCTTCCATCTGGAAGCTTCCGGTTGTATTCATATGTGAAAATAACCAGTACGGAATGTCTGGCCCGGTAAAAGACATGGTAAACATTGAACATATTGCAGAACGGGCAAAAAGCTACGGGATCCCAGGTAAGGTAGTCGATGGGAATGACATCTTTGACGTCATGAACAATGTCAATGAGGCGGTGCAATATGCCCGGAACGGAAAAGGGCCTTCCATCATTGAAGCCAAGACCTATCGCTGGAAAGGGCATTCGAAAAGTGATGCGAAAAAGTACCGGACCAGGGAAGAAGAAAAAGAATGGAAACAAAAAGATCCGATTATGAGGTTGCGATCGGTTTTGATCGAAGAAGGGATTCTTACTGAAGAGAAGGCGGATTTCTATAAAAATGAAGCAAAAGAATCGATTGAAGAGTCTGTAGAATTTGCCAAAAATAGTCCTAAACCGACACTTGATACCTTAATGGAAGATATATACGCATAAGGGGGAGCCAAGCGTGAGAGAAATCACATATTTAGAAGCAGTGCGGGAAGCAATGAGTCAGGAAATGCGACAAAACGAAGACGTCTTCATCCTTGGAGAGGACATTGGTGTATATGGGGGAGCCTTCGGAGTCACTCGGGGAATGATTGAAGAATTCGGACCAGAACGAGTGAGGAATACTCCTATTTCTGAAGCGGCAATTTCAGGCACGGCAGTGGGGGCTGCGTTAACCGGGATGAGACCGATCCTCGAGCTTCAATTCTCCGATTTCATTACCATTGCGATGGATAATATGGTCAATCAGGCTGCGAAAATCCGTTATATGTACGGTGGTAAAGGAAAGGTGCCCATGGTGCTGAGGACCCCGGCAGGTTCAGGGACTGGAGCTGCTGCCCAGCACTCGCAAAGTCTTGAAGCGTGGATGACTCATATTCCAGGTTTAAAAGTGGTCCAGCCATCTACTGCCTATGATGCAAAAGGTCTTTTGAAAGCTGCAATGGACGATGACAATCCTGTCATCTTTTATGAGCACAAATTATGTTATAAAACCAAATCCGATGTGCCTGAAGAGCAGTACAGCATCCCATTAGGAAAAGCAGACGTGAAAAAGGAAGGAAAAGACGTAACGATTGTAGCGACTGCTATGATGGTTCATAAAGCGCTGGAAGCAGCAGAGAAACTGGATAAGGAAGGAATCAGTGTTGAAATCATCGACCCTCGTACGCTGGTGCCGCTGGATGAAGAAACAATCGTTCAGTCAGTGAGAAAGACAGGCAGAGTCATCGTGGTTCATGAAGCGGTAAAACGGGGTGGTTTTGGTGGAGAAATTGCCGGCATGATTGCAGAAAGCGAAGCGTTCGATTATCTTGATGCCCCCATTAAGCGCCTCGGCGGGAAAGCGGTCCCTATCCCGTATAATCCGGAACTTGAAAAGGCAGCTGTTCCGCAAGTTGAAGATATCATACATGCGGTAAAAGAAACGCTAAACCAAGTGTAGAGAGAGGGGGAGAGAAATGGCCAAGGAAATTTTCATGCCGAAACTCAGTTCCACCATGGAGGTCGGTACGGTTCTTCAATGGTTTAAAGAAGAAGGGGACTCTGTGGAGATTGGTGATCCGTTATTCGAAATCATGACAGATAAGATCAATATTGAAGTAGAGGCTTATGAGGAAGGGACACTGATTAAGCGCTATTTTAAAGAAGATGATGAAGTGGCCGTTAATCATGTAATTGGATATATAGGCACTCAAGGAGAAAAAGTGCCGGATGCTCCTCCTGGAGAGTCGGACGGTACTGAACAAGAGGTGAATGAGAGTTCACAACCTGCTCCGGAGAAGGTTCGAACCGAAGAAGAAATAACCAGTGGAGAGAAAGGAAAAGTCAGGGCAACACCTGCCGCAAGACGAGCTGCGAGGGAATCGGGAGTCGCACTCTTGGAAGTTGAAGGCTCCGGTCCGAATGGAAGGATTCACGAAACAGATGTTGCAGCCTTCTTGCATGCCGGACGTGAAGTAAAGAAAGCCACACCGCTTGCCAGGAAAGTAGCCAAGGCAAAAGGAGTGAGCGTAGCAGACGTCGAAGGTTCGGGACCCCGCGGGAAAGTCTACAGGAAAGATATTGAACGGCAGCTCCAAGAACCATCTGCACAACAACAGCCTGCGCGTGTGAAAATGGAAGGCATCCGCAAGATAGTTGCAAATCGAATGGTAGAGAGTAAGGCTTCCGCTCCCCATGTTACTTTAACCAGTGAAGTGGATATGGCAGCGGCCATAAAGATGAGAGAACAACTATTAGCCAAGATTGAAAAGAAAACCGGCTATCGGATTTCTTACACGGAAATCATCGTGAAAGCGGCTGCTCACGTTTTGAAAGACCATCCGGGCATCAATGTTTCTCTGGACGGGGATTACATCACGTATCATGAATCAGTCAATATAGGGCTTGCGGTCGCAGTTGAAAATGGCCTGCTTGTACCGGTTGTTAAAGAGGCAGATCAAAAAGGCCTGGCAGCTCTGACTGAGAAATGTAAAACATTGGGGAAAGCTGCAAGGGAAAATAAATTGAAGCCTGACGATATGAAAGGCGGAACGTTTACAATCAGCAATCTTGGAATGTACGCGGTTGATGCGTTCACCCCTGTCATCAATCAACCGGAATCAGCCATCCTGGGAGTCGGCAGAATTCAGGAAAAGCCTGCCGGTGTAAACGGAAAGATTGAGCTTCGGCCGATGATGAGTGTGAGTTTATCATTCGATCACCGTGTTATTGACGGTGCACCGGCGGCTGCCTTTCTAACAGATTTGAAGACTGTTCTCGAACAGCCTTTTGAACTACTTGTCTAAGGAGTCGATAACTGTGAAAAAATATGACATTGTCGTATTAGGCGGCGGTCCCGGGGGATATGTAGCGGCGATACGGGCAGCTCAACTCGGGAAGAAGACAGCAATCGTCGAGGCCCGTGAATTAGGAGGCACTTGTCTTAATCGGGGGTGTATTCCTTCTAAAACATTATTAAGGCATTCAGAAGTAATAGATAACCTTGAAAAAGCAAAAAGCTGGGGAATTGAAACGGGACCTGTAACGTTATCGCTCGCGAAAATGTTCCAACGAAAAGACCAGGTCATTGAAAAACTTAGGAACGGGATAGGGTTTTTATTAAAAAAGGGAAAAATTGATGTCTACAATGGCTTTGGAACGGCACGGGGAAATGGGGAACTATTTATCAGCATGAGTGACGGGGAAGAGCGTATTTCTTATGACAAGCTGATTATTGCTACAGGTTCAAGTCCGATCATTCCCGGGATTCCGGGGCTCCAAGACGCAGTCCATTATACAAGTGACACCATTTTTTCAATAGAATCCATCCCGAAGTCGCTTGTCATAGTAGGCGGCGGGATAATCGGCGTTGAGTTTGCCTGTATATTTTCAAGCTTAAAGGTACCGGTCACGATTGTTGAGATGGGGGACAGAATTGTTCCCAGTGAAGACCCGGATGCATCCAGTGCTCTGGCCAAGTCTCTAAAAAAGAAAGGCATCCGGATCTTAACGAATACAAGGGTGAAAGAGGTTGTCTCCAGCTCCGGCGAGCAGACTGTCGGAATCGAGAAGGCGGGAGGGGAGCATGATTCTCTTCTGGCTGATGCCATTCTACTCTCTGTTGGCAGAAGTCCCCAGACTTCCCCGGTGGAAGCTTTGAACCTTAAAATGAATGGTCCTTATATCAAGGTCGATTCTGAATTGAAGACAAGTGATTCTTCTGTTTATGCAGTTGGTGATGTCATCGGGGGCTGGCAGCTTGCACATGTTGCAAGTGCCGAAGGGTTGACTGCCGCTGCAAACGCAGCAGGGGGTACCGGCCAGGTTCAATACAACGTCGTTCCGCGCTGCGTATATACCAGCCCTGAAATTGCAAGTGTGGGGATAACAGAGGAAGAAGCAAAGGAACAGGGTCTTTCTTTCAAAGTGGTCAAAGTCGACCATTCCGGGAATGGTAAGGCTCTGGCCCTGGATGAAAAGGAAGGCTTTGTGAAATTGATTGCAGATACAACCCATGGAGAAATCCTAGGGGTGACAATGGTTGGCCCGCATGTGACAGAAATGATTGGTGAACCTTCTGCATTCATTCACCTTGAAGGAACGGTTGATGAAATGGCGTCCATGATCCATCCACATCCGACTGTTTCTGAAAGTATATATGAAGCTGCAGCTTCATGGCTTGGGAAAGGGGTGCATCACTAGAATAAGAGTTTTTCAAATACTAAATTGTTTTTTGTAAAGTGATCACCATAGAACATGAAATCCAGCAGTCATAATAAAACATAAATTTCTTACAATAGTAATATACATGAACAAATGTAAATTATTTGTAAGCGCTTTATTTATTGGCTATTTATAAGAAGTGAAGGTTCAAGGGGGGAGAAAATGTTCTTTGATAAAGAAGTCTCATTGTTTAATAGAAATTTCAAGGATAGAGAAGAAGTCATTGCAGAGTTAGTCAGCCGGATGGAAGAAAAAGAGCTGGTAACAAATGAGTATAAACAAAGCGTGATAGAGAGAGAAAGGGAGTTTCCTACAGGACTTCAAACGCTGCCATTTGGGATCGCGATCCCTCATGCAGACTCAGAAAATGTTCTCCAGACTCAAATTGGGTTTGCTTCCCTGGAAAACCCGGTAGAGTTCAAGGCGATGGGGAGTAATGAGCCTGTTCAAGTGAAACTTATTTTTCTCCTGGCAATTAAGAATCCGAATGATCATTTAGACACACTTCAGAAACTTATCGGTATATTCCAATCGGAACATTTGGTTAACAGTTTCTCAGCCTGCAGCAGCCAGGATGAATTAAACAATGTATTGGAGGCTGCAGGGTTAATGTAGTGATAAATAAAAAATGAAGAAAAGGGGACGAGAAACATGGAGGTATTGCAATGGTTTGTTGATTTAGGTCCTTCGGTCATGCTGCCGATATTATTATTCATATTTGGTCTTATTCTGGGTACGAAGCCCGGCAAAGCGTTTAAAGCCGGATTAACAGTCGGTATAGGGTTCATCGGTTTAAACTTGGTTATCGGTTTACTGACGGATAGTCTTGGACCTGCTTCTAAGGCGATGGTCGATAACTTTGGGTTTTCACTGAAAACCATTGACGTAGGATGGCCGGCAGCAGCTGCCATTTCTTACGGGACCGCACTCGGGAGTCTTGCCATCCCGGTTGGGATCGGGTTGAATGTGCTGCTGCTGATCTTCGGATTAACTAGAACACTGAATGTTGATATCTGGGATTATTGGCATTGTGCTTTTACAGGTTCACTTGTGTATGTGTTGACTGGTAACTTCTACTTGGGACTTTACACCATTGCGATTCATGTCATCGTTGTTTTCTTCTTGGGAGATCTGATTGCAAAGGATATCTCCAGATTCTACGGTTTTCCTAACATCACGTTCCCGCACGGGGCTTCAGCTCCTTCTTATTTATTGGCTTTACCGATGAATTGGGTGTTTGACCGGATTCCGGTTTTCAACAAACTGAAAGCTGACCCTGAGACAATCCAAAAACGACTGGGGATCTTCGGTGATACCACGGTGATGGGCGTATTAATAGGGCTAGTCATAGGATATTTAGCAGGATACAACGTGACAGAAATTCTTCAGCTTGCAGTCTCGACTGGAGCGGTCATGCTCTTGATGCCGCGGATGGTTGCCTTGCTGATGGAAGGACTTTCTCCTATCTCGGAAGCTGCCAGTGAATTTGTCAGAAAAAGACTGCCGAACCGTGATTTATATATCGGTATGGACAGTGCCTTATCAGTCGGTCATCCCGCCGTGTTATCTTCTGCACTGATCATTGTGCCGATCACGCTTTTCCTAGCAGTCGTTCTGCCTGGCAATACCGTTCTGCCATTTGGGGATTTAGCGACAATTCCTTTCCTTATCTGTTTGATGACACCTGTTTTTAATGGGAACATTGTAAGGACTGTCGTAGCAGGAACTTTTTATATGGCGGTCGGACTCCTTATCGCTTCCTGGGCAGCACCATTGATTACTGAAGCTGCTTTAAATGCTAATTTCGATATTGGAGACAGTACAAGTGTATCTGCATTAGTCGACGGAGCAGTATGGACGACATACTTGTTTGTAGGGCTGGCAAAAGTACTAAGCTGGACAGGAATCACGATTATCGGTGCAGTAGCTATGGGCGGTTTGATTTACCTGAACAAAATTAAGCCGAAGAGAACGGTGACCAATAACAACGATTTAGGAATGTAGATAGGAGTAAGGAGGGTTATTCCTTGGAAGAGCTCAAAAGAAAAGTCTGTGAAGCAAATAAAGCCTTGAAAGAAAACGGTCTGGTTAAGTGGACCAGCGGCAATGTAAGCCTTCGTATTCCAAATCGGAATCTGGTGATCATCAAACCAAGCGGCGTACATTTTGAAGAGCTGACAGCAGACAAAATGGTGGTGGTCGATCTCGATGGAAACGTAATTAAAGGAGATTTAAAGCCATCTGTTGATACAGCCAGCCATTTGTACGTTTACCGTCACCGTCAGGATATTCATAGTATCGTTCATACTCATTCTCCCTTTGCCACTAGTTTCGCCATTAGAGGTGAAAGCTTGCCGGCATACGCCACTACGGCTGCTAACATTTTTGGTAAAGGGGTTCCATGTTCGGGCTTTGCGGCAATCGGTGAAGAAGAAATCGGCGAACAAATTGTCAGCAATATCGGGGAATCTCCAGCCATTTTATTAAGGAATCATGGAGTATTCACGGTAGGGAAAAATGTGGAGTCCGCATTGAAGGCGGCAGTCATATTAGAAGAAGTAGCTGAGTATTCCCATTATGCCACCCTGCACAACCCTGGGTTGGCATCCTTGGATAACGACATCATTCAAGTCTCGCATCAATATTATCAAACCAGTTATGGTCAAAAAAATCATTAATTTCAAAGGGGTAGAGGAAAATGAAAAAATTATTAATCATGTGTGGTACAGGAATCGCCACTTCAACAGTGGTCGTTGGGAAGGTCAACAATTGGCTCAAAGAAAATAACCTGGACCGGGATGTGAAAGTATATCAGTCAAAGATCAGTGAAGAATTAAGCCGTATAGATGATTATGATATCGTCATTTCTACCACTCTTGTACCCGATAACATAAAAGGAAGAGTCATTGATGGAGTCCCTTTATTAACAGGCATTAATGTAGATACCATGTATGATAGACTAAAGAAGGAAATACAGGCATAATCATAGTAGAACGTTAAGGTGTAATGGATGATCTTCATCTATTACACCTGTTAGTAAAGGGTGATGAACATAGAGTGGCAAGAGAAACGGCAGTTGGTGAAAGTGGCCAGCCTATACTATAAAGAGGGCTGGACTCAGGCGCAAATTGCTAAAAAAATGGATGTATCAAGACCGGTCATATCCAAAATGATCCAGAAAGCAAAAGACGCAGGCATTGTAGAAATCTACATTAAAGATGAAAGCGTTCACACCGTGGAGCTGGAACAGCAGCTGGAAAAACATTTTAACCTGAATCATGCCGTAGTGGTTCCGAGCCTCGGGATGACCGATGAAATGGCCAAACGGGCAGTAGGCCAAGCTGGAGCCAACTATATTTCCCACAATATGAAGGGAATTAAAAATATCGGGATTTCATGGGGAACAACCTTAGGATATCTTGTACAGGAATACCCATATGAAAGAAGGGATGGAATCAGGGTCGTACCAATGGAAGGAGGAATGGGAAATCAGTCCGTGGAGATCCACGCCAATCAACTGGCCAATGAATTGGCCAAAAAAATGAATGGAAGCTGCTCCTACCTATACGCACCTGCCATCGTGGAAACCGAAGAGCTGAAGAATCGGTTAATGGAAATGCAGGATATTGAATCTGTATTGAAAATCGGACGCAAAGTCGACATGGCCCTGATAGGTATCGGTAATCCCCACAAAGGGTCTACGCTCACCAAAATGGGCTACCTTAAAGAATCCGACCTTTCCCAGCTTAGAAAAAAAGGAGCGGTTGGAGACATCGGATTCAGGTTCTTTGACGAAAAAGGTGTCCCGGTAAGTGATTCTTTGATTGATAAGGTAATCGGTATCACACTGGAGGAATTAAAGGCCCTGGAAAACGTCATAGCCCTTGTAGAAGGATCCCACAAAATGGAGAGCGTTCTTGGAGCCTTAAGAGGCGGCTACATCAATGTCCTCATCATTGACGAACAGACTGCAGAAGCGATAGTCAGGGAAGTTGGAAAAGATCTTGAATAGATTAATGAGTTAAATAGTGAAGATTCCCACTTTACTCTAAGAAAAAGACTGCCTTTCAAAGTGAAAAGGCAGTCTTTTTTGTGTGATTTCATTTGAGGGGGCGGGCTTGGTCGCCGTGGGTCGGAGTAAGAGGGCCACGGTTCCTGTCCCCCTGGCTCTTTGAAAGTTCGGGTGGGTCACGGTACCTGTCCCCATGGCTCGGGGACCAGACCCCATGACCCATTTGAAAAAAGATGAGCCAAGTGGCTCACCTAATATAATTCGTATACTTCTCCCCAATGTTTTTACAGGCGTTCCTGGTGTCGAGGACGATTTTGGATTGTTCCAGGATTTCTTTGTAGTTGAAGCAGGTGTGGTCGGTTCCGATGATGACCAGGTCTGCGTTTTGCAGCAGTTTTTTTGAGTAGTTGACTGTTGGATGCATGTTGTTGTTAATAGGGACTTGGTGTATGAAAGGGTCGCATACTTTGATTTCGGCGTTTGCGTTTGCCAGTTCATCAAGGATTGGCAGGATTGGTGATTCACGCATGTCGCCAATGTCTTTTTTGTATGCTGCTCCCAATAACACTACTTTGCTTCCGTTAATCGCTTTTCCGTGCTCATTGAGTGCCTTCATTGCACGGTTGACTACGACTTCACTCATGTTGTTGTTGATCTCGCCTGCCAGTTCAATCAGTTTGGTGTTCTGGTTCATTTCTTTTGCCTTATATGTCAGGTAATACGGATCCACCGGAATGCAGTGTCCGCCGACACCCGGGCCGGGGAAGAACTTCATGAATCCGTATGGTTTGGTGCCTGAAGCCTCGATGACTTCCCACATATCGATGTCCATTTTTTCACCCAGCACGGCCATTTCGTTGGCAAACGCGATGTTGATGAAGCGGAAGGTATTTTCATAGACTTTGGCCATTTCAGCCACTTTAACGGAAGAAACGGGATAGGCAACCTCCCCGATAAATCCGGCAGCAAGCGATGTGCAGTGTTCAGTCACCCCGCCAACGATTTTAGGAGTGTTTTTAATGCCGAACTTCCGGTTACCCGGATCTATTCGTTCAGGTGAATAGGCAACGAAAAGGTCCTTTCCGGCGGTATATCCTTTTTCTGCAAATAAAGGCATCATGATTTCCTCTGTCGTTCCCGGGTACGTGGTGCTTTCCAGGATCACAAGCATGCCGGGATGCAGATTCGCGGCAATCGAATCAGTCGCTGACCTTACAAAATATAGGTCCGGCTGCTTGTATTCGTCGATTGGGGTCGGTACACAAATAAGTACGACGTCCACCTGGTTCAGTTTCGAAAAATCAGTAGTCGCGCTTAGTTTCTTCCTTGCTTTTGTAATTTCGTTAAACTTTGCGTCATCAATATCATTGATATAATTCTTCCCGCCATTAACTTGTTTTACTTTAAGATCAGATACGTCAAAACCGATGACGTCGTACCCTTCTTCCGCTTTTTCAAAGGCAGTGGGGAGGCCGACATAGCCCAGCCCGATCACTCCGATGCGGGCTGTTTTGTTTTTGATTTTATGATAAAGGTAGTCTTTATGATTGGGTGAGATAGATAGTAAGTCTTGTTGATTGACACTCATGTATATAATCTCCTTTTATCGGTGGGTCAGCGTGTGCCCCATCCATTCGATTTAAGCGTAGCAAGTGCGTACATCCGTAATGGGAACAGCAGTCCCAAGTGAATCAGGCCGTATAAAGGGGCCATCAGGAACACGATCGGGTGCTTCAGGATATAGTAGATGTTTCTCGCATAAGCCGACAGACAGATGTAGATGAAATAATAGAACATCAGCAGCAGGCCGATCGTTTTTGCTTTAAAAATAAAGGCAAATAGCAGGACGAATCCGAACAGGATCCAAAGTGACAGCTCCAGCAGCACCCAAATGAGGGTCCTCGGTTTCTTCAATCCTACTTTTAACGCATTCAGGCTTTCACGGAAGAAAGACTTATTCCAACGGATCTGCTGTTTGATGAATTGACGGACGGTATCCGGGACATCCGTGAGGCACATGGCATTTGATTGATAGACGGTCTTTCCCCGGAGGATCGCGTAGTTCGTCAGGCAGCGGTCGTCCCCGAATTGAACAGGCTCCCCAAGGAAGGTCTGATTGCCGTAGTCATAGATGTTATCCATGATGACTTCCCGCCTGTAGCAGCTGATCGGTCCGGAGCAGACAAGGACATTTCCCGTCACGGACTGAGCGGCCCTTTCTACTCGAAAGGCATTCTCGTAGCGCATATCCAATAATTTTGTAAACCAGTTATCGGTCCGGTTCCTGGCATTGATATGGCCGGTCACCGCCTGCACTTCCGGGTCGTGGAAAGGAATCAGCAATTCGCGGGTGGCATCCGGATACACATATCCATCGGAATCGACGGTGAAAATGATGTCACCCGTCGCCCGCTTGAACGCCCAGATCTGGGCATGCCTTTTCCCTTGATTTTTTTCCAGACGGTGAACAATTAGGTTTCCGATGTTCCGGCTTTCTTTCAGCTGAAGAATGGCTTCATAACCTGAAATATCTTTACTGCCATCGTCCACAAAGAATATCTCGTGAACAGGGTAATCCTGGTGTAGGATGCTCTCCACCGTCTTGATGACGGCATCGGGCTTCTCATTATAAGAAGGGATGACGACTGACACTTTTAAGTCAGGTGGCGTCCCGTTTTTGGGCTTGTACCGAAAGGAAAGAAGCATCTTTCCAAGTAAATATGTAATCATGATTGAGCCGTACACGCCCAGGGTATAGTCCACCCCGCCATGCGCATATTTACGGACCACGATTAACATGCTCACGATCAGTCCAAATAAAAGAATGATAAATAGTTTGTGAATTCTCTTTTCTGCCAAGGGTTACTCTCCTTTATGAATAAAATTTGTATAAATAAACAAGCTCTCAGGGTGCTGCTGTTAGGTTTTACACCTTGCTGGAGCTGTTCAAACGAGAGAATTGTTTCCTTGGATGGCAGTGTAAACGTAGTAATGTAAAGCGATGGGAGGTTGATGGGTAGGATGGGGTGGGCTTGGGGTCCCTTGGGGTATTCCGGTTGGACCGTGGTGGGTCGGGGGGACAGGTAGGGACCACTGAAAAAGTCGCTTTCTAAAACCCTTCTGTTCATCCGTTTTCCCGTTTTAA
>NZ_JBJOSA010000015.1:0-92575 GCF_045897515.1 Rossellomorea oryzaecorticis | reverse complement strand
GTCATCAGCTAACCGCTACTACTACCTTCACGGCTCGGGACTTCAACCCTATAGAGTGTGTGCATGCCTGGCACACCGAAAAAAAGAGCCCTCCATCAGGAGAGCTCTTTTTCAGCAAAGCTATTACGCTTTAACGACGTTAGTCGCTTGAAGTCCACGTTGACCTTGTTCAGTGTCAAAAGTTACTTTTTGACCTTCGTCTAAAGATTTAAATCCTTCGCCTTGGATAGATGAGAAATGTACGAATACATCTTCTCCACCTTCGATTTCGATGAAACCGAAACCTTTTTCTGCGTTAAACCATTTTACTGTACCTTGTTGCATAATTGTTTCCTCCTGCGTGGAGTCGAGTCCACATTTTATTACTATTGTTGCTCAAGTTAGATATCAAAGGCGAAAAGTTTAAATACTTTCTTTCCTTACAGACCGAACAAAAATAATTCTTACTCAGAATAACAGGTGTGGAAGGGAAAAGCAAACATTCAAAAGTCCCCTTTTCCTGGTAATGACAATTCACCCTTGGTGTAACTGGATTGATCGAAAAATCTATCCTTAAATTGGTATTTAAAGGGGAACGAACTCTTTATGTCGAATATAGAAGGAAAGGGGATGACCCAATGGATAAAAATCAATTACTGAAGGAATGTAATCAGGCCAGCCGTGGAAATTTCTTTTCTTTAGAAATCCCTGCGAATTCGATCGCGGATGGAGAAGACATCGAGCAGATGGCAAGGCAATTGGAGAAAGAGGGAAAAATCAAGATCAGAGATTGCGTGCACAATGATACATTTGTGTATGTACATGGTATCGTCAAGTATGCCTCAAATTAATTGAAAGAAGTGCCGGCAGTTAGCTGGCGGTGCTTTTTTCGCTAAAACAAAAAGGACCCTCGAATGAGAGTCCTTTTCTATTAAAGCTATTACGCTTTAACGACGTTAGTCGCTTGAAGTCCACGTTGACCTTGCTCAGTGTCAAATGTAACTTTTTGACCTTCGTCTAAAGATTTGAAACCTTCGCCTTGGATAGCTGAGAAATGTACGAATACATCTTCTCCACCTTCGATTTCGATGAAACCGAAACCTTTTTCTGCGTTAAACCATTTTACTGTACCTTGTTGCATAATTGTTTCCTCCTGCGTGGATTCGAGTCCACATTTTATTACTATTATTGCTCAATTAGATATCAAAGGCGAAAAGTTTAAATACTTTCATTCCTTACAGACCGAACAAAAATAATTCTTCCTTAGAATAACAGGTGTTGCGTAGAAAAGCAAACTTTATTTTACGGAACTTCGTTTTTTACTCCGAATAGATGCTTCAGTTATTTACCGCCAATCAATAAAACGGCATCATATTAGCTTTTCATCAGACACCGCCTGATGAGTACTGGAAATCATTACTTTGTTTCCACGTTCAACTGATTCCGAGCTTCACTCACAAGCTCTTCAATAAATCCATTCACTTCCCCGACAAGCACCCCTCCGTGACCCGTGCACATGATCTCGGACTGAAAATGAAGGGGAATCTTCAATGCCTCAAGAAACCCGGGTAAGTCGGAAGTCGAAACCCCTCCGCCCTTCAAATAGTCCACCCATGCTTGACGGAGCTCTTTCCCTTCTGAAACAAGCCCTTCCTTTGACAGCGGATCTCCGAAAAAGCACAGCAGGTCACCGGTAAAAAGAATCCGGGACGGCCGGTGGTAGTAGATGACGGAACCGGGAGAATGGTAACCGGCTAGCATATAGTCGAACTCCCCGGCCACTCCCTGGTCACTAAGTTCACGGTCAAATCCCCGGATCTCTTCACCTTCTTTCGGGTGAATGAGTTTCTTCGCATGTTTAAACATCTGTGCACCTTCTACATGATCTTCATGTCCATGGGTAGCCAGCACAAGCTTCACATCGTCTGCCGTTTTCCCCAAATGATGGAGGGCTTGAAGAAGGTACTTGCTGTGTTCTTCTTTACAGGAATCAATCATGATGACTCCGTCTTCCTCCAGAACGAAATAGCAATTATTATAAGATTTCCACTCCGTATCCCAAAAGGCAATAGCATATATACTGTCTTTCACTTTATCCACTAGAAAATCCATGACTCATTCTCCCATCATCAAGCTACTTTCTTACCTTAAACCGCTTTGCCTTTCCCTGCTTCTCCCAAGCCATTTCTCTTCTTCATCGGCTGGAACCTGAAATACGTAAACGACCTCCACAGCCATTCGAACGGTCCGAAACGGAAATTCTTCAGCCACCATGTGCTGAAGACCATTTGCAGTGAGAAGATGACCAGGCAGATGACGGTGCCAAGCCAGAGACTTACATCCCCATAAAAGCCAAATCCAACAAAGATCCCGACAGACAAGATGGTTTGCATCAGGTAGTTGGTCAGCGCCATCTGACCTGTGAATCCAAGTGGACCGAGCTTACGCTGCCACCCTTCTCTTCTCAGCAAGAGCGTAAGGGATGAGATATAAAAGAAGCAGAGCGTCAGCCCACTCAAGCTGGTGAACAGCTGCACGACAAATTCCTGTTTCACCCCGAGGTCCCAGACCTTTGTCATATACATGGCAAGAATGAGGACCAACGGTACACTGATCACGAACGACAACGTGCGGATCTTCCTGATGAACCCGGCATGCTTTTCAACATCACGGAAGATGCCCGCTTTTCCTGCAGCCAGCCCAAACAGGAACATGGCAAGCACAGGGAACATCGCTGGAATCAGGTTTGCAAGCATAGCAGGCACCTCGGTTCCCAGCCGGTAGGAGACCCATTCGGTATAGCTGCCATGCTCATACACATGCAAGTATTCTTCCATACTCCCGTACAACATGCTTGCAGCCGAAGCTGATTCCGTTTGTTCAAGGAAACTCGAGGGGATCAAGAGCATAAGGGCGAATAATGCATTGATGGCAAACAATAAACTGAATCCCCAGATGACCATCGTCTTAATCTTTCTTTTATAAAAGAAAATAAGCAGCAGCCCGGCAGCCGCATACGTATGAAGGATATCACCGAACCAAAGTCCGATCAGATGCGCAATCCCGAAAAGCAGCAGGGCGAAGATCCTTCTCAAGTAAAGGCGGTTCATACGGAGTCCCTTCTCTTCGGCACGGCTCATAAAAATACAGAAACCGAGTCCGAACAAGAACGAGAAAATCGTGAAAAATTTCATGTCCACAAACAATGCAAAAAACACATCAATCCAGTGATCCACTCCACTATAATCGACAGGGATACCGTACATCGATTTCATGAATTCCGGGGAATGGAACGTAGGCATATTAACAAGGAATATACCGAATAAAGCGAATCCGCGGATGACATCAATGGTGACCATCCGTTCTTTCCCTAATACAGGTGACGATTTCATTTGGTTTCTCCTCTTCATTTTGTATATATTTTACATACTGATCTATAAAATTATATACCAAATGAAGAGGAGAAGAGTACAACTATTTTCAGAAGGTAAAAGCCTTTTGTTAAGTGTGAAAGATAGAGCTATCTTTCTGCCGTTTTACGTTCACTCCTGATATGCTTGAGTGTCACGATAAGACCTGTAAAACCTGCAGTGAAAGACCCCGGCAGGCTGTATAAAAGATACTTCCAGTCGCCGGTTAATAATGAAATCACTGTAAAGATAACCGGAAAACCGATTAAAACAAATAATGACGTAAAAAGGGCAATCTTATTCCCTGTTTTCATATTGACCTTCCTTTCTTCATCACAGGGGAGAAGTGACATCTTCTCCTCTGCCGGACTTAGTTCAGGACCCACTTATCTTTCATGAACAGAATGCGTCCGATGATGAACACAACGAGCATCACAATCAAGTTGCTGGAAACCGTGATCGCCAGATGCTGATAATCGACGATTCCAAACAGCAGCTCTTTCATTTGGCTGAATAAATTCAAGATCGGAATGGCAAAGTGATGGACTTCAAGTTCGTTCACGCCCAGGCTGCTGATGATCATCCCCGGGAACATCGCAAGCATCGAAATAGGTGTATAGTAGCTTTGCGCTTCCTTCACTGTTTTCCCCATGATGCTTGTGATCATCATGATCGAAGCATTAAATACGGCATAGACCAATATGACAAGCAAAGAGATGCCGGCGATCAAATAAAGATTATCTCCAAACGAGATGGCTTCTTTTAATTTTTCCGTAAAGAAGGTGATTTCAATCATCATGACCAAGAGGGTGATGAATCCCATGAGCGTGCTCAAAGTCGAGATTGCGAGCCATTTTGCCAGGACAAGTGTCGAACGGTTGACTGGAGTCATCAACAAAGCTTCCATTGTCTTCTTTTCTTTCTCACCGGCAAATAACTCAACGGCAGATGGACTGGCCCCGATTCCGATTGCGATGGCAAGAATGAGCGGAACCAATAAAGCGAGCATGTTGACGCTCAAATCCTCGGACGTTTCTTCCTGGTTGACTGTAAACGGCTGAATGATGGATAAGTCCGTTCCCTGTTGTTCCAGGCGCCGGGCTGTGATTTCTTTTTCAAGAGTGGTGAATTCATTGGTGATAATCGCGATCAGACTTGACGATTTCTGACTGAAAGAGTCGCCTATGACGGTTACCTCCGCTTTTTCTCCCTGTTCCACCGATCTCATGAAATCACCGGTGACGATCAAGCCTGCAAGCGCATCGCCGTCGCTGACCATCTCTGCAGGATCCGATGATTTTTTGATTTTCACATTTTCATAGGAAGAAATCCTGGCAAGGATCTCTTCGTCGGCATCCTGATTCACGGCCAGCGTATACGTATCTCCCTTATCATCGGATAACATATTTTCATAGAAAAAAGTCAGTCCGCTCATCATCAGGATCGGAAGCAGCACAATCAGAAACAACGTCCTTCTATCCCTGAAACTGTCTTTCATTTCCTTGAAATAAATTCTACGAAGCATAATGTTCACTCCCCCTGACAAGCTTACTCATGAAGATATAGTTTAAATCACGGCTTTTTTCATCCTTATAGAGTTCCTCGAGTTCGCCTTCGTAGACGAGCTCCCCTTTGTGAATCATCGCCACCTTGCTGCAAAGCATCGATACTTCCTCCATAATATGGCTGGAGAAAATGATTGTTTTCCCTTCTCTCTTCAGCTGATGAACAAGCTGCCTGAATACATTGGAAGAAGTAATATCTAGGCCGGTCGTGGGCTCATCGAACAGGATGATGTCAGGGTCATGGATAAGCGTCCTCGAGATGGCGACTTTTTGTCTCATCCCTTTTGAAAATCCCCCCACTTTCCTGTCAAGATAATCCCTCATTCCGAACATCCGGGCGAGTTCATCGATCCTGACCTTTGTCCGGTGTTTGCTCAACCCATACAAGCCAGCAAAATATTCAAGATTTTCACGGGCTGTCAAACGTTCATACAAACCTGTTTCTCCCCCGAACAGAACCCCCATCATCCGCTTGATTTCATTCGGGTTCTTGACGGTATCATATCCTGAAACCGTCACCGCCCCTTCAGTCGGGGTCAGGAGGGTCGCGATTGTTCGGAGTAGGGTTGTTTTCCCTGCGCCGTTTTCACCGAGAAGCCCGACGACCTCCCCTTCCTTTACTGAAAACTTCACATGTTTCAGCGCGGTCACATAGTTCTTTTTATCTTTGAACTGCTTAGTCACTTCTTGAATTTCAATCATTCCATCCACCTCGTGTTTTATGTTCTTGTCATCATCTTACAAACAAATCAAGGAAGAATCTTCCCTTTTGTCGCGAAAATTCCATTTCATGTCGCGAAAAGGGCAAATCGGGATGAAAACATGGTAAGATAAATGTAACCTTAATTGGAATATTTTATCTCTTTGCACTCAGAAAGGCTGAATGAAATGAAGATTGGATTGGTTGATGACCGGCTGATTGATTTAGATAAATTGAATGGGATCGTGTCAGGGATGACAGGGATTGAAATCGTCTTTTCCACGACATCTGCCGAGGAAGCCTACGAACAGATTAAGAGGGAAACGGTGGACGTGTTGATCGCCGATATCGAAATGCCCAACCTTTCCGGCTATGAGCTTGCTGACATCATTCACTCCCATGCACTGAATATTTCCGTCATTTTCGTTACAGCCAACAGCGGCTATGCGGTCCATGCATTCGAGTTGAACGTCCACGATTATATTATGAAACCTTATACAAAAGAACGGCTGTCCGGATCAATCGAACGGTTAATGGAAAAAACGAAATCGGCTGAAATGACCGGCAGGCTCTATCTTAAACAAAAGAATGATATCCACATCATCCAGAAGAAAGATATCATTTTCATCGAACGCTCGGGCAGGTCGACCACCATCCATACAAAAGACGAGGAAATCAAGACCTACCTGACACTTAATGAGCTTGAAGGAGAACTCAGAGAAAGGGACTTCATCCGTTCCCACCGCTCGTTCATCATCAATATTCACTTTGTAAAAAACTTCTCACTCTATGCCAAAAATTCGTATATGATCCGGTTTGAAGGCACAGAGGCGCAGGCAATGATCACGAAGGAAAAAGTAGACTTCCTGCAGCAACAATACTTTTAGAAGGTGGCAAAACGTTGAAGCATCAGAATTTATTGTATTGGACTTATATGGCACTATTCAGCTTTATTCATTTACATTTTTTCCTTGAAGGCTTTTCCCTCGAGCTTCACTATGCCGTCCTGATCCTAGTGATCCTGCCGGTCATATATTACCTTCATCTGATTATTCTTCTCCCCTTATCACCATTGGGAGGAAGATGGAATTTCAGTCTATTTGTCTTGCAATCTATCATGATAGCTGTTTATTTTGGAGCGTCCCCTGCCCCGGAGCACGGAGTCTTATTTTTGCTTTTCATCGGCTTGGAATTTTTGAGAATTGCAGTATCCAGGAGAATGTCGGGTCTGACTCAATCGATCAGACAATTGGAAGATGAACAACAACAGCTGAATGATACGTTCAAAGTCGTACGAAGCGAACGTCATGACTTTCTCAAACATATCTCCGCCATTCATTTCATGCTGGAACACGATGAGATAACGGAAGCGAAAAACTATTTAAATGATCTAGTGGACGGCTATGAAGAAACCAATTTGTCCATCCGCGGTGAAAGAGGCAGCGCAGCCGGTATTCTCCATGATATGTACAGGAGGGGCAGAAGAAGCGGGATCGAGATGGTATATGACCTTGATATGCCTCTGTCCACCTTGCCCTTGTCCGATAAAGATCTCGTGACCCTTCTCGGGAATCTTCTGTCCAACAGCCTGGAAGCCTGTGAGGAGTTCCAGAAACACAAAGGGAAACAAGCTGAAATCAGTTTACAATTCTATAAAAGAAGTGGATTGTACATGCTGATTTGTAAAAATGACTCGTTAGAGATTCCCCCTCATATAGTAGATAAACTATATGCAAGTTTTGGACATACGACGAAAACAGGTTCGCATGAAGGACTCGGGACGATGATGATTGATGATGTGGTGAAGAGACACGGGGGTTATTTGGATTTTATCCACAAGAATGAAACCTTTATGGTAAAAATCAAATTCCCGGCGGTTCATTAATAGGGAGTGAATAGCTCAGATCCCGATCCAGCCGGGGTCTTTTAGACGAAAAAAGCAGACAGTAAGGGAATGTATACTTCTTTACTGTCTGCTTAACCGTTCAATTTCTGATTCAACTTTATATATTTTTTTGTTTAAAGCTTCTGTTCTGTTGTCAAGATGGTCAACTATTCTATCGGAATGTATGGACAGGATTTCTGCAAACTCTTTCTGAAATCTCTCTTGTCCCTTTTCCATTCTGAGTTGGCTTTGCTTTATCTCATCAAAGGTTTTCTCAAAATTGGACTTGCTCTCTTTCATAATATACTCTCCTTTTCTGATTTTTTTCATTATAACATGTTATAGAATGGTTAAAACAAAACTTGATATCCCAAGTTTAAAGACAAACATTTTAGAGCGGACTCTAAACAACGCTAATGATTTCCGTGCAAGACTTCGCTTTCCGCGGGTAGCCCGTGAGCCTCCTCGGAGCTAAAGCTCCTGCGGGAAGAAAAGCGGAGGGGCTTTGAAGAGAGGCGGTTGGCATAAGGCGAATCGGCCACGAAGGCGCTCTTTGCCTTCTTGGACGAGTTGACTTATGACATGTGCCTCTAAGCCCCGCAGCTAGACAAGTCTCACATAAGCTACTCTTCCCGCAGGAGTCTTCGTCTTTCACTCCAATCAACCGCTGAATGAGCTAAACCCTAAATGTACAATGAACAAATTAAAAACCAGAACTAATTTATTTCAGCCTCATTGCAACTATTTCTTCATCCCAGTATAAACGTAGATTGCATCTCTCAGGAATTCCGCCACACCATCCTGCTCTTTATCATAATAGGCTCTAAAGCGTTCATCCGCGACATACATATCTCCGAGACCGGCGTGTGCTTCGCCGCTGTAAGTCGGCCAGTACATGGATATCCACTCTTTATGGAGTTCAGCCGCCTTCTGGGCCGCATCGCCTGATGGATCCCCGGTTTTGAACGCTTCCGCCAGCGTTTGGTGAATTTCTTCGGCAAGTCTGTTCGCACGCTCGTACTCTTCCTGTGACATGTTTTGAAGTTTTGCGTTCGATTGATTAACCGTATCGTCTCCATACTTCTCTCTTACTTCTTTTCCATACTTCCGTTCATTTTCATCAATCATATCTTTTTTGAAACCTTCGAATTTTTCTTTATCAGACATGGTCATTCTCCCTTCCTTAACGGCAATCGTTTTATCGACATTGGCAATCAGCAGATCGAGCTGTTTTCTTCTCTCCAGTAATTGTTCCCGGTGTTCGGCCAATGCGCTTGAAATGTCAAAAGCGGGATCTTCAAGAATACCTTTTATTTGGTGAAGCTCAACGCCAAGTTCCTTGTAAAAGAGTATTTGCTGCAACTTTTCAATTTCTTTTTCCCCGTAGATCCGGTATCCGGATGAATTGATCCTGGCCGGCTTCAGGATCCCGATTTCATCATAATACCTCAAGGTCCTTGTGCTGACGCCTGCTAACTTTCCGAGCTTCTTCACGGTATATTCCATTGATCTCACCTCCTGACAATTTCACTTTACACGTTGACGCCGCGTAAAGGTAAAGGGGTTTTTGAAAAAAACAAATGTTATTCTTTAGTCTATCCGTCTATCCGATACTGCATCACATACCATGTCATACATTTTCCCGACACCCTCATGTGTGGCTTCGAATGAAAAAGAATCTTCCTTTTGGATACCGAGGGACTGTGCTTCTTCTGCTGCATCTATGTTAGCACCCATGAAGATGAAATCCCAGCTGTATTTCTCCTGCTGATGTGTAATCATTCCTTTCACTTTTTCATACGTGTATTCCCGGCTGGCGTTTTCCATGCCGTCGGTCGTGATGACAAAGATCACCTTGCCGGGCTTTTCACTGTCATCTAAAAGAGACAGGCGCCTGCCTGCTGCTGAAATGGTTTTCCCGACCGCATCTAGGAGCGCAGTACAGCCCCTCACATAATACTCCTCAGCCGTTAATCTGGCATGCATGGCATCGATCCCGTCCCAGAGAATCTCCGTCTCGTCATCGAACAGGACAGTCGTAAGCCTGGTTTCCCCTTCTTTGCACTGTCTGCCGATAAATGCATTAAATCCGCCTATCGTATCGCTTTCCAGACCACCCATGGATCCGCTCCTATCCAGCAAGAAAATAATTTCGGTCAGATTCTTATTCATGTTCATCTTCCTCCTTTTGGTTCATGATATAATCATAATCAACTACATCCATTATTTGGTCGCCTGGAAAGCGACATATTAGAAATCGGAAGCGCCTGTTCGGACCCGCAAGCGTTGGAAGGCCGAGGACATCAGTGATCCGTCTGAAACGTCTAGAGGGGCCAGCTGGAGCTGTAGAATTAAAAAGGGGGCTTGTCCTTTGCTGAAAGAAGAATGGTTAATTGAACTTGAAGAATATCTGAGTCTTCACCTTCAAGACAGCATCGACTACTACTGTCTTGAAGCTCCCATGGATATTTGCAAGGAAGAGATTGTAACCAGTGAATTGGATGATTTCATCGAAATCAACCGGAAACCCCCGTTCAACCAGGTTCTTTTTCAGTACATCGATGAAAAAGGGGTAGGGGACTCTGTGATCTATAAGAAAGCGGGACTTGACCGCAGGCATTTCTCTAAGATCCGCTCAAACCCGGCTTATCAACCGAAAAAAGCCACCCTCATCTCCCTGGCACTCGCACTTGAACTGAACAGCGATGATACGGAAGATCTGTTGAGTGCAGCTGGATATTCACTATCAGACAGTGACAAATTCGATTTGATCATCCAGTTCTGCCTGGAGAAGGAGATCTATGACCTTCAATCCGTAAATGAGATACTGCATCACTATGGGATGAAACCGCTGAATGTATAAAACTGAAAGAAGGCAAGTCCCCTTGACCACAAGGGGACCTACCTTCTCCATTTATCTATTCCTGACCGGTATCCAGATTTCACTCTTAATCTCCGGAGAACCGGTGTCCTTACTCTCGTTCCAGAGGATTTCCGGGCCTTCTGCCTGTTCATAGTTCGAAGATGGAAACCATTCTGAATAGATGCGTCCCCATACGTTTTGAAGCGTATCCGGGAATGGGCCGGCGGCTTCAAATACTGCCCATGTCAGGGCAGGAACCTCAAGCTTCTCAAAATGGTCCGGACATTCTTTCACCGTGGCTGCGCCGATGTAATGATCGAGTTCTCCCTTCTCCTCCATCCGGCCATCGGAGAAGTTCGCTGAAGCGCTGATGATACCGGATGGCTCGGTGTCAGACAAATTCTTCATTTCTTTTATCATTTCTTCATTCAAGCTGCTCCACATGGACGCGATCTCCGGGTTGACCCCGCTGAATTGAATGGGAACCCGCTTCTTTATTCCTGCAATGCGAAAGGCTTCTTTTTCCACGATACGATAATTCATTTCTTTCCCTCCATGTATGGTTAATTGGAAGGTCATCTTTGGAAAGGCTTTGAGCGCATTCCGGTCTTCCCTTGCTGCAGTGGGTGTGCACCCATGATACTCCTTGAATGCCCGCGTGAAGGAGTCGGCAGATCGGTATCCGAATTTCACGGCTGTATCGATCACCTTCACGTGCTGATCTCTCAGCTCCTGGGCAGCCAGAGTCAAACGCCTGCACCGGATGTATTCTGACAGGCTCACGCCAGACAAGTAAGAGAACATCCGCTGGAAATGATATTCAGAACAGACCGCACGCCTCGCGATTTCCTTCATATCGATTTCCCCTGACAAATTCTCTTCTATATAACTCAAAGCCTCATTCATTTTCTGCAGTGAATCCAAATGAATAACCTCCTTTACATCCATAGAATAACAGGGTTTTGAAAGGGCCACCCGACAGTTCATGCCGGATTTTGCAGGCCACTCCTGTCATTTTCGATCATTATATATTTCTCACTATAATAGAAAGAAATTCAAATCGCGAAGGAAAACCCGGAAAAATTTTAGACTAATAATTTCATTATACAACTACCTCTTTTCGACAATTTACGCTATGATGATATAGTTTAGTAATTTAAATTAAGATGTATGTGGAGGTTTAAACGAAATGGTTTTCAAGAAAAAAGACAAGTTCGCCATTCTTTTGAGCAGCATTGCGGGTAATTTAAAGGAAGGTGCCCATTATTTCGCAGACTATAAAATCACGAATATCACTGATTTAAAAACCTTTTCCGGCCATATGAAGGAACTTGAAACAAAGGGTGACAGTTTTGTCCATGATGTAATCAAGGACTTGAACAAAGTCTTTATCACACCGATTGAACGCGAGGATATCCTTGCGCTTGCGATGAGTATGGACGATGTATTGGACGGCCTTGAGCATACTGCTGCCATGTTCGAAATGTACAGTATCACACAGGCAGATGAATATATGCTGAAATTCGTGGCAGCCATCCGTCAATGCAGTGATGAAATCGAAGCCGCCGTCGAACTGTTGTCAACGAAAAAGTGGACACAGGTGCGCGAGCATTCCATCAAGATCAAAGATTTGGAGTCTAAGTGTGACGGGATCCTCAGACAATCCATCAAGCATCTGTTTAACACTGAAAAAGACCCGATCCGCATCATCCAATATAAAGAGATATATGAAGAGCTCGAACAGGTTGCAGATTACTGCCAGCATGTAGCCAATACATTCGAAGCCATCATCATGAAGAATGCGTAAGGAGCGTAATCACGTATGGATACAGTTTTAATTTTAACGCTTCTCATCGTGGCCGCTGCCCTGGCATTTGATTTCATCAACGGATTCCATGACACGGCCAACGCCATTGCGACTTCCGTCTCGACCAAAGCGTTGAAGCCGAGACATGCCATCATACTTGCTGCCGGGATGAATTTCGTAGGAGCGATGACATTTACAGGAGTGGCCAAGACGATCACGAAGGATATTGTCGACCCGTTCACGCTGCAAAACGGGACAACCGTTATTCTGGCGGCCCTTCTTGCAGCGATCGCCTGGAACCTCATCACATGGTATTACGGCATCCCAAGCAGTTCATCCCACGCCCTGATCGGTTCAATTGCAGGGGCTGCCATTGCGGCAGCAGGCTTTAGTGCACTGAATTACAGCGGCTTCATCAAGATCATTCAGGCCCTGCTCTTTTCACCGATCTTGGCTTTCGTCATTGGATTCATTATTTACAGCATCTTCAAAGTGGTATTTAAGAACAGCAACCTGGCGAAAACAAACCGGAACTTCCGTTTCATCCAGATTGCGACTGCAGCCCTCCAGTCGTTTACACACGGGACAAATGATGCCCAGAAGGCGATGGGTATCATCACGATGGCCCTGATTGTGAACAATTATCAAACGTCCGATGACATCCAGACCTGGGTTCAGTTCTCCTGTGCCCTTGCGATGGGACTCGGAACGTCAATCGGCGGCTGGAAGATCATCAAGACCGTCGGAGGAAAAATCATGAAGATCCGTCCGGTCAACGGAGTGGCTGCCGACTTGACGGGCGCTGCCGTTATTTTCGGGGCTACCGCCATCCATCTGCCAGTCAGTACGACACATGTCATTTCCTCTTCCATCCTGGGAGTGGGTTCGGCTCACAGATTGAGAGGGGTTAAATGGGGCACCGCACAGAGAATGCTGATTACATGGGTGATCACCCTGCCGATTTCTGCATCCCTTGCTGCTGTCATTTACTATTTATTGAATCTGTTCTTTTAATAAGGCTCTTTTCGCATATCTTGCTGCTATGAACAATAGAGAATAGGGGAACTTGGGTATTTCCGGCTTGTTGTACTTCTAAAAGACCACGGTCACCAGCTAAATTAAGTCCGCAAGCCGTTGTACGTAAGAAACAATCTTTAAGAAAACAGTCTTTAATCACAAAAAGGTCTGTCCTTCAACTTGCTGAAGGACAGACCTTTTATTTGTTTACAGTTCAGGCTTAGCCTGTGTGGAAATGCTCGTTTTCGGAAGCGATTTGACCTCCCTGAAACTGACGAAATTCTTTCTGTCTTCGTCCCATAAACGGAATTTGAGCGATGTCAGGCTCGTTGCCAGGGTGATCGTCGGCACATGCTGAAGCTCAGGGATGCTGTTATGCGTTTTTTCCAGCCTGTAGTTCGGCACCCTCGGGCTTAAATGGTGAATATGATGATAGCCGATATTCCCTGTAAGGAACTGCAGGACTTTCGGAAGCTTGTAATATGAGCTTCCTTCCACAGCAGCCAGCACATATTCCCACTCATTGTCTTCTTCAAAGTAAGAGTCTTCAAACGTATGCTGAACGTAGAACAGCCAAATTCCGGCTGCTCCCGAGATCATAAAGATCGACCCCTGTACGATCAGGAACTGCTGCCAGCCGACTGTTACACACATAAGAGCTGCGGCTGCAGCGATCAGTACGTTGACAAGATACGTGTTTTTGCGTTCTTTTTTTCTGGCGTTTTTACGATTGAAACGATTTTTGATCAGGAAGACCCAGATCGGTCCCAAGACAAACATAACGATTGGGTTGCGGTAGAATCGATAAGCAAGACGCAGTTTAAGCGGTGCTGCCTTGTATTCATCAACCGTCAATGTCCAGATATCACCGGTACCGCGCTTATCCAGGTTGCCGCTTGTTGCATGGTGGACGGTATGATCGTGTCCCCATTGATCAAACGGAAACAGTGTGAGGACGCCCATTGCGGTACCCACTATCCGGTTCGTGCGGCGGCTCTTGAAGAAATTATAATGCGTACAGTCATGGAAGATGATGAAGATCCTTGTCAAGAATCCCGCAGCGATCACCATCGGCACTAAAGCAAGCCAATACGATACGGAAAGACTCTGATAGGCAAGAACCCATAAAATAATAAACGGTATCACCGTATTGATTAGCTGCCATATACTTTCTTTTGTTGTCCCTTTTTCAAAAGGTGCTACTTGTTTTTTCAATGTTTTAAGATTTGTCATTTGTTCAGATCCCCTTTTCATTGGGTTGTAAGAACAACTATATAGGAAGCAGTAACATATTTTTAGTAGTAGGTGTCATAGCCTAGGTATGACAAGTGTCATATATTGATTGAATTCACACACAGAAAAACGCCTGATCCCAGTTGTAGTCATGCTTTAGCATGCCCGGGATCAGGCGGGATAAATCGGAAATTCAGTTGATTTTTATAAGGCTTCCCATCTTGATCAGGAATTCGTGTAAATCTGAGATATGAGTAAATTTATATGAAAAACCATAGCTGATCGGCGTTTTCCTATTTTCCGATTCTTTCGGGAAACGTCTTAAGGTGGTACTGTAGTTATAATCGACACCGAAGAGCCTCTCTATAGTCATCTTATCGAAACGAAGTGAATTTCAGCACAATCTTCATGAATTCCTCATAAGACGAATTCCACTGGTTGTACCATTTACGGACGGTTTCGACCAGCCAGAACGGGACCGCTTTCCCGTCAATCAGCTGATAGTAATCCTCATAGCCCTTTTTCAGATGCTCCCAGCGGAAATCGTTTCCGGGAAGGACGTATTCGGATACATCGATGATCTTTGCCCGCCCATCCTTCATAAGGATGTTTTTCAAATGGATGTCGCGGGGATTCAGACCCTTTTCACGTACATAATCCCGGGCAGCTTCCACATCTTCCACGACCTGCCGGGGGATATGGACACCTTGGAGGATGCAGTCGAAGAGTGTGATACCTTCTTCATAACTCAGGACGAGAAAGGTATCATAGGCAGCATAACAGGTGGAGAAATAAGGTGAATCCCCGATCATGCTGTAAACCTCTTCCTCTATCTTTATTTTGTCAGCCTTTTCTTCTGCATACACTTTAAAAGCAAATTGTGGAACATCGAGATGCTGAAAAACAGCCGCGTCCGTCCCCACTCCGATACAGCGGAGGCGGTCATGTCCGCCCGCGATCGTGACTGGTTCATTATTTGGATGGGACGTGACAGTCACCTCGGATAAAGAATCAATTGCAGCTTCCCACTTCTGATTCATGTCATTCTCTCCTCATACAAATTGCTTTCTTTGTTATTCGCACAAATATAGCATGTATCAAAAGGAAACTCCAACTATAGCCTTTTAGTAATTTTTATCAGTCGTTCCTGATTCAGACCGTGCCTACTCACATACAATAACCTGACGGACAAAATTCGCTTTGGTGACTTCGCACCGGTCCGTCATCGTGAACCCGGCTTCATGTATGACGGGATCGACATCCTCGACGGTGACGATGACCACCTTATCAGCAAACCGCCTTGCACTCTGGAGCATTTCAAGCTGTTCCTCCACTGTGATGACGGAACATAGATTATAAGGAAGATCGATGATGGCTGCGTCGTAATGCCCGGTCACTTCGCGTATGTCCCTAAGCGTCACTTCGCCCTCGAGGCCAAAATGTGCGATGTTCTCCCTCACTCCTGTTAGGATCAGAGGATTCCGGTCGCTTCCGACGATATCGATTCCCATGGATAACGCCTCCACGAGAACCGTCCCGATGCCGCAGCATGGGTCGATCAGTTTGATCCCGTCCGTTTTGGGAGCGGCAATATTGACGACCGCCCTTGCGACGCGTGTCCCGAGTGCCGTTGAATAGCTGTGCGGTTTCCGCTGATGATGCAGCCAAACCGCTTCGTTCTTGGCATACTCCCCGAGGATCCAGCGTTCACCGATGTTCATGATGCCAAACAATACACTGGGATTGACAAGGTCCGCTTCTCCCTTGAAATGAAGGCCGACACTTTTTTCTATGTGCCGGAGTTTTTTGAAACCGACTCTCTCTTGATCGGGATTTTGGACAAATACGATTTTGAAGCCATCGAATGAATCCAATTTCTTCACTTCTTCTATCAATTCTTCTATACTTCCACCCTCACAGATAACGCCGAGTCTCTCTTTTATGAACGGGCTTCTGCTTGGATCGATTTCATAAGAGCTTTCAACGATACCCGATTGGGAGTCCACACCGAATAAAGCCCGCCTCTCCAATGCGCATAAGCCTTCTTCATTTGGTTCCCAGGTAAAAGTATATATATATGAACTTGGTACGATTGTTAATGTTTTCATAAATTCATCTCCGTGTGATTCGTTAATTTCCTCAAAGCTGCTATTTCTCCATTGTACCATCCTTGTAAACTACCGTCTTAACGTCTTGAAGGCCCGTCCCTCGATGCGTTAATGCGTCACTGCATCGAGGGATGGGCTTTAAGGGATTACATCACGATCATTCAGGGAACTTCTATATTAAAAGGAGGAGAATGGTATGCCGGAAGGTCCAGAAATCAGGAGGGCGGCCGATCAAATTGAACGCGCCCTTCAGCATAAACAGGTGGCGGAAGTATATTTTGCTTTTCCTGAACTGCAGGGGTACGAGGAGATCTTGCAGGGTGCTGTTGTGACAAGGGTAGACACCAAAGGGAAAGCCATGCTGATCCGCTTTGACAATAACTACACCATATACTCACATAACCAGCTTTACGGAAAATGGTACGTAAGGAATGCATATAACTACCCCAAAACGAATCGTCAGCTGCGATTGGCGTTACATAATGAGAAGAAGTCGGCACTTCTGTACAGTTCATCCGATATTGAAGTGCTGCGGGACGAGGAGGTCGGCGAGCATCCATTCATCGCGAAGGCGGGCCCAGATATTTTGAGTGAAAAGGTTACACCGCAGGATCTGCTGCAGCGGATAAAAGATAGGAAGTTTTTCAGAAGAAGATGGGCGATCCTTCTGTTAGACCAGGGATTCGTGGCAGGGATCGGGAATTATCTGAGATCTGAAATACTATTTGCTGCACGCATCCATCCCTCTCTCCGTCCAATTGACTGCAGTGAAGAACAACTTATAAAAGCTGCCGGATCCATCATCCGATTGATGGAACAATCTTACCGGACAGGAGGAATCACGAATGATCTTGAGCTCGCAGAAAAATTGAAGGCTGAAGGTGTCAAGCGCTCCCGCTATCGTCACTGGGTTTTCAACCGGGAAGGCGCACACTGTTTCATATGCGGCACCGAAATTGAAAAAACACAAGCTGCTTCCAGGAGACTTTACTACTGCCCGGAATGTCAACATGCAGAAGCCCGTCCCTCGGCACGTTAATGCGTCAGCGTGCGGCGGGACGGGCCTTCTTTAGTTTCTTGCCTCGTGGACTTTTAGTTTCTTCCCTTTAACGGTGGTGGTTTTCATGGCTTGGAGGACAAGCGGACCTTTTCCGTTGAGGATATCGACATAGGTCAGGTTTTCCTGGATGGTGATGATGCCGATGTCTTCTGCGTTCACGCCTTCGATTTTGGCGATGGTCCCGACAAAATCCACTGCCCTGAGCTTCTTTTTCTTTCCGCCATTGAAATAGAGCTTCATGATTTCTTTATTTAATCGTTCGCTTTTATCCGATTTGATGTCCGGCACCTGATTCAGTTTTTCTTCAAAAGCACTCGCCGCCATCTCAACCTGGTCTTTTGAAGGGGCCTGAACTTCAGCGATTGTAAAGCCGATATACGCTTCGATCTCCTCCAGGAATTTATCTTCATAGGGAGTGATGAACGTGATCGCTTTTCCAGAGTTCCCTGCACGTCCTGTTCTTCCGGTTCGATGGACGTAGCTTTCTTTTTCAAGTGGAAGATCATAATTGATGACGTGTGAAATCCGCTCCACATCAATCCCTCTTGCAGCTACATCTGTTGCAACCAGATAACGGAATTCTCCCCGTTTAAATTCATCCATCACCTCAAAACGGGCTTCCTGATTCATGCCGCCATGAATCTTATCGACAGGATATCCTTTATCAAATAACTCGTCACAGACCTTATCTACATTCTCTTTTGTCCGGCAAAAAATGATGCAGCTATCCGGATTTTCAACGGTTATCACATCCGTCAGCAGTGAAAACTTATCTTTCTCCTCCACTTGTATGACAGAGTGGTCAATTTTATCAGTGGTGACGCCCTTCGCTTTCACCTCGATGTTCACGGGGTCTTTCATATATTTGTGGCAGAGCGATTCGACGTCCTCCGGCAGTGTGGCTGAGAATGTCAATGTCACTCTGTCGGCAGGGAGTTCCTTTATAATCGCTTCAACCTGTTCGATAAAGCCCATATTGAGCATCTCGTCCGCTTCATCTATGACTAGATAGTTCAACTTGTCCAGCGGGAATGTCCCTTTTTCGATATGATCAAGTACACGGCCGGGTGTACCTGCGACCACATGCGTTTTTTGGTTCAGTTCAAGCTTTTGACGGTGAAAAGGGGATTTCCCGTATACGGCAGCGGCCTTGATCCGCTTAAATCTTCCTATATTGGTGATGTCTTCTTTCACCTGGACCGCAAGCTCCCGGGTAGGCGTAAGGACCAGTGCCTGGGGCTTGTTCTCTTCCCACTCCACCATTTCACAAAGCGGAATCCCGAATGACGCCGTCTTTCCGCTTCCGGTTTGCGATTTCACGACAAGATCTTTCTTTTCCAACGCAACAGGCAGTACCTTGGACTGCACTTCTGTTGGAGTTTCATATCCTAATTCCATCAGGGCCCTGGTAATTTCCACGCTGAGCCCGAAATCGGAAAATCGTTTCGTATTCATATAACACACCCTCATTTCATTTTAAATGTCCGCATAAAAAAAGGACCCTGCAAAGAGAGTCCTTCGTTTAAAGCTGTTACGCTTTGTTTACGTTAGCCGCTTGAAGTCCGCGTTGACCTTGTTCTGTGTCAAACGTTACTTTTTGACCTTCGTCTAAAGATTTAAATCCTTCGCCTTGGATAGCTGAGAAATGTACGAATACATCTTCTCCACCTTCGATTTCGATGAAACCGAAACCTTTTTCTGCGTTAAACCATTTTACTGTACCTTGTTGCATAATTGTTTCCTCCTGCGTGGAGTCGAAGTCCACATGTTATTACTATTGTTGCTCAAGTTAGATATCAAAGGCGAAAAGTTTAAATACTTTCATTCCTTACAGACCGAACAAAAATAATTCTTCCTAACCTTAACAGGTAATGAAGCTAAAAGCAAATCCTTTTAAAAATCGCTGACTGCAGCCGGCTTTTTGTGACACATTTATTTCTCTGCATCCGATTTATTCCCGTGCTTCACACCTTTACTCTTATAAGGCTTATTGCTCTTTGCCTTATTGGCTCCTGCCTGCCAGCGATTCCAGCCTTTCTTGCCGGTCCCTTGACCCGTTCCGCTTTTTTTCTTCGGTTTGCTCATGCGTTCCCTCCTCCTTATGTGCAGCATGTCTTTAAGTTCAACATCATACCATAAGATCCATTGAAAAAACAGGGCCCGTCCCTCGGCGCGCTAATGCGTCAGCGCAGCGAGGGACGGGCCTTTAGCATGGTGAAGAACAGTCCTATACCTGGTCAGTCTTTGACATTCAGTCCCCAACGCAGGTATTCGATCAATAATTCGGTTTGTTCTTTTAACTTTATGCTTTCTGAATCGAGGATGGCGTGATCCACGGCGAGTCCGTCGACATAGGAAATGATGTACCTGGCGATGACCTCCGGAGCGAATCGGGGGGCAAATTCGCCTGCCTCTATTCCTTTTTCAATGATTTTCGTGGTCGCTGTATACGCATGGTGGTACCTTTCTCTCGCATGCTCCTGCCTTCTCTTTTCATTTCTTCCTGTAATGAAGTATTCAAGCTTGGAGGGTGCGAGCGGGTCCATTCTATCGCTCGGTTCCTTTGATTCTCCCATAAAGGTCATCAACAGTGCGTCCCAATAAGATCCCTGGTCTTCAATCATCATCTGCAGCGACTCATCGAGGCTTTCCTGCTGCTGTTCCCCGATCAGGGCCTCAAAGAGATCTTCCTTATTATCGAAATACTGATAGAGACCACCCCTGCTCACCCCGGCTTTATCCATCACGAGTTTCATCGTCGTATTTTCATATCCATGTTCAATGAAGACTTCCTCTGCAGCCTGCAATAATTGATTACGTCGCTGCTCCTTGTGTTCCCGGCTTACTTTCGGTGACATGATTCTCCTCCTCTGCTACTTTCTTTCGAATCGCAATCGATACAGCGAACAATACGATCAGCAACGACCCCGTCACGATAAAGGAAGGGATGATGCCGATGACTGTCGCAAGTGCACCCCCGGCCAATGGACCGATGATCGTGGCTGTCGTCGTGGTACTGTTGATGACTCCAAATACCCGCCCCGTCATGTTCACAGGGGTTTTTTCCTGGACTGCAGCCTGGAATGGAATGAACACGAGGGCAGCCGTACCTCCTGCGAACAATCCCAGCGCCGGCATCCAAACCAATGAAAGACCTGCATCATAGTAAGTCAGGATTCCCATCACCCCAAATCCAAGACCGATTCCGAGCACTCCGATGCACATATAGATGAATGGGTTATAATCCGTCTTTTTCGACAGGAATATCCCGGTGAGCAGCATCCCGACGCCAGATCCCGTCACGGTATAACCGAATAAATCCGGGGACGCGTCCGTCAGCTGCCGAAGCAGCACGATGATTTGGGAGTCGGATAATTGAAGGATCAGCAGACTGATACCCAAAAGGAACAATCCATACATCATAAAGGTGCTTTTTTTGAGGAACTGAAATCCTACTTTTAATTCTTCCTTAAATGCAGTGCCTTTTTCTTTCTTCTCCTTTTCATCGGCAGTCTCAACTGCCCTCACCGCCTTCGGCAAGGTGAAGATCAGCAGGGCTGAAATGAAAAAGGTGGCCGAGTCGATATAAAAAACATTGTACGTCCCCACAGCGGTGACGAGGATTCCGCTGACCAGCGGACCGATGACCTTCGTGCTTGAATCAATCATCGAGGTCAGGGACATCGCCCCCTTGATCGCAACATCGGGAACCAACTCCTTCAATTTACCATTCTTCGCCGGAACAAAGACTGAAGAGAAAATCCCGATGAGAAAAAGGCAAACGTACACCATCCATACATTTGAAGCAAGCGTCAACAGAAGAATGAGTCCCCCTCGGATCACATCGGATACAATCATCAAGGTCTTCCGTTCCATCCTGTCAGCAACCGTCCCGGAGACCGGGCCCAACAGAGCCATCGGCAATGCCAGACTGAGGATGATGAACGACATCTGCATCGGTGTCGCTTCCCATTTTAAACCGACCAGCGTAATGATGGCCACAATACTCAGCCAATCCCCCAGACTTGAAATGGCCTGAGCCGTCATCAACGTAATGAAATGTTTATTCTTTCCCAATGATGTTGACTCCATTTATCACTACCCCCTTTTCACAAAATAGACAATCATGTCGTTTTTCTCACTTTAATTATATCGACACGAATGTCTCTTTTCAATCCTTTTTTTGAAAAATATAAAAATTGGGCTTATCCTATCGGCTAATTCCCTGTATTGGCTCTGGCAATAGTCTTTCTATATGTATGTGAGCCGCTTTTGATCAAGTTAGGAAAAGTTCTTTTTTAAGTAAAACACCCTATTCCATAAAAAATTTTCAAAAACGGGTTCTAAAAGACACGAATGTCGTTTATAATAACGACACAGGTGTCAATTTTATTATTGCAACTGCATATGATTTAAAAAAGCACAAACCAAAGAAGTTCAGAAAGGAGATTGAATATGATTGTCGTCTTGTTCACTTACTTGTTCCATATTGATTGTGAAACGAAAAAGCTTCATGACCGGAATCTGGACCGCCGTGCAGAATTAAGAAACCGTTTGTTTTAAAATCTAAAATCGAAATGGAGGAATTCTTATGTTAACCATGATCAAATTATTTTTCTTCAACACACCGAATCCGGAATTGAAACGAATCCAGGAAGAAATCCTGGACCGCCGTGCAAGCTTTCGGAATCAATTGATCTAAAATCACGTGAAGAATATAAGGAGACAGATATGAAGAAGTTCGCTTATCAATCCACTTAGCCGCCCGATGTCTTTATAAATTTCACAAGATGCCGGGCCCCCGTGTTTTTACTCACACGAATCCCTGAGAACTCCACAAAAAAAACTCCGGGTCCATACTGGACACCGAAGCTTTGCTCATCAATCTTCACTTATTTTAATGACAATCTTCCCTTTTGCATGATGGGTTTCACTCAAGGCATGTGCGTCCTTCAATCCTTGTTCACTAAAAGTGAAGGTTTCGCCTATGACCGGTTTCAGTTCACCTTTTTCGTAGAGATCGGCAAGCTGTTTCAACTGCTCGCCTTTCGGCTCAAGCCACAGGAAGCCGGCTTCGACGCCGTACTCCTTTGCTTCATCCTCTTTGGGAGGCTCGGCGATGGAGACGAGCTTTCCGCCTTTCTTCAATACTTTATAGCTGTTTGACTGGACTTCTCCACCCATTGTATCAAGGACGATGTCGAAATCCTCGAGGACCTCGCTGAAGTCTTCCTCTTTGTAATTGATGAACTGGTCTGCCCCCAGCGACTTCACAAATTCTTCATTCTTGCCGCTTGCCGTCGAGGCGACATGCGCCCCGAAGCTTTTGGCGATCTGGATGGCAAAATTACCGACTCCTCCTGAGCCTGCATGGATCAGGACCTTATCCCCTTCTTTGATATCTGAAAAGTCAACAAGGCACTGCCATGCCGTCAATCCTGCGAGCGGGATGGCCGCCGCTTCCTCAAAACTCATCGACTCCGGGATCGGGGCGAGCAGGTGATCGTCGACGGCGACATACTCCGCATATGTACCGCGATTGGTCGTATCGGGCCGTGCAAATACCCTGTCGCCGATTTCGAAGCCTTCTACATTCTTTCCTTTCCTTGCCACGACGCCGGCTGCATCCCAGCCCAGGATGATCGGGAAGTCAAAGGGAAGCATGTCCTTCAAATATCCTTCTCTCACCTTCCAGTCAATCGGGTTGATCGATGTTGCGCGGTTGGACAACAGAATTTGATTGTCCCCGATTTCAGGCTGTTCCACTTCCCTTTTATTCAGTACATCCTTATCTCCATATTGATCGATTACAATGGCTCTCATCCATTTTCCCTCCCATTATTCGTTCCGAAAACCCCTCTTGGAGGCCCGGATCATCACATAGAGATATCTTTCCCTCAACTTCTTGTTTTCTAAACACCGGAACACTTTTAAAAAAGCCCGCCCCTCGCATGGCTTTAGGATGAACACATGGAGGGACGGGCCTGGGCCGCTTATTTTGTTGTGATGTATTCTTTCAGCACTTCCAGGACATACGCCTGATTGGCTTTTGCTGTATCGGGATTGTACTGTCCGCCGTTCACTTTGTTATTCGACAACACGCGGATTCCGAGAAATGGAACATCGTATGCGGCCGCGATCTGCGCACCGGCTGCTCCTTCCATTTCCTCCACAGAGGTGCCATACTTTTCATGGAACCAGTTGATGCGGTCCACTTCATTATTCCATACGTCTGCGGAACCGATCGTCCCCTCGACGACTTTCCCCTTCTCGTATTTTCCTTTCACGGCTTTAGCCGCTGCAAGCAGGCCTTCATCGCCTTCGAAATAACGGATATTCTCTGCGTCAGGATCTTCCCCGGCACTCCCTTCAGAGGCCATCAAGTCCATCGGGATCCATTCCTTCGGTTCGATCCCTTCCCCTTCATTCAAAGCGCCTGTTTTCAACGACCCAAGGTTGACCGTTCTTTCCCCCAGCACGATATCAAATACGTTCAGCTCAGGATCGTGACCTCCTGATGTTCCCTGATTGATGATGGCAGCAGGGTCATATTTTTCAATTGCCACTGCCGTCGCAGCCGCGGTATTTTCCATTCCCTTTCCTGTCTTCGCAACGATGACCGGGTACCCTTCCAGCTTCCCTTTATAAAAAACGAATGATCCGGATTTTTCCTCTTTTACATCTTCCAGATGTCCCGCCAGCTTTTCAGCTTCGATGGGCATCGGGCCCTGGACGATGATTGGCTGCTTTTCCTTTGCTTCTGCAGCCCCCTGCTCTTTGGTTGAACTGCACCCCGCAAGCCCCGTCACTGCCAGTGCGGCAAGGATGATCAGGGAAATGAATTTTTTTAACATGTTGTACCCTCCTGTTGAATGCTGTCTCATATAAACACAATAAAAAATCCGGAAAAAGAGAATGTTCTCTGCCTTCCGGACCGTGGAGTCAAAGTATAGGTAACCAGGGGATGCAAAATATACCGATATCCCCCTCTGTTCAGATTCTCACTGAAAAACCGAACAATACTTCAACCCGTAGTCCGGTTCTTCCAATGGGAACCAGGTAGAGACTCTCAGACCATATTACTGAGTTTATACGAGTGTGCTATGTAGTTTGATTACGAAGTAAGTCTAACAGACGGGAAAATCGAATTCAACCGTAAACACGAAAATAAAACAGTAATATTTTTATATCGTTCGTGTTTATGACAAGAAAGCCCGTCCCTCTTCCAAGTAAATGAGGTGCGGGCCGCAAGACTTTCTTTAGTTGGTTCACGCACTTTCCACCCGGTTTCTGCCTCTGTTCTTTGCCAGATAAACGGCCCGGTCCGCAGCCTCAAGCAATTCTTTCGGCTCAACGCCGGGCGTGGCGGCGATTCCGACAGACAAGGTAATGGCTATGCTGACACCGTTGTGACGAAACGGATGACCCTCTACGGCTTCCCTTACCCGTTCCATGATCATCCTTGCATCCTCCCTGCTGCAATCCGGCAGAAGGACGACGAATTCTTCCCCTCCGTACCTCGCCACAATATCGACATTCCGAAGGCTGCCTGCAATAAGTGCGCTGACATGCTGCAGCACCCTGTCCCCGGTGGCATGGCCGTATTGATCATTCACTTTTTTGAAATGATCGATATCGATGAAACCGAGGGATAAAGGGGAAATCTCCTCGTCATCGCTGTATTTTTTAAAATAGCGCAGGAAAGTCCTCCGGTTATACAATTTCGTCAATGGATCCCTGCCGGCTTTGTCCATCAGGTCCAATTTGTTTACATGTTCATCAATCATATCCTTCACAATCCAAACAAGCAGCAGGCTCAACAGGATGTTTGCAGGGAAAACGGTCGGCATGATCATACGCAGGACATCGTTTATCGGAATCACTCCCAGCAGGGCGATGATGAGTGTGTTCAGCACGTTTAATGTCAGTACCACCGTCCACATCTTCCTCCGGTACGTCCATGACCTGGTCAGATGGGAAATCAACACGCCGACAAGGGCCAGGAAGAGCATATTGATGAATCCCACCGCGGCAGCCAGACTATATCCGAACGTGAATCTCATCAATCCTGTCCCGATTCCGACCCATACAATATAACGGCGCTTTGTCGCATAAAGGGAAGCAATGATAAGCGGGACGAAACGAAGGTCAAAGATCACCGATTCGGTCAGGTGAATGCCGAAATACATGGAGACCCATCCGGTCAGTGCCGCAATCACAACGAGGGTGATTTCCTTCAGATCCCCGTCTGCGTTCATGAGGAAATGCTTGTACAATAAAGAGGTCAGATAAATGAATGAAATCATGAGACCGAGATTAATGATGTATTCCTCGATATTAATCATTGCCTCTCCCTCTTTTCCCCTAGAATACTCACTTTCTTATCTATACCCATCCTGATTAAAAAGTAATACTATTTTACTAGTTAAATATAACTATTTATTAAATAGTAATACAAATAGAAAAGCACATTCAAAACTGAATGTGCTTTAATGTGGTCGATCACTTTATCTCTTTAAATCTTCATCTCCCAGCGTTCCTTCTGCGTTTCCTTGAGCTGTTTCTCCGTTTCTTCAGGATAGACGGTCCGGAATTTATGGGTCTCGGCTGGAATGATTTCAATCATCTTCTGAATCATATCCTCAGGATCGAACTGATCCTTTAACCCTTCCTGCTGCTTTTCGATGTCTTCTCTGCGGGTAAAATTCTTCTCATCATCGAACCATTTCCAAATTTCCTCTCCGCTTCGTTTGTTGAACCCGGTCTCAAATGCTCCTGGATTGATGGTCGCGACTTTCACCCCGAATCCTTCAAGTTCTGACTTCATCGTTTGGGCGATTCCTTCGACTGCATGCTTTGTTGCTGTATACGGACCGACATAAGGCGTCGCTGATATCCCCGCCATCGAGCTCATGAAGATGATTTTCCCGCTTCCCTTCTCCACGAGTTTCTTCGCCGCGATCTGAGCGGTTTCCAGCGTTGCAAAGACATTCACCTCAAAAAGGGCACGGAACCGGTCCATCGGCACTTCCGCAAGCGGTCCGCCTTCATTGATTGCCGCATTCGCCACAAATACATCGAAGTCATATTTTGCGATTTGTTCCTGATCGCGCGGATTGGTGATGTCGAGCTTGAATACTTCCATCTCCAGCCCTTTATCTTCTGCTTCCCGCATGAGATCCGTCTTCTGTGAAGTTAGTTCCGTCGTCGCAATCACGCGGTGTCCTTCCTGTGCCAAACCGAGCGCTGCGCCTCTTCCAAGTCCGCTTCCCGCGCCCGTTATAAAAATCGTCTTAGCCATTTCATATTCCTCCTGTTAAGTTGCTTCTAGTCTATTTCTTCCCTTAACTTGAAATATGAAACATAAATGAAAGGCCCGTCCCTCGACGCATTAACGCATCAAAGGACGGACCTTTATCTTTATCATGTACCGCAGAACGTACGGTATGGACGTTCCGAAGGAGGAGCCGGTGCACAGTATTCTTCCTGTTCCGGAGAATGTTCATATGGATGGGAAAGGACTCGAAGCAGTCTTTCCATCACACTGAGATCTCCTCTTTCAACTGCAGCTTCCAGCGCTTCCTCCACATGGTGATTCCGCGGGATGACAGCGGGGTTGCTGTTCCTCATCAGGCTGCGTGCATCTTCTTCCGATTCCTGCTGGCGGCCGGTCCTCTCCTGCCAGCGCTTTTCCCACTGATCGAAGGCCTCTAAAGAAAATAAAGCAGAGTCCCCTTCCCTGCCGAATGTGAGGGCACGAAAGGTATTCGTATAGTCGGCTTTCTGCTCATGCATCATCCCGAGGAGTTCCTCGATCAGGACCTTGTCCCCGTCCTCTTCTCCGAAGAGTCCAAGCTTCGCCCTCATCCCTTTCAGCCAATGGGCATGATACAGCTTCGGGAACCGGGAAATGGCATCCTGGGCGATCCCGACGGCCTGCTCGCTATCATCATGCAGGAGCGGCAGCAGTGTTTCGGCGAAACGGGCGAGGTTCCAGCCTGCGATCGGCGGCTGATTCCCGTATGCATAACGACCCTGCCTGTCGATCGAACTGAAGACCGTCGCCGGGTCGAAAGTATCCATGAAGGCGCATGGCCCGTAATCGATCGTTTCCCCTGAGATCGTCATGTTATCGGTATTCATCACACCGTGGATGAAGCCCGCAAGCTGCCATTTCGCCACCAGTTCAGCCTGGCGCCCGATCACTCCATTCAATAATTGGAGGTACGGATTCTCCGCGCCGGCTGCTTCCGGATAATGACGTTCGATTGCATAATCCGCCAATGCCCGGACATCATCTTCAGAACCGAACTTCGAGGCATATTGGAATGTTCCGACCCGCAAGTGACTAGACGCCACGCGTGTGAGGATGGCTCCGGTCTGTTCGGTTTCCCGGATGATGGCTTCCCCGGTCGTGACGACCGCAAGACTCCTGGTCGTCGGGATCCCGAGGGAATGCATCGCTTCACTGATGATATACTCGCGAAGCATCGGCCCGAGTCCCGCGCGGCCGTCTCCTCCCCTGGAATAAGGCGTCCTCCCCGCCCCCTTCAGTTGGATGTCGAAGCGTTCACCCGCAGGCGTCAGCTGTTCACCCAACAGGACGGCACGGCCGTCCCCGAGCATGGTAAAATGCCCGAACTGATGCCCCGCATACGCCTGCGCCAACGGCTCAGCGCCCTCCGGCGGCTCATTGCCCGCAAACACTTCCACCCCCGATTCACTCTGCAGGATATCCGTATCCAGCCCGAGTGACTCAGCGAGCGAACCGTTCAGGATGACAAGGTGCGGCGAAGCAACGGGTGTCGGCATCTGCTTTCTATAAAAAGTCTGCGGAAGAGATGTGTAGCTGTCGTCAAAATTCCAGCCTGCTTCCGTTGTTTTCTTTTCCTTCATGTTATATCCCCTTCTTTCCGAATGATCTTCCACATGTCCATCTCGTATCGGGTTTCTATCACCATACTAACATACGTACACTTCCCCTATAGCCTTCTCTGCCTAAGGAAGGTTATACTTATTCCTTCTTTGTCTGAAATGATTTACTATAAATATAACTATCAAATGCTGGAGGTCACACCATGAACGTAATCGAAACAGAACGTCTCATTCTTCGGAGAGTCGAAGAATGCGATGCAGCATTCATTTTTACACTGCTAAACGAACCTGGATGGATCGAATATATCGGTAATAAGGAGATCCGGACAACCGAAGACGCGGTACACTATATACAAAACGGACCGCAGGCGATGTATGAGCAGGAAGGATTCGGCCTGTTCCTGGTTGAATTGAAGGAGAATCATAGTCCCATCGGGCTGTGCGGGCTCATCAAGAGGGAAGGCCTTGAAGAGGTTGACATCGGGTTTGCCTTTCTTGAAGATCATCAGTCCCGGGGATATGCGCTGGAGGCAGCGAAGGGAACTGCTGCCTATGCGAAAGAAATCGGCCTGAAACGTCTGGCTGCGATCACCACGAAGGACAACCTCCCTTCTTCTAGGCTGCTCGAAAAGCTGGGAATGCAGCTTGACGGATACGTGACCCTGCCCCATGACACCGAGGAATTAAAGAAATATACGATGACATTATAAAAGGCTGTTTTCTAAAAGATTGTTGCTTTTCGTAAATTATCTAGTAGCCTGAATGCTTCTTCTGGACGTGCTCTTTTCGAATTCAAGTTTAAACAACAGGTAGAAGTACATCAGAAAATACCCAAGTTCCGGTATTTTCTTGTATGTAAAGCAACAAAGCATGCGAAAAGAGCTTTATAAAAAAAGCCCTTCCTCCACTGATTGAACAGTGACGGAAGGGCTTTTCATTATTTAGCCTGAAGTCTGTTGATGCGGTCATCAAGGTCCGGGTGAGTAGAGAAAATGGCTGATTTTCTGCGGCCGTTGATTTTCAACGTGGAGATGGCTGTATCATCCTCGCCTCTCATCCGTGCTGAATAGTCTTTCAGCATGCGCAGGGCATGGACCATTTTATCCTTACCGGCAAGATCCGCCCCGCCGCGGTCTGCATGGAACTCTCTATGACGGGAGTACGCGAATACCACCAAACTTCCAAGGATCGAGAAGACGATCTGGAAAAGGATGACGGCAATGAAATGGACGATCGGTGCCATTTCTTCTTTTACAAAACGGGACGCAATCCATGCTGCAATCCTTGAAAGGAACACAACGAATGTATTGACAACACCCTGCAGAAGCGTCATGGTCACCATATCGCCGTTCGCCACGTGGGCAACCTCATGGGCGATGACACCTTCCACGGCATCGTCGTCCATCTCGCGGAGAAGTCCTGTTGAAACTGCCACGAGGGAACGTTTCTTAGACGGCCCCGTTGCGAAGGCATTCACTTCAGGCGAGTCATAGATTCCAACCTCAGGCATATGCATAAGTCCTGCAGCTCTTGATAGACGGTGGACTTTCTCGACAATCCCCTGTTCTGCTGAGGACAGAGGTCCGTTCGGATCAAGCACACGGACATTCATCATTCTCTTTGCCATCCAGCGGGACATCGCAAGAGAAATAAAAGATCCGGAGAAACCGATTATGGCACTGAAGATCAAGAGTGCCCCGAAATCTATTCCACCCGTCTCCTTAATATAATTTCCGGCTCCAGTCACCGAAAAAATGATGGAGATGGTGAGTAGAACCAAAATATTGGTTAATAGAAAATAAAAAATTCGTTTACCCATCTTCAATCTTCACTCCTGTTTTTTTAAGTTCATATGAACTTATATTTGAACTTATTATATAGCTTTTATTGATAAAATTCAATCAATTTTTACTTGGGGTGCAATTGACGGGGCTTTTGGGAAGACGTACTATAAGAAGGAGATTTAAGATAAGGGGGGTTGACTGTGGAACACTATACATTATCACGCAAGAATATGGCTGACCTGCTGCACTCACTCAATGGCCAGCACGATAAAACCCCTGTCATGATACTGAAAGAAGCCTGGCTGCTAACGAACAAAGAAGAGATGAGCAGTTTAATCACTTCCGGGATTCCTCCCATTTTCGAAAAAGTCCTGAAACATACAAAAAATGAAATCGGGTTTTCCATCAATGAAATCGTATCCCTCGGGAATCAGATTGAATATACCCACCTCTCCCCAAGCGCCGTCCAGAATTGGGTGAAGCGGGATATCAAGGAACTGGTGGGAAGACCCCAGATCGGCAAGAAATATAACGTCGATCAGGCCACCATGCTCTTGATCGTCGAGGACTTGAAGTCATCGCTTGACTTCGATTCCATCCGCAAGATACTGACTCTTATTTTTAATAATCCAGAAGACCGGTCAGATGATGTCATCCATCCCATCGACCTCTATTCTGCCTATGCGGCCGTCTTTGAAAAACTCCATCACCACCCGCTTCCAACGGTTGACGGCTCATGTTCCATGAACGAATGGATCGAGCAATTCGTACATACTGAATGCCGAAATATTTTGCCTGCATTCAACCAATTGAAAGAAGAGCAAATGGACGCGGTATTGAATGTCCTCATCCTGTCTTCCTTAAGCGTGCAGGCAGCCTATTACCAATCAGCCGCCAAACATTATGGTTATGCGGCGTTGTTTATGCAGGAAAAATAGAAAAGACCCGCCGCCTGCTGTATTGATGTGTTGATACAGCTGGGGGCGGGTTTTTATCATTCTGGCCGAATTGGACGGACTGGCCGGGTTTGATTTCAGGATGAAAGCCGGCGCCGGGGATTGGGCATGTGAGAAAATCTATAGGAATTTAGGGCGGAGAACTGACTGCGTGGACTTATTTAGAATAATTCTAGTAAGATCATAAATTTGAAATTAGGATCGTAAAATTGAAATTAGGATCATAAATTTCTATTTAGGATCATATAATTCTAATTTGGATCATAAATTTCGTTTTAGGATCATAAACCCTGCCTGGGTCAGTAATCTATAGACCAAAATGCAGCTTGAAGGCAATCGAACCGGCTAAATCTCGGATTTGAGGGTTAATCTCTCCCCAAAATAGTCAAATATCAATCATTTCGAGCTAAAAACAAGCCAAAATCCCATGTTAAAGTCCCCTCCTTAAAATCCACGTTCCTCCTTTTCCCCTTTCAACTTCACAACCAACGCCATAACCAGTAATATCACCCCGATCACACCACCGGCAAACTCCGCTATGTAAAAATCCCCGTCCCTTATCAAACGAATCAAAAATCCGCCGTCGAAGATGACGGTCAGGGCCATCCCGCAAAACGATAATGCCTGTTTCATCATACAACCTCCCCTCCATATTCTCAGTCATGCCTAAAATCATACCGATCTCCCGGCACATCCAACATGTGGCCATTGATGACGACAGTATCGTCATCCTTCCAGGTGATATTCGCATCCTCCTCCCGGTAGCTCCAATAGATTGTTTTTACCTTGTGTTCATTTTCATTAAAAACCAGTTCACCGCGGACCGCATACGATACGGTCGCTCCGCCGTTTGCCACATAGGTTCTTACAGTGTAGGTGCCATCAGGTGAAGTTTCTTCCGTAAGAAAATCCCCCTCCGGCAGGCGGCCCATATCATAAAACAGCCAATAAACACCATATCCAATGATTCCGGCAGTGATCAATCCAACGATCAGGAATATGATGAGCACTTCTTTGAAAACTCTTCTTTTCTCGCTTCTAAATGCTGCATCTGAATCCATCATTTAACTCCTTACTTCACCATGTTGCTGATAAGACAAAATCTTCTCTCTTAATCCGCCGATGCTTGTAAAAAGGATATAAGTTTCAGTTTTTGTCTGGATGACCACCCTGTCGGTATGCCCATAAGGATTGCCGATTCGGATCGCTGATTTTTCCCTGCCGCCATATGTATCATCATCCTCCACATTCACAATGTCTGCCAGGGGGATCTCAATCTTGCTCAATTGCCATCTGATTTGGAGAATTCCTTGATTTTCAGTCACTTTCAGTTCGAATAGTTCCATTCATCCCACACCTTTCTAGGTTGATTTGTACATCCCGTAGAAAAGGGGCTCACTCGCCGCCCCCGCCTCCGCATCCTCCGTCTCCACCGCCGAACCCTCCGCCGTCAAACCCGCCGCAGTGGTCGGAATTGTCATTGTCACCGCCGAAATAAACCGGATGACTTCCTCCGTCTGTATGCTTCCTCTCTGAAGGGTCAGCCATGAGTTTTGCAATGAAGACAATGAAAAACGGTACCAATATGATTAAAAAAATTCCAGTCATCTCAATCACCTCTTACAATTATTTACGGATAATAAAAGGAAAAGTTTCAATTTTTTGTAAAAATAAAAAAAGCTCCCGACTAAAGGAGCTTTCAATCCACTTTATTTAAAAATGATCGAAATGATTTCATCCATGCTCATTCCGCTTTCGATCTGGAATGTGCCCGGTCTTAATTCATTCTCGAGGCCGCGGTTTTCGACTTCTTTGTAGAATTTCATCCCGTCATCGATGATTTTTGCCTCTTCCAATGCATTTCCGATGTCAATGCTCGTCATACCCATCGATACGTTCAGGATGGTACGGTAAACGACATCGTCTTCATTTTTCTTTTTTGATTTTTTCTCAGGTTCGTCTTCCTTGGCTTCAGTAGCAGCAGCGACCTGCTTGTCCCATGCTTCCTTCGATTGGACGACAAAGCCTTTGGCAGTCAGCTGTTCGATCATTTCGTCTTCTGTGAGTTTTTCTGTTTTTACTGTTTTTCCATCGGATTTCTCGGTGCTTTCCGCTTCTGAAGGGCCGAAGAAATAGACTCCACCGGTTGCTGTTGCGGCAAGCAGGAGGCCCAGGGCAAAACTGCGCAGGGAATTAGATGTCATTGTGCCACCATGCCCCTTTCAGCCTTTCTTGTCATATAAGGCGTAAGCATGCGCTCCACTTCAGTCTTAGGCAGCTTTAATTTAGCTGCGATGCTTTCTGTTGAGTACCCCCGTTTATAGAGATCAAGCATGTCGCGAAGCATTTGGCGCTCTTCTGAAGAAGTTTCCATCGCGCCGGATTGCTGGGCGGTGATTTCAGCGTCCAATTGCATATTACGGATCTGCTTTTCAAGTTCATGGACTTCATTCAAAACAGAAATTGAAGCATGTTCCACCTGCTGCTCCAGCTGTGATTTTTGTTGTGTCGTTTTAATTAACGATATAATGAGCAGCACGACGGCTGTACCGAACAAAATGGCGATTATCCATCCCATCATCTGTTCCTCCTTTAAATATGTATGTAACTTTCATCAATTCTAAATTATACCGTGACATCCAGAAAAATTCGATTTAAAAGGACAAAACCCCACGAAAGTCCTGTTTTTATGACAGAATATCGGATGCCCACCTGGACATAGGAGCTATTCCAACTGAAACAATGAAAACTGATACAAAAAGGAATAAGCTTTTCCAATAAAATCAAAACTAGAGAAGAACTTGACCGATTCGAAAGGGAGTGAAACATCATGGCAAAACCTACTCAAGAGCAGCAGCACGAAGCAGCAAAAAAGCTTGCTGAAAAGCAGATGAGCGACAAGGATGAAATCATGTCAGTTCAAACGGACGGAACACAAAAGAAGCAGAAATAATGTCAAACAAAGAAAGCACCCGTCAAAAAGGTGCTTTCCTGTTTCCCACCATTACTTCATTAAATAAACCCGTGCCTCATACGGGCGGAGCTCCACTTCACGGAGGTCCGTGCCCGCTTCAACCCCGTAGTTGCCAATGAGCAGGTCACCTGCACTTTCATATTCTGAAGGAAGTTTAAATACAGGATTTTCAGAAGAGAAATTGAGCATGACAATCATGGTTTGGCCCTCATATTTCCTGGTGTACGCATAAATCTTGTCGTGGTCAGGCATGAGCAGGTCATATGAACCGTATACCATGATTGGATATTCTTTACGAAGCCCGATCAGCCTGCGGTAATAATTGAAGACGGAATCGGGGTCTTCCACCGCCTGTTCCGCATTGATCTCCGTGTAGTTCGGATTCACCTTCAGCCATGGGTCGCCGGTCGTAAATCCTCCGTGCTCCGAATCATCCCATTGCATCGGTGTGCGGGCATTGTCGCGGCCCTTCACGTAGATGGAATTCATCACAAGGTCGTGATCTTCTCCGTTTTCGATGACTTTTTCCCGGTACATATTCAGGGTCTCGATGTCCTGATAATCCTCAATGGAATCGAATCTGACGTTCGTCATGCCGAGTTCTTCACCCTGATAGATATACGGGGTCCCTTTTAACGTATGAAGGAACGTCCCGAGCATTTTCGCTGATTCCACCCGGTATTCCTTGTCGTTTCCGAACCGTGATACCATTCGCGGCTGATCGTGATTGTTCAGGTACAAACTGTTCCAGCCTTCATGCTCGAGCCCTTTCTGCCACTTGGTGAAGCTGTCGCGAAGTGCACTCATCTTCATCGGACGAAGATCCCATTTGCCGCCTGGACCGGAGTCAAGGTCCACGTGTTCAAATTGAAAGACCATATTCACTTCTTTACGGTCCTCGGCTGTATAAAGCTTCGCTTCCTCCACGTTCACCCCGGGCATTTCACCGACTGTCATGACGTCATAGCCGGACAGCGCCTTCTTATTCATTTCCTGAAGATAGTCATGGATTTTCGGCCCGTTCATGTAGTAGTCTCCGCCCGGGGCGAACTTCCGGCCGTCCGGTAACTCTGCATCCGGCAGCCCGTCCACTTTTGAAATGAAGTTGATGACGTCCATCCGGAACCCGTCGATCCCTTTATCGAGCCAGAATTTCATCATGCTATACACTTCTTCACGGAGCTTCGGATTCTCCCAGTTCAAGTCCGGCTGCTTCTGGCTGAACAGATGCAGGAAGTATTGATCCGTTGCCTCATCGTATTTCCATGCAGATCCGCTGAAGCACGACTCCCAGTTATTCGGCTCGCTGCCGTCTTTGCCGTCCCTCCAGATATAATAATCCCGATAAGGGTTCTCCTTTGATTTCCTGGATTCCACGAACCACGCATGCTCATCCGAGCTGTGGTTGACGACGAGGTCCATGATCAGCTTCAAGCCGCGCTTGTGCATCTCATCGAGGAGGCGCTCCCAGTCTGCCATCGTCCCGAATTCATCCATGATCCCCCGGTAGTCACTGATATCATAGCCGTTGTCGTCGTTGGGAGATTGATAGACCGGGGACAGCCAGATCACATCGATTCCGAGTTCCTTCAGATAATCAAGCTTCGAGATGATCCCGTTGATATCGCCGATCCCGTCGCCATTCGAATCCTTGAAGCTGCGGGGATAAATTTGATAGATGACCGCTTCTTTCCACCATTGCTTAGACATAAAACCGCTCCTTTATATGAAGTAAATCATTATTCTACAATAAAGTTAGCATACTATGAAACCGGTTGCATTAACAGTGATAATTCATATGCCCGTCCCTTACCGCAATGAAGCGGCACCGCAGCGAGGTACGGGCCTTCAGCGAAACCCGGCAGGATTTCTTTCCTCTTATTATGCTGCTATCTTTGGTATACTTTATCTAATAGTTTTAAAGATTCTAAATACGAAAGCAGGTAGACGAATGCAAACAAAGACGATAGGATTCATCGGGACCGGCGTCATGGGAAAAAGCATGGCCCGCAACCTTATGAAAGCAGGATTCCAACTGAACGTGTTTACGAGAACGAAGGAAAAAGCGGAAGATCTCCTCGCAGAAGGAGCTCTGTGGAAAGAAAGCGCCGCCGCACTTTCTATGGAGTCGGACATCATCATCACGATCGTCGGTTATCCGAGTGATGTGGAGGAAGTCTATCTTGGCGAGTCCGGTATTTTGGCAAATGCAAAGCGGGGTTCGTATGTCATCGATATGACCACTTCTTCCCCGGAGCTTGCGAAGCTCATCTTTGACAGAGCGAAAGAAGCCGGCATCCATGCCTATGACGCTCCTGTGTCAGGCGGCGATGTCGGGGCCAGGAATGCTGCCCTCACCATCATGGCCGGAGGCGAAGAAGAAACATTTGAAGGAATCCGCCCGGTCCTTGAAGCAATGGGGAAAAACATCGTCCTGCAAGGGACTGCAGGCGCCGGTCAGCATACAAAGATGTGCAACCAGATCGCGATCGCTTCCGGTATGCTCGGTGTCTGTGAAGCCATTTTTTATGCCGAAAAAGCAGGCCTCGATCCAAAAACCGTATTAAAAAGCATCGAAGCCGGGGCTGCCGGCAGCTGGTCGCTTTCAAACCTCGCCCCGCGCATGATCGACGGCAACTTCGACCCTGGATTTTATGTAAAACATTTCATCAAAGACATGAAAATCGCTATCGAATCCGCGGAAAACATGGGCGTCCCTGTTCCCGGCCTGAAGCTCGCAAAAGAATTGTATGAACTGTTCAGCCAATCTGGCGGTGAAAATAAGGGCACTCAGGCGCTGTATCAGTATTATGAAATAATGAGTCAGGCTGACTGATTAATAGGCCCGTCCCAGCCTGAAGCTCGCAAAAGAATTGTATGAACTGTTCAGCCAATCTGGCGGTGAAAATAAGGGCACGCAGGCGCTTTATCAGTATTATGAAATAATGAGTCAGGCTGACTGATTAAAGGCCCGTCCCAGCCTGCGTTAACGTATTGACGCACAAAAGGACGGGCCTTCATTTCCATTAAAGGGTGATGTCAATGCTAAATCGATCGATTTGTATTTTTCCGGAGTTTAATAACGGCGAAGAAATCGAAGGGTTGAGAGAAAAATATGATCCGCTTCATTCCTTCATCGCTCCTCATATTACACTGATTCATCCGTTCAAAGGCAGCCTCCTAAAAGGGGAACTGATTGATCATATCCAAGACAGCCTGATCGGCTTCAAGCCTTTTGAAATCAGATGTCAGAACGTGACAGGGGCTGATGGACATTATTTATTCTTGAATATTAAGAAAGGGAATGACCACATCATCGAACTGCGTGACCGCTTGTACCGCGGTATTCTGAAGGGACATTATGCGCGTGAGCTGAGTTACATACCGCATGTGACGGTGGGAAAACTGAATGGTGAGGAAACGTTCCAGAAGGCGCTGCATGATACGGAGGAGTTCAACACTGAATTCACTTCAGTCGTATATAAAATTTCGGTTGAGCAAATTGACGAAGACGGGACTTCGATGATTGAGTATGAATATTATTTTTAGTCAAAACAAACAGCCCGTTCCCTGCCGTCGACGGCAAGGAACGGGCCCGGATTTTTTATAAGGTCAATATCCCGCGGAATCCCCGGGCGGCATAGTAGGAGTCGGCACCGTTATGATACACGAAGACATGCCCGAACCGGTAGTCGCAGAACAGGGCCCCGCCTAGTTCCCTGATATCGGCCGGCGTCCGGATCCAGCTGGAAGTCTTCTTATCGAACGGTTCGATTTCCTGGAGGGAACGATATTGTTCTTCCGTCAATAATTCGATCCCCATGGACACCGCCATGTCGATTGCGCTGTTTTCAGGCTTGTGTTTTTTCCGTGCCTCGAGGGCCTCCCGATCGTAACACACGCTTCTCCTTCCTTTCGGGCTTTCTTTTGAGCAATCACAGAACAGGTACTCGTCCTTCTTCTCATCATATCCGATGACATCAGGTTCGCCTTCGGTTCGTTCCATTTCGTGGAGAGACCATAACTTTTCAGGATTCGCCTCCAGCTTTTCCTGCACGCCTGCCCACTCCACTCCTTCATGACGATGCATATTCTTCTCAAAGCGTGCCTTCAATCCGGTGAGTAATTCTTCCCTTTGCTCTGGTGACAGTTCTTTTTTATCACTGATTTCATATGGCATATTCGTTTCCTCCTCAGCTATATAGAAGCATTATCTAGATAAGTTCCAGATTTGTATTTCGGAACCCTTCCTGCTGTTGAAAATTTCTTCATAAAAATCGTTTCTGATTATAGGATAGACGATTCCTCATGACAACACAAAAAACCCGATGGACTCAATCATCAGGCAGAAGTACTTCTTATTAAGTCACCTTGATTGTTCTTAGAAACTTACTGCAATGCGGGCTTCTATACCACGAATACCAAAACCGCTATAGCTAATGCCAGGAAGGCTCCGGCCAAGACATCTGAAGGGTAATGGACGCCAAGTACGACTCTGGAGTAGGCAACCAGTACACTGATGGGAAACAAAAACATAATGGCTGCCGGGAAATGAAGCATAAACGGGATCGTCATGGAAAAGATCGCCGTTGAGTGGCCTGATGGAAATGAGTGATCTTCAAACGGGTGACCGTGGAGCATTACATCCGGAAGCGACAGATAGGGACGGATCCTTTTCACCGAACGTTTGATAAAGTGCATGATAATATGGCTGACACTCAAGACGAGGAATGCTTGGAGGACGGCCGGCCTGATCGAAGGGTAGAATAAGCTTATAAAAGCCAATGAAAGAATGGAAAGGATCGAGATTTTCGAACCTCCCAAGTGAGTGATCATACCAAAGAAAGAACGGTACAATTTACTGCCGTTTATTTTATAAAAGAGCTGCTGATCCACCTTATGAAGTCCTGTAAACATCCGATCCATTGAAATCACCCCTTTAAATAGTCACCTTCATTACAATGACGGATTGTAACTGCAATGATAATGAGCGGTAAAAAAGTGTAAATTTTAGCCGGTTGATGTGTAAATTAAGACATAAAAAAGAGAACGAGGCCGCAGCCCCATTCTCCTTTTCAAACTTATTCAGAAGCCTTTGGTGCTCCCTTTTCAACTTCAAGCCTGCTGCTGCCCATGCGGTAAACAAAGAATACCGCGATGACCAGCGGGATCAAGGCGTAGGCGAATGTCGTGGTGATCGATTCCGACATTGCCGTCGTGATTTTCTCAAGGACAGGGGCAGGGATCATCTCACGCATTTCCGGTTCGAAGATGCTTCTCGGGTCACCGCCGCCCGGGAAGGCCTGCCCGCCGCCCTGGCCTTTAAAGGCTTCTTCCAGATTGGAAGCAAAGAGCTTTGTTTGAAGCGTCCCGTATACGGTGATCCCGATCGTCATTCCGAGTGAACGGAAAAACGCATTGGTTGAATTGGCGGATCCCCTGAACCTTGGATCAAGCTTATGGATCGTTGCATTCGGCAGAAGCGAGAACGAGAAACCGACACCGAACCCGCTCAGGATCATATAGAATGTGAGCAGCAATCTGCCCGTATCCGGCCCCATCGTTGCAAGAAGCAGCATTCCTGCAAGGAACGACAGGATCGATATCCACATGATGCTCCGGTAACTTGCCTTCGTCATGCGGATACCGGCAACCGCACTTCCGGCAACCGAGCCGAGCATCAACGGCGTCAGGATAAATCCTGCATTCGTCGCCGAACCGCCATACACAGCCTGCACGAAAATCGGGATCAAGATCGTCAGGATGATGAATGCAGCCCCGTACAGAAATGCAAGTGCCTGGGCAGACGCAAACAACGGACTTTTGAACATCCAGAACGAAATGATCGGTTCTGCCGCTTTCCGTTCGATCATCATGAAACTCACGATGAAAACGAAGAAGGAAAGAAGCAGTCCGATGATCTGCCATGAATCCCAGGCGAATTCCTTCCCGCCGAGTTCAAGCGCGAACATCAGGCTCACAACCGCGATGACTAGCGTGACCGCCCCGCCCCAGTCAATTCGCTGATCGGATCGCTGAGGGGATTCTTTATAAGCCGTGATGATGAAAAATAAGGACAGCAGCCCGATCGGCACATTCACGTAGAATACCCAGTGCCAGCTAAGATTATCGGTCAGGAACGCACCGATCAGCGGACCGAATACAGAAGCCGATCCGAACACGGCACCAAGCAGCCCCGTCATTTTCCCGCGCTGTTCAGGAGGGAACAGATCGAATACGATCGTGAAGGCGATCGGAAGCAGGGCGCCTCCCCCGATTCCCTGTATCGCCCGGAAAATGCTCAGCTGGACGATATCCTGCGCTATTCCGCACAACGCGGAACCGATCAGGAATATGGACAATCCGAAGATATAGAACCTCTTCCTTCCATACATATCCGACAGCTTCCCGAAAATCGGCATTCCGGCCATGACGGCCACCATATACGCCGACGTGACCCAGACAAATTTATCAAGCCCGCCGAGATCGGACACAATCGATCCAAGCGCCGTCGCGACAATCGTATTATCCATCGCCGACATCAGGATCCCGAGCAGCAGCCCCGCAAGCGCAAGCTTCATATTGCTTTCTTTCGCCACCATATATCTCACCCTTTATATGTAAAAATGTAGTATTGCCTTTTTATTATAGTCCTTTAAGTGGGAATGTCTAGTTCTAATCGGGTGAAGGATAGACAAGTGTATGCCGCTTGCATGAAGGTTCCATACTGCTGTCAGATGATGATTCTGAAACCAAGAAGGGCTTGGCACGAGGAGTTATTCTCTTCGATTAAAAACCCTCCCTTACTTCACATCCACGGAAATCGCCCGGCCTGCCACCCGTCCGCTGAAGAGGCATCCCCCGACAAAGGTTCCTTCCAGCGCCCGGTACCCATGCAGCCCGCCTCCGCCGAATCCGGCCGCTTCGCCTGCTGCGTAAAGTCCTGGTATCGCCTCACCGGAAGCATCGAGCACCCTGCCGCTCAGATCTGTCTGAAGTCCCCCCAGTGTTTTTCGGCTGACGATATTCAACCGCACGGCAATGAGCGGTCCATTCTTCGGATCCAGAATTTTATGCGGAGGCGCGACACGGATCAGTTTATCCCCTATGTAATGGCGTGCACCGCGGATGGCGGTGATTTGCAGATCCTTCGTGAACCTGTGATCGATTTCGCGGTCCCTTGCTTCTATCTGCCTCTTAATCTCTTTAACATCCAGCAGGTTGTCCCCTGTTAATCTGTTCATCCGGATGATGAGGTCCTCCAGATCCTCCGCAATGATGAAGTCCTCCCCTTTATCCATGAATGCCTGCACCGGTCCGGCTGCACCCGGGAGCGCCCTGCCGAGAACCTTCTTTATGCTCTTCCCCGTGAGGTCGGGATTCTGCTCGGACCCGGAAAGGGCGAATTCCTTTTCGATGATTTTCTGCGTCAGGATGAACCATGAATAGTCATAGCCCGTTTTCTGGATTGCCTCCAGGGTCCCGAGCGTATCGAATCCCGGAAAATTAGGGGCGCCGAACCTTCTCCCTTCTGCGTCAAGCCAGATTGAAGAAGGGCCGGGCAGGATGCGGATGCCGTGATTGCTCCAGACGGAATCCCAATTTTTAATCCCTTCCGTGTAATGCCACATCCTGTCCCGGTTTACGATCCGGCCCCCGGCTTCTTCCGTGATGGAAAGCATCCGGCCATCCACATGAGCGGGGACACCGGATATCATGTTCTTTGGCGGCTGCCCCAGTCTTTCCGGCCAATTTTTCCTGATCAATTCATGGTTTGCCCCGATACCGCCGCTTGACACAAGGACTGCCTGGGAGGAATATTCAAAGTTTCCGATCACTTCCCTGCTGCTGTCCTGCCCCCGCTGAGCTGTACTCGGCGCGAGGACGGATCCGGCCACTCCCGTCACAGTGCCCCCTGCCGTCTTCAGCCCATCCACCCGGTGCCGAGGGAGATAGGTAACCAGTCCTGCCTTCATATGTTCCCGGACCCGCCTCTCGAAAGGTTCGACAATCCCCGGTCCCGTGCCCCAGACGATATGGAATCTTGGAACCGAGTTGCCGTGGCCGTCAGCAAGATGACCGCCCCTTTCAGCCCACCCGACGATCGGGAAGAAGCGGACACCCAGGCCGTGGAGCCAGGCACGTTTCTCACCCGCGGCAAAGTCCACATAGGCTTCGGCCCACTTCCGGGCCCAGTGATCCTCATCCTCTTCCCTGTCAAACCCGGCTGTCCCGAGCCAGTCCTGCATGGCAAGCTCCCTGGAATCCCGGATGCCGAGCCTTCTCTGCTCAGGTGAATCCACAAGAAATAAGCCGCCAAACGACCACCATGCCTGCCCGCCAAGTGAAGATTCAGGCTCCTGATCGACGAGCAGCACCTTCTTCGCGGCATCACCCATCTCGGCTGCTGCAACTAAACCTGCTATCCCTGCTCCAACGACAATCACATCATAATCCATTTTATCCCCACTCTTCTCCCTGTCAGCGACAGCGTAAATTAAGTTCAGTATAAACCCGCTATCAAAATGGGGTCAATCCATTTTCTGAATAGTGTTATAATTAAACGCGGACCTCCATGACTCTTGAGGCCCTCCACCCGTTTTTACACAGGAGCAGCTAACTCAACCTTAATCCGGTCGGGATCTTCAAAGTACACGGCATAATAATCCTCCCCGCCTGCAAAAGGGTGGAGGTTTTCATAGAGGATCCTTGCCCCCTTCTCCCTCAGCTTTTCCGTCATCTCATCCACCCGCCCGCGGGAAGCCGCATGAAACGCCAAATGGTTCAATCCCGTCCTGCACCTGTGATAAGGTTCGTCAAGGAACCTCTCCTCCGTCTGCACAAACACAAGATAGGTCTCCCCGAGCTTCCAGCTTTCTCCCTTCTCCCATTTCTGATAAGAATGATACCCCAGTTCAGCTAAAAACCATCCCCAGAACTCTGATGATTTCTTCAGATCGGATACGTAGATTTCAATATGATGAAGCAGTCCTTCAGACAATTTGGTACCTCCTTAACAGCTAGTTACTCAGACTCCAATATATTTCTGTGTGGTCATTACAATAAAACCCTTCCAATTGACACTCTTCCACTATTTTTTTCAATGTGGCCTTATCAGAACAAAGCATGGAAAAATGGCTGTCCCAATGAGTTGTGATCAAAATGGATTGATCATGGGTGAAGAGATTCCTCCGTTCCCTGTGGAGCAAATCCAAATCCTTGATCAAGTCTTCCGTATACTCCAATTTTCTCTCTGTGCAGAATTCATCCCCGCACCAGATCCAATCATGGCCAAGATTTTTAATACTTTCTAAAAGGCCGGCCATGATGATTTCAGGGAAAAGACCCTCGGTTGGACACACAATCTTTTCCTGTTCGCAAATATTTGCAATGATCTTCGCCGTGTCATCATTTGCAAATTCCTTTTTCAATCCATAAATCAACGAACGCAGTCCGATATCCAACTGAGCGGCATCCGGTATCCCTGTCAGTTTCAAAACGTTTTCCCACGTGACTGCTTCACAATGTTCCATGATTTCCATTCTTGTAGGATATGTATCCGGCATGAATCGCTCATAGCCGATCGTTCGGGGTTTGATGAAAGGATGATAAAAAATAAAGACGTCTTCAAATACTCCTTCGTAAAACTCTTTGATCGGCATATCTTCGTATGCACACACCGCATACCTGTGAGGCTCCGGCAGCGATTTTGCATTGGCCATCCATTCTAACTCTTCCAATAGCAGACCCTCCCCCTAAATCAAGGCGTGTTCCAAAAAAACGTCGTCACGATAAACGGTACAATGAGCGCGACGCCCACGATGACACCATTTCCGGCGATGGCGATTTTTTTAAACGTCCCTCTTTCTGAAAACAAGGCAATGATCAATCCCGCCGCGGAGCAGCTCACGCCTGCCAGCAGAAATTCATCCCGTCCAAAGAGCATCATGACGTAGAATAAGGCTCCTATTAAAAACAAGACAAACGACAGAAAACTTAATTTTTTCTTCATGCGATCTTCCCCCTTTATCTCTTATCGATTTACGCTTCCCCCATCCCGAAACCAAGCAGGAGCAGGTAAATAAGGGAACCGGCCAGCAGCATGGATAAGGACAGCCCCAGCACAGCAAATCCGTTCTTTTCACTTTTCTTGAATAGTGCAATAACACTTAAAATAATAGATATTGGAACCCCTAAAAATAATGCATAAAAGATACCTTTAACCACTGATTGCTCCGCAATGCCAGGCACCGCAAACAACAGGATGAATAAACCAGCCGGGATTCCTGCCGATCCCCAACTCAGCCAGGAATATTTTTTCAACGTGATCATCCCCCTTATGATTTTATTGTTTACTATTTAGACGTTCGGTGTTTGATTTAAGTTTTCAATTCAATCCAATACCTTACTTCCCGCCCTGCGCTGTACGATGAACGAGAGAAGATTCAGCAGGATGGTGACGGCCAGAAGAAGGACCGAAGCTGACGCGACGGCGTACATCGTATCGAGGAGGGCACTCCAGTCCTCAACCGTTACCTTATGATAGATATATAGAATTTGAAAACATAATGAAACACCGCATGCACTGAAGCTTATGATGGAGAGCATCCCCCGATGCGGAGTGTTTTCTTTTTTATCAGCCACAAGGGTTATCAACGGCAGCACCCATGCAATCAAGCCAAGCACCAGGCTTCCAAGATTCAACCAAACAAACATGTTCGTCATCTCCTTTCTTTTATAAATCCCAACTATTTGTAATCGTACCATATACAGTGAATTTTAGTGTGCTCTGATTTAGTGATTTGTAAAATTATGGTGTTATGACGGCACCTTTGTGTTAAAATTCAAAATTATACAGACAACTATGGGGGATGTTATGCAATGAAAGAGAAGTTGAAAGCCTTTGGATTGCCAATTGGGATTACGTTAATATTTATAGCAGCACTATTCGTCCATCAACTGCTGCTTGTGAAAGAGCTTCCGCAACAGGGATGGAGCAGGTCGCTGCCATTCGAGGAATCGTTCAAGGAGAAGCCCCAGGTATTTGTGGATGCTGAAGACAAGATACATATCGCATCAGAAGGTCATGTGCAGACAATCAAGATGAATGATAAACTGGCAATCTCCGAAGAGAGCACGACAAAAACAAAGATTACGAGAGGGTACCCATTTTGGACGGATGGAAAGCAGTACATTTTTTATAAAGGCGGAAATTTACTTTTGTCCTCCAGCGGCGAAGAACAGATTCTTGAAAAAGATATTGCCGGTCTCGGAACAGGAAAGAATGACGTCTTCTTCTGGAAAGACGGTACATTGAGCCGGTACGATACTGAGAAAAGAACCTCCTCCGATGTTCATACCTTCCCGAATGCCATTGCCGGCATGTATGTGGCAGACAACGGGAGCGCGGTCGTTCAAGTCGAGAAAGACAATACACACGACGTTCTTTATTACTTAGATGAAAAGCAGCATGCGAGCGGCGCTTTCCTGACTGTCGACAGCTCACCTAATAAGAAGATGGATGGACTTACGTTTAAAATAAAGGACGGAAACCTGCTTGTTTTTTATAATCAAAAGTCAAGGAGCCAGGGAACACTTGCCTATAATGTATTCAAGCTCGAGACTCCAGTTGAGGAGATAGGGAATTCCATGCTGGAAGGGGAAAAAGTAGAGTTCGATCTTAGTGATACCGGACAGAAGCTGATGAGTCCCGGGGGCGTGCAGCTGATGGAAATGGAAGGGAGAGAAATGATCCTCCTTACATCGGAAGGCACAAAGATCGGGGATAACAACACGGTCAGCGTGTATGCCGCACCTTTAGAAGATGGTGCAGTCTTCAGTGCAGCACCGGTGAGCACGACAAAACACGTCTCCTATCCGCCGCTGAAGATTTCCGATGAAGCGATTGTCTGGGTGAATTATGACGGAGCAGACTATGCACTGAAAGGGAGCTCCCGAAATCCGGAGGTCATCTCGGAAAGCACCAACTGGTCGAAGAGTTCTGTTAAAGAAGCCATCAATAACGGCGTGCTCATGATGTTCAGCAGCCTGGTGACGATCATGACTTCATTCTACTGGGTGCTGCCTTCCCTGTTCTTACTGATCCTCATGTACATCTTTAAGCCGAACGCATTCGAGAAAGACGGGATCAGCTGGGTTGAGTACCTTTCCATCATCATCTTTATTTTCATGCCGGTGTCCTATACGCAGAATGCAATGAATGCCTACTTTGAGCAGATGGCCCCGGGGTATCTCCTCTTTCCGGGCAGTGCCTATGCCGTCATCACCTTCCTGACGGTCATCACTCTCGCCATCTGGAAATTCGGCCGGGACCCGGATTGGGGCTCGATGGGCGGCGCATTTTACTTCATGGGCACGTACATCCTGCTCTACATTACGTTCATAGGCCCGTATATATTTAATTTGTATTGATTGGGAAATGCCTGCATCCTGGGTGGCCGGGGTGCGGGCTTTTTGTTTGGGTTGAGCCACAAACTATCCCTCATTACAGCCGCTTCCATTCTTGAAAAAAGCGGAGTACAGGCTTTATTTGTGTTGTTTCAAGACCACTTTTTATTAAAACCCACCTAAAAAACACTCAATACATGTATTCGGAACTATAGATTTGGCTGCCTCCACTTAAAAAGGAGAGTAAATCAACCATTGCGATGGATTAGATCGGGGGTTATTATCGAAAATCCGAATTTTATTATCGAAATCAAAAGTTTTATTATCGAAAATCAACGATTTATTATCAAAACACCCCATCATCACTGAACCAATCTGCGATCTTTTTGAAATACAAGCAAATCCCAGCGTATATCATCACAATTGCCTATTTATTATCAAATTCAAAAACCGCTGCTTCCAAACAAAAAAAGACAAGCATCACTCAAGATACTCATCCTGCAATTCCTCCCGGATATACCGCGCCATCCCCGTCTTCACCTTTCTGAAACCGCACTTCTTATAAAACTCCTCATTCCCGCTCGTGGAAATCAAATGGACGCAGGAAACTCCCTCGAGTCTTTCCAATAAACTCCTCATGATCTTACAGGCGATGCCTTGATTTTGAAACTCCCGGTGAACGACGATATCATAGATGGCGGCATTGAACACACCGTCAGACAGGGCCCTTCCAAAACCGACAACCTGTTCCTCTGCTTTGACAATCACAATGACATTGCTGGATTCAAAGACCTGCTTAATCACCTCAGGAGAATGCTTCATCCATCCCACAGATTGATAGACTGCTTTCATTTCCTCAAGATCATCGGTGTGAAATTCTTCTTTTATATCGAGTATCATTTACTCCCCCCCTGAAGCTAGGTTCACCCTTCACCATAATACTCAGCGAAATGCAGAAAACCGATTTTCTTTACGCGATAATTCCTCAACTGCCCCTGGGTGGCTTCTTCTACAGGCGGCTCTGTGAGGGTGTATACTTTTTCATTTGATCCGCTTAAATCGTCTGTATCCACATATTTTGGAAATACATCGTCTGCAATGCCTGATTTCAATGCTGCGGCAGGATATCCCATGACAAAAACGCTGGTCCTCACTGCCAGATGCGGTGTGCTGTGCAAAATAAGAAACATCAGAAGGAGTGTGCTTATAATCCCGATCCATTTTTTCATCATACAATCCCCTATCAAGAATAGTTATGCAGGACCCCCGCCCCGGTTATTGTTATTCCTAAGCTGAGGGGCATGCTGTGCAGATTTTTCATATGCTTCATCTCTGGAATTGCGAGATTGATTTTTCAAGCTGTTCCCATAAAAAACCATCTTTCTGGAGCCGATCCAAATCCTGATTCCAAAATAAAGAACGATGACTCCGATGAAAATAAAAAAATACATCATGTTGGACTCTCCTTTACATTTTTCAAAAAATTCCCTTGCTCTGAAACGCGTTTCATACTTTAAGCTAAAGACAGGATGATAACCCGCATCCTGCCGCCACGATCGGCGTAACGCGAACCAGGGCGGCGTGACGATCATGGTCAGGCTGAAGTGTTCATGATGTCATGAACACTTTTTTCATTATGAGCAGCCGGCACCCTGAAGCTTCGTCTCTGCAAGCGAGACATTCGTTTTTAAATAATCCGGGATGTCCTCATTTGACAATATTTCAGACGTCGTCATCCACAACACCTCACCGACTTCATCCGGACTCTTCGGGTAAGGCTCGCCGGATTGAAGCTGACAAAGGAACACGATATCAACCACGTTTACCCCCGTATCCGTTACAAAGGAAGAACTGTTCACATAGACAAGCCCGCCTATCACCGCTCCCACTTCTTCCTCCACTTCCCGGATCAGGGTCCGTTCGAGTATGTCACTCGACACCCCTTCAGGATCACATTTCCCTCCGACGAGTGAAAGTTCCCCCGCCGCATGCTCCTCTTTTTCACTTCTTCTTATTAAGAGCCACTTTCCATCACGATGGATAGCTGCTTCAACGTTGACGATGAACATGAATCTTCCCCCTTTTCCCCGGCCGGTAAAACCGGCTTCTCCTCTACTAGTTCCACTCCAAGACAAAGATTTCCTCCTCAAACAACTGCTTGTTTGGATATAACATCCAGCACTCAATTTGTAGCCTCCTGCTTTAAAAGATGTTATTATTTAGTTGTCTAATAGTTAGACGACTAAATAATAACTGATACAATTTGGGGAGGAATAGAAAATGGGAAGACTCGAGAATAAAGTGGCGATCATCACAGGCGGAGCCTCAGGCATCGGGGAGAACATGGTTGACCTTTTTGCAAGAGAAGGGGCGATCGTCATTGCCGCCGACATCAATGAAACAGCGTTAAGGAAAGCAAGTAAAAAGAAAAACGTCTACGGGATGAAACTAAATGTAAGTTCGGATGAAGACTGGGCTGCTTTGGCAGAAGAGGTGAAGGAACGGTTCGGAAAAATCGATATCCTTGTCAACAATGCCGGAATTTCTTCAGAAAAGCCTTTCCAGGAAATCGGTCTGGAGGATTGGGATAAGATGCTGTCGATCAACGGCTACGGCCCATTCGCAGGGATCAAACACATCGCTCCCATCATGGCAGAACAGAAAAAAGGATCCATCATCAATATCTCTTCCTACACCGCCCAAATCGGACAGGGCTTCAATCATTATTCAGCCTCGAAAGGCGCGGTTCGGGCATTGTCGAAGGCAGCGGCCACGACGTTTGGACGCCAGGGAGTACGTGTGAACACCCTCTTTCCAGGCATCATCGAGACCCCGATGACCCAGGGCCTTCAGACTTCTAAGGAGCTTCTGGAGCAGCTGGTCATGGCCACGCCCCTGCAGCGTTTAGGGAAACCTGAGGATATCGCGAATGCCGCCTTGTATTTTGCATCTGATGAATCTTCCTACATCACCGGAGCCGAGCTCGTGATCGATGGAGGGTTTTCCGCCCAATAATATGATATGATGGAATCAGCTGTGAAGCCCCATTGGTATGATGAGGGCTTCTTATTCTTTAAAAAAAGGCAGGAAATCCGCTATGAAAGATCAATCGATTTTTGAATTGCTTCACACCATGGATCAAGTCACAAATAAACTCATCATACAGTGGAACAAGTCGTTCAAGGAAAGCCTCGGCATCTCTCACATCTTGGTCCTCAGCCATTTGCAGGTGAACGGGAAAAGCCGTCCATCCGATATCGCCAAAAACCTGGGCATTACACCTCCCTCCCTAACCAATCTGGCTAATAAACTTGTATCGAAGAATCTGATCGTACGATTATTCGATGAGAAGGACCGGAGAAACAGCTATCTGGAAATAACTGATGCAGGGATCGCAATGGTCAACAAAGCAGCCGACGAAGGTCAGAATCTGCGCAGGAATCTTTTTGAAAAGCTGTCAAAAGACGAGCGCCGTCAGCTGACCTCCATTTATGAGAAGTTAAATCATTTTTTATAATAAATGAAAAAGCCCGTCCCTCTGATAATGGAGGGACGGGCTTTCTATTGAAACACACTATTCTTTTTTCAACTCACTCAAATTATACCTGCGCATTCTGATGAACTTAACCGTATTCACAACGATGGTCTTCGCCACGGCATACGTCGGAATCGCAAGGATCATCCCAAGGATCCCGGCAAGATTACCTGCCACAAGGAGCAGGATGATGATCGTTGCAGGGTGGGTGTCGAGGCTCTTCCCGAGGATGAGCGGCGACAGCACGTTCCCTTCGATTTGCTGGGCGATCAGGATGACGACCACGACGAGGATCGCTTTTGTCGGTGAATCGAACAATGCGATGATGACGGCCGGAGCTGCCCCAAGGAACGGCCCCAGGTACGGGATGATGTTCGTGACCGCTCCGATGAGGGCCATCACCAGCGCGTACGGCAGACCGATGATCAGGTAGCCGATGAAGGTCAGTGTCCCGACGAACAGGCCGACAAGAAGCTGCCCCTGGATGTATGCGGCCAGCGTGTCATTCGTGTCATGCAATGTTTTCAAACCTTCTTCGCGGTACGCATCCGGCATGAATTTTGCAATCGCATTCGGAAGCTTATGTCCATCCTTGAACATGAAGAACAACAGGAATGGAACCGTGACGATCGTGATCGCTATGCTTGTCAGGATCCCGAAAAAGCCAGTGATGGCAGTGGTAATATTGTCCGGAAGGGTATTGGCATACTCACCCAGACGTTTCTCGATATCCTCAAGCGGAACATAATCCTGATTCATCATCCACTTGAACTGTTCACTCTCGGATAAATGGATGATATAATCACGGGTCTGCCGTACATAGTCAGGCATATCATTGATCAGGCCGGTCACCTGTTTTGAAATGATCGGTGCGATATTCCCGATGATCAGGCTGATCGCCCCGATGATCAATGCATAAAGGACAAGGATGGCGACCGTCCTCGGCAGCTTCAGTTTTTCAAGCAGATTCACCAGGGGATTCAACAGGAAATAAAGGAATCCGGCAATGATGATCGGGAAAAAGATTGTGGAGAACAGGACCCCGATCGGCTGAAATAAAAACTGGACTTTCGTTGCGACATAAATGATGGTCAAGATGATGAGAATCTGGATGCTCCATCGATACAGTTTGCTTTTTGCCAATTGAATCACCTACCTTAAAAGAATGTTCATATGTATGAAAAGAAGCAACCGGTCTACCAAACCAGTTGCTTTTCTTGCGTTTAGAGCTTCGTCACTTCAAGGTAACGGAGCTGGATGCCGTCTTTTTCAATGATCTTGAAGCGGTATCCCTCTTCTTCGATGACACTGCCGATTTTGGAATTGATGTTATGCGTCATGAACCAGCCTCCGATCGTGTCGATGTCAAGTTCCCCAACGTCGATCGAAATGCCCAGAAGAGCGTTCACCTCATTGATCAGCACCTTCGAATCAAGCAGATAATGGCCGTCCTTCAGCTTTCTGACCTCGGCGACTTCATCCTCATCAAATTCATCACGGATCTCACCGACAATTTCTTCAAGGATGTCCTCAACGGTCACAATCCCGGCCGTTCCGCCGTATTCATCGATCAGCACGGCGATATGCACGCGTTCCTTCTGCATTTTCACAAGCAGGTCATGGATCGCAATCGTCTCGATGACGGTAATAATCGGATTAAGGAACGAATGAACCCTGAAATGGTCCTCTTCAAGATTCCTTGTCACCGTCTCAGTCAGAAGCTCCTTCATATTGACGAACCCTTTGATGTTATCCTTATCACCGTCGATAACCGGATAACGGGTGAAATTCTCTTTTCTCAGTGTCTCCACCACGTCGGCGAATGTATCGTCGATCGAAAGCGAGACGATTTCTTTTCGCGGCACCATGATTTCCTTGGCAATCCGCTCATCGAATTCAAAGATGTTGTTCACATACTTCAATTCATTCTTATTGATTTCCCCGCTTTGATAGCTTTCCGAAAGAAGAATCCTCAGCTCTTCTTCAGTATGGACCTCGTCATGCTCAGAAGCAGTCTTTAGTCCAAATATACCCACAAACACCCTGGCTGAACCGTTCAAAAGCCAAATAAACGGATACATGACCCGGTAGAACCAGATGATCGGGCCCGCGAACAGCAATGTCACAGCCTCGGCTTTCTGGATCGCCACCGTTTTCGGGGCGAGCTCTCCGACCACGACGTGAAGGAAGGTCACAAGCGCAAAGGCGATACCGAATGACAGCAGATGCGTGAGTGTCTCATTCAGCTCCATATAAGCGAACAATGGATGCAGGATCTTCTCAACGGTAGGCTCACCAAGCCACCCCAGTCCAAGGGCTGTGATGGTGATCCCGAGCTGACAGGCAGACAGATACTCGTCGAGATGCGTCACGACTTTCTTCGCCGCCATCGACCCCTTTCTGCCCTCGGCAACAAGCTGGTCGATTTTCGACCCCCGCACCTTCACAATCGCGAACTCAGTCGCCACGAAAAATGCGGTCAAAGCAATCAATAAAGCAATCAATAGTAAATTTATAGACGTTGTCAATTAGCAGCCTCATCCATGGATGAGGCTTACACCTCCATTATTTTTAAAAATACATTCACAAAGTAAATGATGACGGGAGATGAAAGCTTATGAATCTACTTATCTAATGAAGGGATAGCATAGAACCTGTCATGAGAAGCAGACCTTCCGGCTTTCAGCAGCCCGCGCTGATACGTACCAACATATATTCCTGCGCGTCCCGCAAGCAATCTTAGCTTCTCTGTCCCATTTCCATCCCCCCAGCCGTTTCAAAAAAATGAATATAAAAAGATTTTACCTAATTCCGGGTTTATAATCAAACAATCTATTACTATTTATTTTTTACCATCCCTGCGGCCTTTAAAGCTTATGAAAACGTATTTCCCCCTCTTGGGTTACCTTGAATCATCGTGGGTACACCGTAAAAGATGAGGTTGGTTGGGGGACGGTTCACACCTTATTTTTTAGATAAGTATCTTGGTGGGAGGCGTAAAGCAGGGGGGATGTTGGACTGGGTGTCTGGGTGCATTCCTGGCCAGAACTCTCGATGATACACCGCCGGGTATTAAGAGCGCTGATTACATGTTTTTGATTAATATATTTCTATTTTTGATAATAAATGGTCGGTTTTAATATATTGGGATTTTTGATAATAAGTCGGCCGGTTTTGATAATAAACACAACTCATGCCCTGATAATACCCCCGATAACAAGCATGAGCCCCCACTCGCCCCTATAAAACCAAAAATACGAGGCCCCATCACTGGGTACCCCGTAAAAAATCATCAAACCGAAACATTTTTCGCTTTCAACTTCTTCTCATTCTTCACACCACTCCCACTCTTAGCACCAGCTTTTCCATCAGCCGTCTTCTTAAAGAAATTACTCTTAAAGAACCCGAAGGTCAATCCAACCGTGATGATAAACGTAATGGTCATTCCCGTAAAGTAGAATGCCCAGTGTTCAGGATAAACGGACAGGAATGATAACACGCCGCCCACTCCGACGGAGGTCGCCTTCACTCCCTGTGCGGCCAAGTAAGCACTTCCGACCGCGCTACCGATCATCACAGCGATGAACGGGTAGCGGAATCGGAGGTTGATTCCGTAGATGGCCGGTTCCGTTACTCCGAGCCATGCAGAAAGTGTTGCCGTTAAAGAAACACCTTTTAATTTCTTGTTCTGCTTAATGATGAAGAACATCGTCAATGCTGCTGCACCTTGGGCAAGTGTGACCGTTTCCCCGATCGGCCATAACGTGACATAGCCGAGCGTTCCGGCCATTTGCAAGTTGACACCCAAGAAGATGTGATGCATCCCTGTGATCACAAGCGGACCTGAGATGAATCCATACACTGCGCCGGCAATGACAGGCGATACTTCAAACAGATACAGGATTCCGTCCGTGATCCAGTTCGATCCTGTCATCGTGATCGGTCCGATGACTCCGAACGTCAACAGCCCCGCGAACACCAATGCAAGCGGCGCTACAAAAATCATTTGTAAATTATCCGTGATGAACCGCTTTAATTGCTTTTCAGACCAGGTCAAGATCCATGTGGCAAAAATGACCGGCAGCACCTGTCCCTGATACCCGATCTTCGCAATGTCCCATCCGAACAGGTTCCAATATTCAACATCCCCCGGATTTTCCGCATACGCATAAGCGGACATCAGGGATGGGTGCACTAATAATAAACCAAGTACGATCCCAAGCAGCGGACTTCCTCCGAACTTTCTCGCAGCCGACCAGGCAATGAGCACTGGCAGGAATGTAAACGCTGTATTGGCAATCACATTGATGAACTCGGCAAAGCCTGTCCAGCCGGTGTGAACGTCGAGCAGTGATTTTTCATCGTAAAAGATGCCAGGATTGGCAAGCATATTATTCAACCCAAGCAGCAGCCCGGCCGCAACGATCGCCGGCAGGATCGGGATGAAGATATCCGCGAGCATCCGGACACCCTTCTGAATGACATTCCCCTTCTCCGCAACTTCCTTCTTCATGTCGTCCTTCGTCACGGCCTCCGCACCGGTTTGCGTGACAAATTCACTGTAAACCCTTTCAATCATACCCGGACCGATGATCACCTGGAATTGACCGCTCGCCGAGAACGTCCCCTTCACAAGTTCATTTGCCTCAAGGGCCTCTATATCTACCAAACTCTCATCCACGAGCACCAGGCGCAGCCTTGTCACACAATGCGAGGCACTGCTGACGTTCCCGGGGCCGCCTATATTCTTTATAATGTCTGAAACATTCTCCTTAAAGCCCATCTTCTTGACCTCCTCGATTAATCGCTTTCATAAATTTTCAACTTGTTTAAACAAGTTCGTTATAGTACAGTATAAATTGTTATCAATCAATGTCAAGACAATTTCGAAAAAAAGGAGCGTTCAACATGGATATCACAATCACACCGATGAGCCACTTCGGTTCCTATATGGCCCTCACCTTCCAAGAAAGTGAAACGCCTGAGAAAAACGGCTTGTACCTGAATTCGGTTCGGGGGAAGTCCAAGCAGCATCAAAATGCCCTAAAGGTCATCCCTGCCATGAACGGAAAACCCGTACCTTACAAATATGAAGCAGACGAATTCCGCATCTCACTTTCATTCGACGGGGGGGAACTTCACCTCTGCTTTGAAGACTCCGAGCGTATTTTTGTAAAAGGGACCGGAGAGAACGCCGGGCTCATCCTCGACACTCAGCCCGTCTTCAACTTTGAATATAACTATCTATTAGGAAATCCAGGGGAAGAATTCTGCCTGATTAACAGCTACAAGAATCTCACCAAGTACATGATTTTTGCCCCGAACGGCTCTGTCTCCCTTCAGCAGAATGTCTTCATGGACACAACCGGGAGCACAGATAAGGCGGACAACTTGTCCTCCATACACATTACCCAACTTGACGGGGCACAAGACTTCCTATGTGTCATCGAAGACGTGCCGACCAATGGCGGTTTCCCGGAAGAACGGGAATACTCATTCGAGGCGGCACTGGATAAAAGTACGAATCATTTTCTATCATTCTTGGAGAAACAACCGGCTGTCCCTGCAGGATATGAACAAACATTGAGAGCAGCCGCGTATTTGAACTGGACCTGCATCGTCAATGAGCAAGGATTGTTAAAAAGAAAAGCGATGTACATGTCGAACGCCAACTTCCCCGGTGTATGGAGCTGGGACAACGCCTTCAACGGACTGGCCCTTGCCGGTGTCGACGATGAACTCGCATGGGATCAGATTCAGCTTCTATTCGACCACCAGGACGAAAAAGGCCAGATCCCGGGTTCCGTCAGCGATTCGACCATCCGCTGGAACTTCTCCAAACCGCCGGTGCAAGGTTTGTTCGTCTTGAAGATGATGGAAAAGATGACCCTCTCCACCGAACAGCTGGAGTCCATTTTTTCACAGATCAAGAGACACGTAGAATTCTACCTTCAATACAAGGACTTCAACCGCGACGGTATCTGCGAATACCATCACGGAAATGACTCCGGCCAGGACAACAGCACCGTGTTCAGGGATGCCGACATCATCGATTCACCCGACTTGACAGCCTTCCTGATCAAATCGATGGACATGCTCGCAGTCGTGGCTGGAAAACTGAACAGGACAGAAGACCAAGCCCACTGGGAAAAAGAAGCGGACAGATACACAGAGAAATTCTGCGAATACTTCCTAGTCGACGACCTGCCCGTCGCCCGCTTCACAAGGGACGGCAAAGCGATTGAAAGCGAAGGCTATCTGCCGCTGGTTTCCATCATCCTTGCTGATAAACTGCCAGAAGCCGTCCGCAGAAAAATGATCGACACACTGAGAAGCGACCGTTATCTGACAAAGTGGGGAATTGCTTCGGAAGCGATCGACAGCACTCTCTATGAAGAGGATGCCTACTGGCGCGGCCCGATCTGGGCACCGACAACCCTTCTGTTTGTAGAGGCATTTGAAGAATGCGGGGAACATGAACTGGCGAAAGACGTGTCCTGGAAATTCCTTGAGCTTTGCAAACACGGAGGATTCGCGGAGAACTTCCATGCTGAGACCGGTGAGGGATTGAGGGATCTTGCGCATACATGGACGTCGAGTGTGTTTATTCATTTGGCTGGGAAACTGGCTGGATAATACAAAACGTATTCTAAAAGACAATTAGACAGAAAAACACCCAGGCTTTAATGGCCTGGGTGTTTCTACTTACCTATTTTGATTCTTCCGAAAACCCTACAAACAAAGCCATTCATCCTGAAATTTTCTTCAATAAATCATCAAGTGTACCGTAACACTTCTCCACCTCTGGTAATTGATAGAACGTACTCGTCGTTTCCACGTTATCAATCTCTCTGTCCGGCGAATAAAGAAAGATCCGCTTTCCCTGGCCGATGGCAATACCCAATTCAATATGTGTCCCTTTCCCGCCGGGTAATAAAACAACAATAAAATCAGATTCCATGACAGCCTTCTTTTCGTTCTCTCCGATTGTTTTTAGATCATCCAATGTTAATGAGCCTTTTGCCTTTTCACTGGCGGTCCAATCATATGTATGAAAATAACCGTTATCTACTAATTTGCTGGTGACATAGCGGACAGCATCGAGGTTACGAAAGCTGGATGCTACGTAAAATTTCTCCATAAATCCTTCTCCCTTATTGTGAATGTAAATTGAGTCTCTGCCAATCTTATTTGCAAAAGAATTCATAATCACGGTTGATTTTTAGCTGAACTAAAACTTATCCTTTGCCGTATCCTTCACCTATGAAGGAATGGTAATTGCCTCAATTTCGTCTATCTTCGTGTAAGTCTCTTTAATGGTTTGGGTGGTGGCCATCTCGTTACCATCCAGTTCATTCATCATCTCGATATCAATGTTGATTTCAGACTCTACTGGCAGGAAGCTTTCCCGGTCGATGTAAATAGTGTAAGTCAGTTCATTCGTCTTAATATCTTCCAAGTATTTGGAATGATAGAGTGCCGGTTTGGAAAGATCCAGTATGAATTCAGTGAACCGATTGAATTTTTCACCTTCACCGCTGAATGTAAGGACCCATTGATCATCATCCTTCACTTCCATTTCTTTTGAATGAGTTTTGAACCATCCCAGTCTTTCCGTGAGATCCACCACTTTCCTGACCGTATCCAGAGACGGCTGATAACCATCCTCCTTCCCTTTGTACCAGTGATCCCATCTCGAAGAAGTCGTATACACTTCGCTTTCTGCAAGATACATTTCTGCATCAACCTTTGCACCGGCCACGTTCATATGAGTGTTGAGGTGCAATCCTTCCGGCTCCTTGACGTAATCTGTCACAATCTTTGCTGTCTGTTTGTCGGGCTCGCCGCTTCGAGGTCCGTAGGTGAGATCCTGGTCAATATTCATGTCTATCCGAAAACTATTCGTTTCTTCCATTGCCTTTATGGAAGCATCCAAAATCTCTTCCGGTGTATCCGGTTTTGGCGAACACGCTGATAATCCGAGAGTCAAAGTACTTATTGCAAGTGATGTTAAAAATAATTTCTTCATTTTACCCCCTGTATGTCTAATAAAAGTAAAAGGAGAACCACCCTCATATTGAGAGAGTCCTCCTCCTGACAAATGCCGCTGCTGAATCTACCCGGCATGACCGGCCGATCTACCGCGGTGAGCAATCCGCCTCAGTTCCTACTTCCTCCGAGTCTGATCAAAGAACACAAAATTCCCCGGTGTATGCCGCGACTGGGTATGCTCAAACATGACACCATCCGAATTGAAGATATGGCTCGTCACGACGACGACGCTGTTGAATCCGTCGAGATTTAAATAAGTCTCATCCTCTTCCGTCGTACGTTCCACCACCATCTTCCGCTTCGCGGTGACCGCACGCTGATCGAGCTCCCTGTCGAGATATTGATAAATGGAATCCTCCGCGATCTCGGCCGTCAGCCCCTTCACGACATCCTTCCTGAAATAGTTGTGGTCCATGATGACAGGTTTTCCTTCAAGGTAGCGGACCCGCTTCAGATGATACACCTCGACCCCGACCGGGATCAGCGTGTGCGCATGGATCTCCTCATCCACCGTCAGTTCCTCAAACAAAATCACCTTCGTTTCATGCTGCTTATGATTCCGCCGGGCAAACTCCTTGAACGACTCCGTCTCCCCGAACATATATTCATTCTGCTTGAAATCCTGATAAATGACACGCACTCCCTGCCCGTGCTTCGTCTGGACATACCCGTCGTTCACCAGATTTCCGATCGCACGACGCACCGTATTCCGCGAGCAGTCATACTCCTTCACCAGTGTGTTCTCCGAAGGCAGCAGCTGCTGGTACTCATAAATATTCTGTTCAATCTTATGTTTCAGGTCTTCATAAATCTCAATGTATTTCGTTTTTGGCATGGCTGCCTCCTGTATTCCGCTTGTGCTTCTTATTGAGATAGTACCATAAAATTCATGTGGACAGGTACCCCGGTTCATTAATATCACTGCCGTTGACCGGTGGTGACGGCTACTACCGCAGTCTGAGATTATGGATTATCTTGGTAATTGACGGAATTATACGCAGAATTGAAAGAATAATCGTCTAAATTAGAAGATTAAAGGTGGAAATTAAAAGATTTTCGACTTCATTTCGAAGATTAACGACCAGAATCGAAAGAATAACCAACTATTTTCCATTTCCATCTGCAACATTCCCCTTTCAAACTCTATCAAGAGTCCTCTAACGAAGTCTCAAAACCAAATGTGCCTGAATTAACCACGAAAATAGCTTCAAACCTCCATTCCTGTCAAAAAACGGTGTTCTATTATCCAGCCTCCATCTCCATTTAATCTAATCCAGCCCTCCGAAGCTTAAATTTCATACTCAATTCGAAATTTATATGTACTGCCCTGATTTCTCCCGCTTCTTTTCTTATTAAAGAACATTCGCCAGGCAGCGGGGAAGGATTTTACCATGTGAAATATCGTTCCCCCACTACCCTGAACAGCATGGGGATTATCAAACTGATACGACTAAAAAAGTGAAGCCCTCCCCTAATCAGAAAGGCTTCACTCTATTTCTAATCCAAATCCCCGACACTCTTATTCAACTCCTCCACATTCATCGGCTTCCCATGACCGCTGAGTAGAAGTTGCGGCTTCATACTCAGGATCACCTTGATTGATCGGAAGGCTAAATCCTGATTTTGCGTCAGATAATCCGGGGGACTATCAAGCTCCTTCTGCTGAGTGAGTACGTGGGATAAGGATTCCTGTTTAACGGTAATTAATGCGTCACCTGCGATCAGGATCCTGCTATCGTGATGATAAAACGAGACATGTCCCGGTGTATGCCCCGGCGTGTGAATCCATTGCCAGCCCGGCAGGTGGGGCAGCTGATGATCATCTGAATAGGGGTGAATGTTTCCGCTTATATCGATCCCCTCATTCGGGAAGAGCTTTGGAGACAGTTTCACCACCATGCCTTTACCTGCATTCGGGTCAGGCTTAGGATAATCAAGCTCCCCGGTTAAATAAGGGAACTCCTCCTTATGGGCATATACCGGCACGTCCCAAACACTGATTAGCTTTTCAAGACTTCCGATATGATCAAAGTGACCGTGTGTCAGGTAGATGGCTTCCGGACGCGCACCCTTTCCGTAAAGCTTTTCCGCCTGTTCCATTATTTCGTCAGCGGACTTTGGCATCCCGGCATCAATCAGCACCCAGCGATTTGAATCACCTTCAATATCAATGAAAAAAAGATTGACTACCTGATTGGTGTATTGATGAATACCCGGTGCCGGTTCAATCAGATGGCCGGATTTTACAGACGTGACAGGGATTTTCTTGTTCATTGTGCATTCCTCCTTTTTTAAGGATATATAAGAACCCTCCCAGTCAATGGATGATGGCTGTAAGCAGGGATTTTATAATTATTTGTCGGTCTTTTCATTCCTGCTGTGTGCAGGCTTGTCCGTATCACGCTGGGGATCTATGTCCTTGCCTTCTTCCTTCTTTTTCTGCTGTTCAATGGAGTCCTTATCTTTTTCTTCATTCATTAGATAACCTCCTTTTCAACAGTCTTATAACTAAATTCAGAATACTTCCAGTAAAGATCTGGTATCTAGTCTGCGTTTTCCCTTCAGAACAGTAGAAAAAACAAAAACTGGGACACGGATATAAAAGAGTATAAATGTACAACTGATTTCTCATCGTGGTAAAAGAGGGACATTGTGCTTTTTAATGTGTTTATGTATGAATTTATGATACAGAACGCGCAAAAAATAGGTTGGGAACTTTCCCCGCTCTGTGGATATACCTGATCCCATGGTGACGCTTGTCCTCTTGACCTTCCACAGACATGCTATGTAAGCAGTTGAATTGGATTTATTTGGTATATGGTTGAATTAATCGCAGAATCGAAAGAATAATCCGCTAAATTCGAAGATTATAGGTGAAATTAAAAGATTATCGACCCAATTTCGAAGATTACCACCGGAATTCGAAAGAATAACCAATTAATTTCCAATTCTAGCTGTCACAACCCACATTATTAGACATTCAAGTGCCATCTAATCTTAAATATGACTGGATTCACCACGCAAAATCGCTTTAATACCGCAATAGAATCTTAATCAGGGTAATCCGGACGTCTATTATCCTCCCCCAACTTTCATTTAACCTAATTCAGCCATCATATACTTCAATTCCCCACATAATTCAATATTAATAGTAAACTAACCGGATTAATTCAGCATAAGAAGTGTGATAAATACGGCCAGGATTTTCTATATAAAAAAGTAGACCGGGAACCGTCCCCGATCTACCAGAAACCACAATCAAACCCGCACCGATCAGTACCAAAAAGCGGCTCCCCCGATACCCACGGCACTGCACTAACTCAATAAACTCCCCTTCATCCACCCCCGCTCCCGAAATGGCCCGATTGGTATTTGGATCAGGGTGGTTCTGCCACCGAAATCTGTCGGGCGGCCACCCGAATCGGCAGTTCGCCCCCCAGAATCGGTCCTTCCGCCCTCAGAATCCAATCCATAAATCCGGTCCGTCAGCGTCGTATCAAAACCAAGCAGCGGGTGTCCGCCTAATCCCAAAGCAGAAGCAGTCAAAAGCAGACGCTGCACAAGCATGCCGGCCTCCATCTGCATGATCCTGTAGCCCCGGTATCCCAGGGTCTCTTTATAATGTTCTCTGTTCGCAACGATGTGAAGGCACAGCGGCACCTGAAGCAAATTGACGTTATCCATTGACAATCCTGATTGCAGCTGCAGGCGGTAATCCCCTGTATCGATCTGCCCCAATAAATGACGGCCGCTGTCATAGGCGTAGGCGCCATCAGGTATGCCCTCAACGTTATAAAAACAACCGTAAATTGAAACACGGGGTTCCACGTCGAAAGTCATTTCACCTATGTCGTTTCGGAAAGAGTGATGTGCACTTTTCAATAAAACCGCCAGCTGCTCCTGGCTCACCTTCCCCATCGCAAAATCCATCTCCGGTGAATAGCGGTTTTTGCACGCCGAAACAAAATCATACTCAAGCGCTCCGGCCTCAGGCAGATGGATTTCTTTTTCCCAGCCGTCAACACGCTGCTGTCTGCCCAGCCTGCTAAAATACCCGGTACAATCCAGCTTGGAAGCTTCGTTCACCGCGAGTAACATCGGAAACTCCCTGACCTTTTCCGACCGCTCGAAATGTTCAGTAGTAATAGATGGCAGCTCCCTGCATAATTCTGGACTCGTGAATTCGCCTTCCATTCCCCTCCTGGTTCCGGCCCAATTCGTTACAGCAGCCGAAAGCGGGATAACGCTATAGACGTTTTCTTCTTCCTCTTTCAGTCCAAGCAGATGGTTGACGGCTGAATCAAGAAACTGAGTATACACACCTGACTCAAACCCAAACCGTTTGCCTGTTTCAATCAGCTGTCCAACCGCAACGCCGGCATCCAGCCCCTGCAGCCGGTAAGAAAAGTTATTATATTTGAAAAAGTTTTTCCAGAATCGGGTGGAGACAAATACCGTGCCGAAACAGGATGAGATATCACAGCGATTGCCGAGTGCCCGTTCCACATACGAATCAAATTTCCCTTTCCGGAGTAGGTCGAGGCGATGACGGACGGCATCATAATGGTAGATCCCGTCCGGCAGATCATCCAATTTTAAATAAAGATAAAGTTCATTCGGATACAGCGCCCCTCCGGATGGAGCAAACCGCCGGTACGAGTGGACGGGGTAAGGCGCCTCTTCCCCGGGATCATCCTCATACACCGACTGGCTTACCGCGGTGATCCCGTAGACATACCAGAGAAAATGGCCGATTCTTTCTAAATCAGGTTCAGACGGCGGCCGGATCCCGGTAAGGGACAGCGGTACTTCTGCAGACAATGCCACCCCCGGCAATCCCCGGTACAGCTTATAGGGGAGTGGCGCATCATCCCAGTCCGCTTCCCAGTTCGGCTGATTCGCGCGCTCGATATCAAATTGCAGATTGTGCAGAAACTCTTCCAGATTCAACCTCCTTACCTCCCGAGTATCCTAAGGAAATGGATGCGGTTTTTGATTGAGCTGTTCGAATGTTAACGGCCGGTCGGCATATCCCAGTTCCGCCGGGACGTTCAGTACCCGTTCGAGTCCTGTCAGACGGGTAAGATGATGCCCGAATGTCATCGGCAGCATGCCCGGGATCAGCACTTTCACACAGTGCAGGCCGTTCTTTTCCAGTTCCGGCGCGGTCTGGTCAACAACAATGACATCGAGGTTCCGGCTGCCCAATGCGGCAAGGAGATCCTTCAGGTCATCCGTCAGATCACTGTGATCGGACATCCATTTGAATTCCTCCCCGAAATTCCGCAATGGCCGGCTGTCATTCAGTAAAAATCCCAGCCGTTCTTCCGCCTGCGGCAGCCCATACAGCATGCCGTGATCATCCATCTGCCTCACCAGCGAGTCATCGTTCAGCATTTTTTCATATTTCACCTTGTTCTTCTCCAGCTTTTCATCAAGATTCAGCATCATCCCGGCAAGCTCCTGGATTGCGCTCTTGGACGCCCTGACAGGATCCAGGTGCGCGCCAGCCGCAAGGATCAGATTCAATCCTGCATCCTTCCGGTTCTTTGCTATCGCGAAGATACTCGGAATCCCATGCTCCATCGTAGCGTTATACAAATAAAGATCATACCCCGCGACCGCCCGCATCCGCTCAATCATCAACTCCAGTTCCGCGTCACCGGCAGACAGCGGATCAAGACGCGGCAGATTGAGCTCTGCATACCAGGTCAACAGGAATGAATCCCGTTCGACGACCTCCATGATCCCGTAAAAAATCGCTTCTTCACGGCTGCCTCCTAGCGCACAGCCATTGGACGTCTCATATACAAAACCGGCTGAGCCGCAGCCCAGGCTGTAATAACTAAGAAGCTCAGGGACTAGTATCGGCCGCTCCTCGATGAGTGAGTAGCCCCACACCCAGTCGATTTCCCTGTCCGGATCGAACTTCGCAAATGGAAATCCTGTCATGGCATATTGTTCATCGGTGTGCACGCCGACCTTCAAAGGATCGAGTGCCTGCCCCTTCACATTCCGGTAGCTGTCATGGACGACGGTCCGCTTGCCGCGCGGCTCCAGTCCGCAGTGGCGCTCCAATCCTTCAAGGATGGCGGTCAGCTCGCTGTCCGAGTATACTTGAGTCCGGCCGGCCGTCCCTTCATCCCCGTCGAACATCGGCATATTGACACTCGCATCCGCAAACGGCGTCACCAGGTCATACATCTTACTGTTAAAAAGTCCCGTCCGATTATCGAGATAATCTTTTACAAGAATGTCTTTCAACCCACCCAGTGGTTTACAGCGGAAACTGCCCCTGTTGATTTTCGGGCTCGGCTGAAGGGACACACGGGCGAGTTCCGGTGTATCGTCAGGAATCCGGCTGCAGACCCCGCATAAAGAGTCGGGAACGAAGGAGTGCCACGAGCTGTTCAATGATTTCAGTTCAGTTAGACATACCCTGCCTTCCGAAAGTGGCTTTTCGCCCTCGATCACCCGGCGCGCTTCAGCCGCAATGATGTGAGCCATATGCACGAGACCGGTATTTGACGCCCACGGGTCCCTCGTCATTCCACCGGCTTCAGCCAGTGTCCCCTGCACTTCTAGCATCTCATGGCGTTCCTTCCCGCCGAGGAGACGCCGCAGATCGGCACATTGCGAGCATCCCGGTCTGTCAGGACGGACGAGCGGCCCGATGACTCCCTCCCCGAACGAAATAAATCCCCTCAGCCACGGGACTTGAGCCCCCCTCGTCACTTCTTCTGCCTGCTGATGAACGGCAGGATTCCACGTATCATCCAGTGCCAGCACCAAATCCGCACGCACAGGAAATCTTTTTTTAAAATTGCTTTGCCTGAACACGGGATACCAGGCGGAAATCTGCGCACAAACCCGGTCCGCAAGCATCCCGTCCCCGACAATCACCACGAAAGAATTCATTGGGCTTCCTCCTCTCGCAGCAGCACAGCAAACACGCCTTGGAGCTCCTGTTTAAAAACGGGTTCCATCTCCAGTTCATACACCGCTGCCCGCATCCCATTCCTCTTCAAGGTTTCAATGGCTTCTTTCAAGGAATCAGGCTGGATCCCATCTTCATCGCCAGAAATCGCGATTCTCCCTGCACTTCCTTCTGCAGATACAGCAGCAATAGGATTGGCATCAAAAGCATCGATACCGTTCTGGGCTTGAAAAATCGCATGCTGCAGGGATTTCCTCAGTGCCGAGGTGCGCGTGAAATCAGCATTTCCATACCAGCCGTTTTCCCCGCGTACATAGACGACAGGAAATCCAGCCACGTCCTCACCCATCCCGATTTCCGTGTCTCCCTGCATCGTGGTCAGCGCCTTTAAATAAAACCTGCATCTTTCATCCTCGACCTCATCCAACTCAAGCCGGGAAATGGCACATGGTTGAACACTCTCCCTTTTTCTCAGCTCCTCCGTCAGACATTTCCGGATCCCGCGTCCCACGCTTTCCGCAAACGTCGCCCCTGTACAGGCCGCCATGTATTCACCTTCACGATGTGGAACAATCGAACGGGCCAGCCTTGAAGCGTATGCCTCTATTCCTTGCAGCCCTGCTTCCCGCCGTGCCTCTTCATGGGTCAAGCCGCTGCAGACCATCTCATCCAGCAGTTCTGCCGGACCCCCGGACAATACATCAACCGGCCTGACACGGCACTGCGCAAGCGGCAGCTGCTTCGTATCTCCTTCCTCCCATACATGGAAAACCCCTGTCTCCTTTGACGTCAGCAGACTGAAGAAATACAGTATTTTTTCCGGGTCCTTTCTTTCTGAACCCTGCTCCAGCCGGGTTTCCAGGTTCCGGACAGCTTCAGCCGCTCTTTTCCCGGTCTCCAGCGGATGCGGCAAAAAGGAATGCCAGCTTCCTTCAAGCGTTTCTGTGTCCAGCAGGAAGATCCGATTTCTCTGGGACGGTTTGGTCACGCCCGTTATCTCCTTAAACGTTTCAAAGACAATCATGTTCGCGAGCATCGCGGCCGGAATCGCCGATGGGACAGGGCACTGTTCTTTTTTTCTAAATGCAGTGGCGTGTATGCGCCTCCATGCAGAGTCCCAGCCAGCCTCTGAATCAGGATGGATGATCGGCCCGGCGATACCTTTCTGCTGGTGGCAGATTGCCGGGACAAACAGCTTTTTATCCTCCCTGCAAATGGCCTGGAGCCGGTCCAATTCCTCAAGGTTTTCGTTTTGCGTCACATATAAAATCGAATCGAACGGCTTCAAAGTCTCCCGCCACCCGTCTTCACTGAACGCGACTTCATGCAGCTCCAGCTCCGGATCAGTTTGACGGGCATGGTCCACATGCTCGAGAATCCGTCCTCTATTCGTCGGCGCGTCATCTGTGATCAGAACCTGCAGCTTTGCCGTCCCGGATTCGATCAGAGATGAAACGAGTGAGGTCAAAAAAGGACCGGAACCCACTGCCAGCACATTGGAATGGCGGTAGGTCTCAAATCTTGATGCACCCGAATCTGCCAAACTATCCACAAACTCGATCTGTGATGCGAACTTTTCCACGGCATGCCGGGGCAGCCCGTGCGGAAGGTCCCTGCTCACATCGCGGACAAATCCATTGGCGTGCAGGACCTCTGCAATTTCCATGACCCTGTTTTTATATGCATCCGGCAGTCCGTTGGTCATATACTCAAGCGAGTACTCCCCATTGAACATCGGCAGCAGCTTCTCCACCCACTGATCGATCCCGCTGCCTTCCATCCTGAAAGAGCACTGATTATTCCTGAAATAAACACCCCTGTCTGGTTCAGGGAGGTAAAACGTATCTCTCTTCACTTTCAAGCGCATAGAAGGGTCCAACTTTTCCATAACGCTCCTCCTTCCCCCGCTGCTTTCAAATTGTTTTAGTGACCGTCATTACTATCGTATGAAACCAAATTTGTCCCATATGTATAAAGAAAAGCAGAAGCGCCTTTTTCAGATTCTGGGAACGTTTGAGGGGCGCAGGATTACATGCTAGGATCGGGCTCTCATAAAAAAGAAAGACCCCTGCGCTGACTCATGCAGGGATCCTTTTGAACACTATATTCTACATGCTGATTAACGTCCGCAGCGACCGCATCTGCCGCAGCCGCCGCAACGGCCACACCCTCCACAGCGTCCGCAGCCGCCGCAGCGGAAGCATCCTCCGCAGCCAAAACAACTGAAGAAGCAAGTGAAGCCAAACCCGAAACAGCCCCCAAATCCAAGGAAAAGCCTTTCGTCATTTGGATCATACATATGCTGATCCCAGGAAACAGGCTGTGTTACCTGGAAATCCCCTACATTCAGACCTTGAAGTTCATGGTGAAAATTATTCATCATCTTCATTACCTCCCAAATATGCCAATGGCTCTCATCCAAGTAGCTTTCCAAAAAAATCTGTCTTTAGGTGCATTCACGATAAATGTGAACACTCCCAACCAATTTATGTAATTTGGGTGGGGGTTGTTACTGGTGTAAAAGCCTAATTTGGAGGGGGATGGGGTGATGAAGAAGACAAAAACACTCCAGTCGATGGACTGGAGTTTAGGACTGGGACGTTCCTATTGTACTTTAAATCAGATGATAGCCGGCAACTGTGTAATGATTTTTCGACAAGTGGCTTGAAAATTTTGAAAAGTGGAATGAAAAATGAAAAAGTGGCACGTAAATCTGGAAAGTGGTTTGTATTTTTGAAATGTTGCTTGAAAATTTTCTAAAGTGGTTTGAAACGGTTGTTGGACTGCCATAAGAGCTGATTTCCCGGCTTATATCCAGCCCTTGGCGCGGGTCCGATTACAAATTTTGCTGATTTTTCAGGATTTAGGATGAATTAATTGGATTTAGGCTGAAAAAAATGAGTTTATGATGAATTTTACCGGCATATACCTTAATTCCAAACCCGCAGTCAACGTTCTCTTTTGAGGTTGTGGATATCTAGCCACTCTTCAGCCTCACCTGTCAACCAACATCCCATCCCCTCTAAAAACCCCAGTATCTCAACCGGATTTTCAACCGGATCAACCGCATATTGAAGAGCTTGTCTCATCTCAGGTTCTTTACCGGGATAGTGTTTCGCAAAAAGTCTATAAGCCGGGTATAGGTCCCGGGTATATTTGGCTTCTTTCTCTATGACAAGGGCAAGGCCGGCCCTCACGATGATTTTCATGATCCATCTGCAGCAATCGACGATATCTTCCCTATCGTCATTACCGTCGAGGTCTTCTTTTGCCTGGTCGATTTGTCTCTTCAGATTCACAAGATGTTCATTTCCAAGTTTGATATCGGCTTTGTATTCAGGCAGGTATACACTTACATCATCTCCATACACACATACACTATGAGTCTTGATCATAAACGGTATGATGGAAAAGTGATTTGTTTTTAAAGCCTCATCAATGGAATAGAAACTAAATTCCACTCCATCTACACATTTATACTTCGAGTTTAAAAATCGTTCTGACTTTTCCACCCATCCAAGGTCCATATCATGAGTTGTTTTATTCGTAAGAGCGATCGTATCCAGATCTGAAACACCTTCTATCCCCAATCCACGAGGGATAGAACCCCTTATGTATATGCTGTGCAAGTCTTCTTTTAAATGAGCCTTGTAATGTTCGACCGTCTCTTCTATTACCTTCATAAACCCTGGATTGATGTTCTGCAGGCTGGCATCATTTAGGATGTTTCCGTTATGATCCGTTGGGCAAAAACGCCCCATTTCTTTAATGGTTGTCAAAGTACCTCTCCTTTTGTCAGTAAGCCTTCCCATATTTAACAAGCACATGCCACAATAGTTTTAATTCTTGCAGGACTTCTTTAAACGAACCGCGGTCCAGCCAATCTTGAGGGTTGCGATGTAAATCCATGACAGCTGAGCCGATGACACTTGCATTGATTCTATTATTTACTGCAATCCGTTCAGCAAGCGAAGGCATTGCTGTTCCCCTGAAGTCAGAAGGAACCTCTTCTGGGCTGAGAGAAAAGCCGCTGTGCCAATACAAGTCAATCGAATACTTACGGCAAATGTCGTTCATGACATGTCCGATTTTCTTTTCTTTAAAAGAAGGATCTGCCACCAGCACCTCCACATCATCTTTAAGGGAAATCTGGCCGTGAACCTGTGCTTCAATGTAGTGATTAAGATTGCGTTTTGGCGCTTTTTTTGCCGGGTCAGGTAAAGGCTTATCAAGGTTTTTTGACAAGTGTTTCATTAATTTACTTGGTGTCAGATTGGCTTCACCAATAGCGGAATCTCTGGAAAACACTTCTTCAAGGAGCGCAGAAAGTATAGGATCAAACGCTTCATATGTCCCTTTTTCTTTAGGGTCTTGATGCGAATCTAAGTAGGTGAATGTGGAACGATGTGAGGCATTAGGGGAAAGAAGGAAATAACATGAACCAAACCGGGGAGCCGGTCCATCCGGATGCAGCATCACATGTAAAGCACCGTATTTAGGGCGCTGGTCAGTGGTTGTCCCCTCCAGTTGATAGGCTCCCCCGAATAGTTTATTCTCCCATACGTCCCTTTCTCCCCCTGGGAGGGCAGATACGCTCCCGTTTGAGATGAATGTTTCAAACTGGCTCTTGTACATTCCCTGGTCTAAAAGTGCTTTAGCAACACTCTTCATGTCTGAAACCGGACGGTCGGGATGAAAATGAAGCCCGATTCTTGCATTGGCCTTTAAACTGCCGACCGCTTTTTCATAAAGATCCATAGAGATATTGGACATCCTCAAAATATGGTGAATGGTTTCATCGGCCTCTGCCTTATGGCTGCGGGCATAATTCGTGATATAGTCCAAAGCATATTTCTGAGACCTTGTTAATTCAGGCAACACAATATCCCCCTTTCTTTGATACAGTGACCCATTGTGGAGATTGGGATGATTAGCGTCATCTTCTCCTACCAATCACCAAACATCAGGCATTTCCGCATTTGCCATTAATGTCCCCTGAGAACTGCCTTTTAAAGCGCTCTCCGGACGAAATTTCATTCCCTTAACACCTTCCCTATAAATTCTGCCTTCGCTTCTGTATATTTCTCTCGATCATTCTGAAATTCCTGCGCCAGCTTGTATTTGATATTCGCGTATTCTTCCACAAGATGTGGATTCTCTCTTAATTTATCCCGAAAGTTAAGCTGCTTCTCCCACCGCTCTTCCCCATCCAGCATGAGATGCAGGTGGGCCGTTCGTTTGTCGTTCTTCACCTTTACAAAAAATCTTCTCCACGGCTGTTTGTCCAATTCAGGAGGGACATGATGCCAATGGTGTAAGTAGAGGCGTTCTGCTATTTGGTCCACCTCTTCGAAAGATGAAACGGAAGCCATTAAGTCGATGATGGGTTTTGCGGGAAGATGAGGGATGGCTGTACTGCCGATATGCTCCACCTGCTTCACACCGAATCGTGATAGTAGATGGAACAGCTCTTCTTTTTCTTGATTTCCTTTGTCCATCCACAGAGGATCAGGGTTTTTAAGCTCTATTTTTTCGTATGCCCATACTGGAATGTCCTGTTGGTCGTCACTTTTGGCCATTGTAATTTCCTCCTTTGATTAATCCTGCTTAGTTGGAAGACCGAATCTAAAAATTGCACCCGCCCCTGAACAACAAGTGCCTGCTTAGCGTTTTTTCTTCCACTCTGACTTACTCAATATGTAGTGATGATAACGTTCATTTTCTATCATCTGTTGACCCCGACATGTAAACCCGCACTTCTCAATCACTTTGTTTGATGAGACGTTGTCAATCAAAGCCACTGCATTCAGGGTTTCTACATTTGTATGTGAAAACAGATAGTCAATCAATCCCATAGCCGCTTTCGTTGCGTAACCTTCCCCCTGAAATTCACTTGAAATGGCATACATGATTTCTCTATTCGGTGCAGGCAGCTCTTCTTTGATGCCCGTACAGCACCACCCGATCAATTTATCCTTTTCCTTGATGAAAACACCGAGTTTTAAAAAATGGTCTCCGATGTCGGTCATGTTTGCAGCTGCATCAAGAAATGCTTTATTTGCTGGTATTTCGTAATTGGTGACCCAATCCAGCCTCTGTTCCTTGGTGGATTTCCAGTCAGGGAGGAAGTGATAGATTTCTGGTTGATTAGAAATTCTGTGTATATGGATGGCATCTTCGATTGAAAACTCTTGAAGATAAAGTTCCTCGCAATCGATTCTGAATAATCCTTGTTGTGTTTTATTGTGCATAGTGCTCCCCTTTAAGTGTTTTAATAGTTGACCGGTTCGGTTCTTTCCTGCTGTATAGTTGGAACTGTCTTTAATCTCCAGCCAGTCATAAGATTTTTTTCATCCAAAGGTCCCCCTGAGAATTACAACCGTAATACAGTCCACACCTTTTGTTTCAAGCAGCAATACTGCTCTGCATTCGTGTCAGAAAAGGCTTCCTCTCTGTTTGAAGGGACGTCCGCATAGGTGATGTTTTCACTAAATTGAGAAGCGGTGAAGTCGTATCGTTTACCACTTATGAAATTATAGAAATGCCAACCTTCGGCCAGTCTGGTCTTTTTTATTTCCCCGCCTAAAAGGTCATTTACCACCAATGCCGTCACACCACACTGTCCTTTCGCAGGGTTTTCCCTGCTCCATTTAGAACTTGACTTTACAGACCAGGATTCTGTCAAAGCCTTCTTTAATTCTTCTGGTTGTATCGTATACTTTTTCATACACCGCCTCATTTCTCAGCTGAATAACTAAATACAGCTTTTGGTTTCACCTGCAATTGATGGTCCCCCTTCTATTTATTTATGAAAACACAAGTCTGCATCATTACTTTTATGAATATTTCTGTCTATACTCATCAATGATTGGTGAGTCAGGGGGATTAATGTTAGAAGGGATTTCATTCACATTAAAAAACTGCAATTTTTCAACTTCATTTTCTCCCTTTTTTAAAACTCCCTTATACGAGTCACATATAAACGCTGTCACCACATTAAATACTTCATCACCGTGAGGATACTTGTAGTAAAAGTCTTGTCCTGAATAGACATTGAACAACTTCAGTTTAGATGCTGTCAGGCCCGTCTCTTCAAATAACTCCCTTTTGGCCGCTTCTTCCAAGGATTCTCCCAACTCAAGGGAACCGCCAGCCAACCCCCAGCAATGATTGTCAGTACGACGTTGCAGCAATATTTCATTCCTGCGGTTAACCAATATGACGCATGCACCTGCCATAATCAGCGGGCGGCTGCCCACTATTTTTCGTAAATCCGTTATGTATCCCATAAAGTTCCTCCAATACGGTTTCTATGTCTAACTGAAATCATTTTATAGTCATTTTCATCCCTGTATTCTCTATGATTACAGCCATCTTCTATCGCCAGCTTTCATATTATCTTATCTTAAAAGAATTCCTAATCTTGCCATCTTCAATTATTTCAAAATATTCAAAACAAAACAATGTAAAAAATAAGGATGACCAATCGTTGATTTATAAACCTTTAGATAATAACGTTAAATAGCCCCCCCGCACAACGACTTAACAATGAATATTGTCATCGTGCGAGTCAGGGGGGGCCATTTTACGTGTTATTTGATTTTCTAATCTTCCAAGAAAACTCAAGGATTTATAACATTATATGGTAAAATACACTTAAAGATTTCACCGTGGAAGGTTAGCCTAAAAAATCTATATAATGTTGGATTTGAAGTCGGCGTTGATAAAAACGTTCTTTATAGACAAAAAGCAGGGTGATAAGTCAATGATCGGAATAAGTATAGCGACGAAGTGGGAATATGAAGCGACATTAGAATACTTCAGAATAAAAGATGACGAACGTTTCGGTTATCCTTATGGCGAGTATTTCATGAGAACAATGAATGATACTGAGCTTGTTTTTTATAGTACCGGTGTAAGAAAAGTAAATGGTGTTGGCGGTAATCAGTATATGATTTCCAAATTTAATTTAACGAAAGTAATCGTTGCCGGCACATGTGCAGGAATAGATGACAGGTTCAGTAATTTGGATATTTTTGTACCCGATAAAGCCGTTCAATATGATTGCACAGTAAAAGAAATCGAGCCTTTTATTAAACAATCTTTCATAGTCGATATCGAACTATCAAAATATGGAAATGATTTTCATACCGGAACGATTGGCACCGCTGATAAAGCAGTCGTAATGTGGAAGGATTATTTAGAACTTAAAGAAAATAACATAATCATTGCCGATACAGAAGCGGGTGCCATTGCTTATATATGTAAGAAGAATGATGTTGAGTGTATCATTATCAAAGGAATATCTGATTTTCCTACAGAAGAAAGTAACTCTGAACAGTTCGAATCGAACATTGAACAAATGAATGTTTATGTAGAAAACACGCCCAAAGTGATGAATAAAATATTTGGGGAATATTTAGAGAGATTTATTTGAATCATTTTATTTAATATGCCTACATATTTAATAACGAAAGCTTGGTAATCTCCCAAACTTCAGACCTTAGACAACCCCCACCTTCGTTGTAAGCGAAAGTGGGTTTTACTGTTATCTTAAAGATTTTCCTTCTATTTCTTGGAGTGGCATGGCCCTCGCCAAGTCCAGTTTGCCAATTTCTTAAAATCCATGGCAGTGAATGTAAGCATCGCCTGCATTGAAACTTTTTTAAGAACTCTTAAGGTCAACCAACGCATGCCATCCTTTTCTTTTGCGTCCGCAAAGAGACCCGTTCACCTTACTCATTCTGTAAGGCTTTGTTTTACATCATGCCTTCTTAAAATGCTTCTCCTTGAACGCTATGCTCAACTCACTCCAAACATCAAACATATTCCCGTCAATATCCTCAAAAACAAAGTTCCTTCCTGCATGACCTCTGTCTTCAATCTCTCCTGCTTTAATACCTTTTTGAACAAAGTCATAATGTAATTTTTTAAGAGCTTCCAATCCATTCACTTCAAATGTTAGGGAAAAACGTTCATTCCCATAACTATCGATGAAGTTTAAACTTTGGTTCTCTGCTGCCTTTACAAGAAATATACTCTGATCTGCGAGATTTACTATCGCCTTATCTTTATCTATAAAACCAAGCTCGGCACCAAGCTTCTCTACATACCAATCTGCCGATTGATCGACGTTGGTTACAGGTATATAAGTTGTTCCAACTCTCCATAATTTTTCATTCATACCTAAACATCCCCCTTCCCTATTGAATGGCATCGTATAATTCTACTATCAGTTGATCGGGATTCTGCCAGGATTGAAAAATCTCGACATTCCATTTATCAGTTGATCGCTGATAACCCTGTTCTGATTCCCATTTATGCAGTTGATCATAAGCATCGAAAATCCTTTTGTTTGAACCTCTGTATATTGCTCTTGCATACTTTTGCGCAGGAATCGTGAGAGTGACCATATCTTTTGGGATATCCTCGAACTCTTCCACTTCGATGGCCACCCAGTACCCATCTTCGCTCTCCATTCTGGCATCCACGATAAACGCCCCGTACTGTAAGTCTTTATTTCTCACCTTTTTTATTTCTTTCAGACGATTCCCTATTAATCGGGATGTTTTAGGAATCTCTTCTGCATACTCTTCTCCAGCACACCAAACCCTGTATCCTACCAATTTCATCTCTTGAAGTGTTATGACTTTTTCGTCCTGTATCACTTTCACTGGCATTATGGTACCTCCCTGAAATAATTAATGAACCCATTTTTCCGCATAATAATTATTCATGAAATCCGATAAGGTTTGCAGACATTTCAATCCTTCCTCCTCGGCTTCCTTTGCTTTCTTTAATAATTGAACGGCCTTTTCTTTATTTCCTTTCTCAGCTGGTTCACCACCATGTGGGAAAGGAAACAACTCCCGAAGTTCAACCAAAGCCTCTGCTGCAGTCGTATAATGTTTCACAGCATCTGATGCGAATTTTCTTACACCCCTTTCCACAATATTCGTACCATCCCACTTGATGGTAAGGTCATGTAAGAATTTCACCGCAAATTCCCTTGCATCGGAAACAACAAGAGCATTAAATGCATTGCCATGGGGATCTGCATTTCCTTTCTCCAACACATCCATCCATGTATCATACGCTTTTAAACCGATGACATACTTATCTTCAAAGGGACCCTGCCATTCCCTTCCGTGAGCGTGATCCAGTATAGTATCCAATGCCATTCGCAGCATCTCATATTTAGAGTGTGGAAGGCTTTCTTCTATAGTGGTGGAGTACAATACACCTCTGATATCCGAGTATTCCTCATAAGTCACTTCTCCATCTCTGGAACAATCCTTAGCGAAAAATACCTTTTTAGTATCGTCATACCCGTAGATCAAACCGAATTCCGGAATGAATAAATCAAATCCGATTGCAGGTATCCCGCGATCGATGGAATCTTGAATCAATTCTAGAGTCTGTTCAACTTTATCTGGTTTTGCTGGGGCCTCTGAATCTGCCAGATTACTTGTGAAACCAAGGTTCGTTAAACTTTTCCTCATCAAATATCCACCAGGAATCGCGGTAGGGCCTGCGACATTGATCTCTTTCGAATCAATGTTTATTCGGAATGCATGACTGGTAAGTCCCATCACATCTATGAGGTTCAAATATTTTTTATCCGTATATTTAATTGCGCCATGGATGGCTGATGCAGCAGAAGTCTTTGTTCTCAGCCAATGATTTTCATTCACTAGTTGTTTTCTTTCCAATTTTAATTCCCCCATTTAGATCTCAGGTATGGACAAAATCTTTTGTTTTCTTGCTCCCCGTTCCGCTTTTTTCTCTACGTAATCATGAATACATATACGGATCCTCTCCTTTTGGACTTTGACTTTTGCCCGGGAGATGGTATTGTACACATTGGCTTTCGAAGTATTGAAGAGCTCTGCAATTTTACGTGGAGGTAGATCGTCGAAAAAATATGCTTCAAAAAAAGCTTTTTCTCTTTTGCTCAGACACTTCAATAAAGAACAAATACCATCCACCACACTTAACCTCATCATGTACTCTTCTGGATTGTTCTCTCTGGACTTTTCTGATGCTTTGTATGAAAGAAATGATAAAACCTGATCGATATCTCCCCAATCGACGGTGGGCTCTTTGTGTTGTGTCGGTTGAGAAGACAGCGAACTCTCCATTTTGTAACTCGCAATTCTCATCTTCATATAAGCTTCATTTCTAACAATCTGCTTTAACCAGGGAGTGAACTTATTTGTATCCAGCAGGGTCCCGAGTTTAATAAATGCCCTGAATAAAGCTTCCTGGACGATATCTTCCGCCAAGAATGTATCTTTTGCTACCGAATAAGCCCAGCCATGCGCTTTGGCCCTATGCATTCTTACCAATTCATTGAATGCTTCCTGATCTCCTTTCCTTGCCTGTTCAACAAGTTTCCCTTTTTCTAATTGTTTGAAATTTTCAATATCCAAACCCTTTAATTCTCCCTCAATTAAACGGCTTTCACCCAATTCAACTAAAGTACCAGTACCTGACATATAGATTGGACTCCTTTCAACACCTCCATATATAGAGATGCATCTGAAACGGGAAATCTAACAAAATAGCATTAAATTTTTCTTCATCTTCCACTTATCCCAATTATTTCAAATTCACTATAGTTGTACAATCAATTAATAAATTTATGATGAAGTTGGTCAATTTTTGCACTTCACCATCTATATCTAATTTCCCTAATCACCACCCCGGGATCATCCCAATGCAGCATATGAGACGTGTTCGGAATCAGTTTCACCGTTGCACCGGTTTTTTGTTCAAAAATGCCGGCGGTCAGGTTCCTGTATGAAGCTCGTGATTCAGGGAGCGCTGCCCGAAGCAGGCAAATGTCCAGGTGGCGGGGGAGTTTTTCATAAATATCCTCCGTTTCATTCTTGTGCATGCCTCTAATGATGTTACCGCCCGTTTCTCCCCTTGCGTGCCAATAATACTTCCCATCCTCTTGAAGGGCTAGATCCTTGGCTGCAGTCAACAATAACGGTGTTCTTCTGGAGTCGCCAAACACTGCCACATCCAAAAATTCTTCCCAGGTTGCTGCATATTCTTCAAAATCTTTTTCTTGAAATGCCACCTCCTCTTCCATTGAAATGGACAATCGTCTTTTCGTTTGATAACCCCCGTCAATCAGGATCGCCCCAAGAACCCTCTCAGAATATTGCAGCATATAGAATAACGAAACAAAACTTCCCCACGAATGCGATAAAAAATAGAATGTATCGATTTTCAGCAAGTCTAGTATTTTATCCAGCCAACCAGCCAGCGCAGGCATTTCATAGCATTCGGCACGGGTGAATGGATCGCTTTTACCGTGACCTGGAGCATCTATGCTGATGATCCTGTACTCACCCTTCAGTTCTTCAGCTATTTCTATAAAACTGAGACCTGTACTCCCCAGCCCATGCAGGCAAAAAATCACCGGCTTATCCTCACCCCCCCATTCTGTGATCCTCACATCGATTTCTCCATCATGAATAACATACCGTTTCAAAAAAACCCCTCCATTCTAATTTTTCAAACACAAAAAAACCACAGAGATTACTCTGCGGTTTTAAAAAGGGAAAAGTCCGTAGAGTAAAAAAATCAATCGGCATACTAAATAAGCATAAGAACATGCTTTCATCAGCTTGCTTCAAATTGATTTTCCACTCGTTCCCAATCATAAATCAGCCTTGTATACCAGGCCGCTTCTATGTCGGACTTCTTCACCTGCTTTTGATGTTTTTATCAATATACCACACTGTGATATGCATAACTACCAATAATTAACGTTAAACAACCACCAGCAACTCAATCGCTGCCTGCAAAGCAGAGAGCGTTTCCTTTTTCAAAAAGAAAAGCTGAAGACCCAACACCAGTCTTCAGCTTCTCTTCTACGAATCTATTTATTTTTAATAATCTTCATATCCTTAAACGGATAAAAAACAACGTTCGTCGTCCCTACAACCTGATCCATAGGGACCGCCCCGATTATCCGGCTGTCCGTGCTGTTCCTTCTGTTATCCCCCATGACGAATAAATGCCCTTCAGGTACAGTGGCCTGTCCGACAGCGGTATCCTCCAACTTAAATGATCTCGTTAACTCGCCTTCTATTTGCGCTTTCTGCTCATCGAGGTATGGCTCCTTATACGCTTTTCCATTTACATACAGGGTGTCGTCCCTGTACTCAATTTTATCTCCCGGCAAACCGATCACACGCTTGATATAATCCTGTTTCTCGTTTGCGTGGAACACCACAATATCGAATCTTTCCGGTTCCCCTATCTTGGATACAATCATCCGGTCCTGATCGTGTAATGTCGTATTCATTGAAGCCCCGTCAACAAGGATGGGTGTAAATAAGAATGCCCGGACAACTAACACGATTACTAGCGCAACCCCTAAAGACTTAATCCATTCAAAGGTTTCATTTTTCTTTTTTGCCATTTGGTTCATCCTCTCGCCTGCAAAATCTCTAAGAAACATGGGGACGGGTCCCTCAGTTCACTCCCAATAATGTTTCATTATATCATGTGTCCACTCGGGCTGGGTAATCGGCTCTTTCGGAAGAAATTCTTTCATGACGGGCTTTATATCCAAAATCGGTGTTCCGTTGATACAATCCAGACCTGCTACATATAAGGTTCTTCCTTCACGTTTCATGACCCTAACCGTCGTCAATCCAAGCTGATTGGGCCTGTTTTTGCCCCGCTGGCTGAAAATCCCTGCTTTAGGAAGATTCACATCATTCCTGGGATGACGGGCGCCAGTAATAATTTTTGTTTGATCGACTTTATGGAAATGAAAGATAATCTCCACATGAGAAAATGATTCGATTTCATTCAGAGAATCTTCCGGAAGGGAATCATCCAAAATGATTTTCGAAACCACCTTCCCCCAGTAATCATCTTCAATTTCATTCCGTTCATTGTAAGCAACACCGATTGGATTCAACGTAATCATTTTATCATATCCCTTCCTTTTGGCTGCCGATCAAACTCCTGGTGGACAGCCTTTTTAGGCAGAGTACACCTAACCAGTACAATTCCCGCAGCAGCACATGCTTCTTTACACGAGTTTTCTTTAATCCAATTATTCCAAATTTTACAACAAAGGGCAATAATCTCTTACGCACCAGCCAAAAATAATAAACCGGGGCCTATGGATGCCCGGGTATTCTCCCCACACCACTCTTGTTCTCAAAACGCTAATTTGGGTCATGGTACCTGTCCCCACGACCCACCTGCGACCCGCCGTCCCCACTACCCTTCCCCCTTTTGTGTCTAAACCATAAATCATCACCGAATTTATTGTGGTTGGAACACGTTGTTTAAAACAGGTATTTATCGTTATAATTTTCTTAACAGAGGAAATAGTTTAACGATTTTCAGTTTATTCACCCTGTACTGAAGGGAAACAGTTAATACAAGGAGGTGTGGCGATCTTGGAAGTCATAAGTAAACGCTTTTTCTTGTATCTGTCCTACAATAAGGCATTGGACCGAATGGCCAAGCGATGGGGATCTAAATTTGGGGCCAACAAGATCATTGGGGGCCAAACCTTTTCACAGGCCATTCCATTGATTACTCAATTGAACCAGGAAGGATTCCAGGTTACAGTCGATCACCTAGGTGAATTTGTTGATTCCGTGGATGATGCACGGGAACATGTCCGGGAGTGTATCGAGAGTATAAAGGCAATTGCTTACCATCAGTTGGACACTGAAATGTCTGTAAAACTGACATCGCTTGGATTGGATATCAGTCGTGACCTGGTGCTCGAACATATGGAGTTGATTTTATCCAAGGCAAAAGAATATGGAATCACGGTCACCCTCGATATGGAGGATTCATCCAGGTGCCCTGCCATCCTCGATATTTACAAAACCCTTCGGCAGAAGTACGAAAATGTGGGGACGGTCATCCAGTCCTATCTGTATCGGTCAGATCAGGATGTAGATGATCTCAAGCAGTTCTCACCCTATTTAAGGCTGGTGAAGGGTGCATATAAAGAATCAGGTAAGGTGGCTTTCCCTGAAAAGCAAAAAGTGGATGAGAATCTGAAACATCTCATCAAAAAGCAGCTTTTAAACGGTCATTATACAGCCGTGGCTAGCCATGATGAAGCGATGATCGATTACACCATCGGGTTAGTGAAAGAACACAATATCCCGAACGACCGCTTCGAGTTTCAAATGCTTTATGGAATGAGGAATCAATTGCAGTCCGATCTCGTTAAAAAAGGGTATACAGTCCGTATTTACCTGCCTTACGGGGAAGATTGGTACGGGTACTTCATGAGACGGCTGGCTGAAAGGCCTGCAAACATCGCGTTTGCATTGAAGGGAATCTTCAGCAAGTAATGTTCATTGCAGATAATAATTTAAGGAAGGAACGTGAAGAAAATGAGTAACGGAGTTTTCAATATCCCAACACCTAAAAATGAGCCTGGCAATACATATGCCCCAGGTACAAAAGAAAGAGAAACATTAAAGGCAGAATTAAAGCGCCAATCGGAAACAGTAGTCGATATCCCTGTGATCATCAATGGGGAAAACATTAAGACGGATTCAGTGAAGCAAGTCGTCATGCCGCATGATCATCAACATGTCCTTGCAAACTTTTCGCTTGCTGGTGAAAAAGAGCTGCGTGATGCTGTAGAGGCTGCAATGGCTGCAAAAGAATCATGGGCCAACATGCCGTGGCAGCACCGTGCATCCATTTTCCTGAAAGCGGCGGATTTGATCTCCGGACCTTACCGTGACGTCATCAACTCGGCTACGATGCTGGGTCAATCGAAAACAGCTTATCAAACTGAAATTGATGCTGCACAAGAATTAGCAGACTTCCTTCGTTTCGGCGTCGATTATGCAAACCAAATCTATCAAATGCAGCCGGATAGCATGAAAAATATCTGGAACCGCCTGGAATATCGTCCATTGGATGGTTTCGTATTGGCGATCTCCCCATTCAACTTCACGGCAATCGGCGGGAACCTGCCATCTGCCCCTGCCATCATGGGGAACGTAGTCGTTTGGAAACCGGCGTCAACTTCTGTACTATCAAACTACTACTTCATGCGTATTTTAGAAGAAGCAGGACTGCCTAAAGGGGTCATCAACTTCGTCCCTTCCCGCGGTTCACAAGTATCAGAGGTAGTCTTGACGGACCCTCGCATGTCCGGATTCCACTTCACCGGATCAACAAGCACATTCCAGACCATCTGGAAAAACGTCGGGGAGAACATCATGAACTACAAATCATACCCTCGTCTGGTCGGGGAAACTGGCGGGAAAGACTTTGTATTCGCCCACGAAACAGCGCAGGCAGACAAAGTGGTCGCTGCACTTGTCCGCGGAGCATTTGAATACCAAGGTCAAAAATGTTCAGCAGCATCCCGTGCCTACATCCCTGCAAGTATGTGGGAAGAAGTGAAAGCTGGCGTATTGGAAGAAACGGCCAAGCTTAAAGTCGGAGATGTCAGAGACTTCAGGAACTTCATGGGTGCGGTCATCGATAAACCGGCTTTCGATTCCATCACAAGCTACATCGACTATGCGGCAGATTCTGAAGAAGCAGAAATCATCGCCGGCGGCACGTATGATGATTCTAAAGGCTACTTCGTTCAACCGACAGTCATCGTGACAACGAATCCAAACTTCAAAACGATGACAGAAGAAATCTTCGGACCAGTATTAACGATTTATGTATACGAAAATGACCAATTGGAAGACACATTGACTGCAGTCGATACAGCGTCCATGTATGCATTGACAGGCGCGATCTTCGCACAAGACCGTGAAGCGATCATGCACCTTGAGCGCCGCCTATCAGGTGCAGCCGGTAACTTCTATATCAACGACAAACCAACAGGCGCCGTGATCAACCAGCAGCCATTCGGCGGTTCCCGCGGTTCCGGTACAAACGATAAAGCAGGCTCTGTCTTCAACATGATTCGCTGGACCAGCCCGCGTATCATCAAAGAAAACTTTGCGCCGACAACAGACATTTCTTATCCTTTCATGGATGAAGAATAAGATCGAAAATGGCGGTCTGAACGTCCGGTCCTGATGCAACATCATGGCGTCCGGATACAGACCATCTAAAAACGAATAAACTTCCAATGACAAAAGCTCCCCTGCCAACGGGGGGGCTTTTTCTTTTCATTCAAAAATTAAACGCTATAATAGGGGTAATAACTCTCGTGGAAAGGTAAGATCCCTATGGAAGCAAAAGATTTAATCCTCCAGGCAGAAGACATCCATAAAGCGACGGAACTGATCAGTTCAAAATTAGGCAACCCCGTCATCATTGAAAACAAAAATTTTGAATTGATTTCTTACAGTTCCTCTTTCGATAAATTCGACCAAACACAGCAAAAGACGATCCTCACAAAAAAATGTCCGATTTTCATCATCGACCGATTGAAAAAAGAAGGCATCGTTCACCGGCTTGAACATCAATCCAGTCCGATCCGGGTTCAACCGATGGAAGAGCTGGGGTTCCACCAGCGCGTCGTCATCGCCGCGAAGTATCTTGGGAATACGATCGGGTACATCTGGGTCCAGGAATCAGGTCATCTTCTCCAAAGTGAAGAGCTTGCCCTCCTTGAAGAGATCTCTCCTCACCTTGGAAATCTGATCAATGATATTTACGCGAAGGCAAATTTTAAAAAAGACAAAAAAGAAGAAGTATTATGGCGTCTCCTTCAGCATGAATATGGAAGCGAAAGCCAGCTGCGCCATGATGCATCACTCGTCAAACTGACCTTGCCGGAACGGTTCACCGTGGCCGTTTATTCAATTACATCGCCACAATATAAACCGATGCTCCACCATCTGGAGAGGCTCGTCCAAGAATCCGCCTTCAGCACAACGATCTACGCGTTGAAAACGGAATACCAGGTGATCCTCGTCCTCTACGGCAAAGCAGATAAACCATTATCATCACTGGAATTAGCCAGGGATCTTGCCGGAAAGGTCAAGGAACAAACAGGTGAAGAATTCTACAACTTCCTGATCGGGATCGGAAAAGAATACACCTCCCTCTATCAAATGAGAAAGAGCTTTCTGGAAGCGTCTGAGGTCATCGAAACCGCCAACTTTATCAGCCCGCGCCCAGAATCGATGCCGCGGGAATTCGCGCAACTGGGCATTTACCGGTACCTTCCTGCCCTCTACGAAAAAAACACATCAAAGGATTATTACAGCGACGACCTGCTGTCACTGATCAGAAATGATGTCAAAAAACAGACAGACCTGCTCCGGACACTCGAAGTCTATCTGAAGAACGACGGAAAGGGTAAACAGACCGCCAATGAACTGTTCATCCATCCCAACACCTTGAATTACCGGATCAAAAAAATCCAGGAGCTGACCACCATCGACTTCAACAACTTCAATATGAAAGTTTATCTGTATACTGAATTACTGCTGTTGAATAATGTGGAAGCTTATTATCAGCGGTATAAAGAGGCTTTGAAGGGGATTGAGTGATTGGGGTTGATGGGGGACGGTTCTCACCCTGCTAATTGGGGCGGGGCAGCCGTCCCCTGTTGGCCACTTCTCGTATACACCGTTGGGTATATAGAGGAGCGCAAACTTGGTTTTGATAATATATTTGTATTTTTTGATAATATATTGCTGATTTTTAATAATATAATGTGATTTTTTGATAATAAATTGTCCATTTTTGATAATAAAATTGATCACACACCCCATAATACCCCCGCTGACACTACAAATAACTGCACAATCGTGCCTTCCCTACTGGATTTTGACCAAAAACACAGGGAAATCCGGCCAAAAAGGTGAATTTCCCTGTCAAAATACATTATTTAGACCACTTTTTCGGGTCGCGGTACCTGTCACCACGACACGCCAACTACCTCAGACCATGTCCCGCCTCACTTCGGCAAATTCAACTGCCAAGAAACCCCAAACCTATCATTCAGCCAGCCAAACTTCTTGCTGAAACCATAATTCCCAACCGGCATGAGGGCCTGTCCGCCTTCGTCCAGCTTCTCATAAAGATGATCAAGCTCCTCTTCAGTATCACACGTCACATACAGCGAAAAGGAGGGTGTGAAAGTAAACTGATGTTTTATGTTGCTGTCTATGCACATGAATGCCTGCCCCTTCAAAGTGAATGTGGCCTGCATCACTGTCCCTTCATCCCCGCTATCATTCGCGCCGTATCGAACAATATCCGTGATTTCGGAGTCCTCCACAAGAGAGGTGTAGAAATTCATCGCTTCCTCTGCCTTTCCGTCTTGAAACATCAAAAATGGGGTGACCTTTTGCATAATAAATCTACTCCTTTTGGTTTTAAATAACCTTACAAAAATTGGATAATGCGTTATACTTAAATAGCGGCTGCTCCGAACACAAAAGGCAGCCTGCAAAAAAGGGGGCAGTATCATTGGTTAAGAAAAGCATCCCGTACCCTATCATCTATCTCTTGGCACTGACATTCTGGCAAGGTATCACAAATGGCCCCATCGAGTGGACAACCAATCTCAGCATTTGTTTTTTTATATTCCTGGCTATGTTGCTTGTGAATTGGACTAACAAGCCTTATAACTGGAAAAAGGATAAGGGAAAAACGCATTAAAAACAGCCTTGAATTCCCTATCCGTGGCTGTGGTCGGGATTGGGAACGCCGCCAGCCGTCACACTCACCTCAAATTAAACATACCCTTCCCATCCTCCATATTAATCGGCAATGATGAGTGTTCGTGGGTAATCAGCCAGGAGCCGTTCACCCGTTTCAGGCCAAAGGTAAACCGGTTGGTCATCTGGCGGAGTTTCTCATCAGTTCCTTCTTTGTAAGCAGCATACGTAACCGCACAATGAACGAATGCGAGATTCGTATTATCTTCCATCACAACATCCTCCACACTCACTTTCAGCACGTCGCCGTTTTCCTTCAAATCATTAAACCAGCCACAAACGTTATCCCTCCAAGCATCGATCCCTTTGCACTCCCAGCTCCCCCAGCAATCATAAATATGAACGTCAGATGCATACATTTTTAAAAAATTTCCGCTGTCCCTCTCGTTTACAGCCTTCTTGTAAGTTTCAAGCACTTCCTGGACGGTACCGATTTTTTCAGACATCATGTTCTCTCCCTTGCCGATTATTATTCAATCTGTTATTTCTTCCATACTGATCCCATGAATTCCTCCATTCCTGAGCTGCTTGTATCATGATCGGTCAAGAAACTGTGCCTCACCTAATGTTTGTTAATGTCTCATCGCTGCCTAAAACCAGTTCCCCTGATTCAGAGATCTTTCGACAAGTTGGTTGATAAACAGGAAAAGTGGAATGTATTTTTAAAAAGCTGCATGTAAATTTGAAAAGTGGAACGTATTTTCTGAAAGTGGCACGTAAATGCGAAAAATGGAATGTATTTTTATCAGGGGATGGAATAAACCGGGAGCTTGAACATGTTCTGACTTCAGATCGTCTACGTATCACCGGGTAAGGTCTCATTTTGAAGAAAATTATCAATAAAACCTTTCCAAACAAGCAAAAAGGATGGAATTTCATCCATCCTAAACGGAAAAGTTATTTCAGGTGCCCTCGTAGGCATCCTATCTACCTGTAAAACCAAATGCAGAAGTCTGAAAAGCAACGTGGACACCTTTCTAACGGTTTACTGGAACACCACTGTTTTTATACACCACCAGGTATCCAAACAGTCACAACCAAGTTTTGATAATATTTCTATTGTTGATAATATATAGTGATTTTTGATAACAAAAATAAGCCAGCGCCTATTAATACCCCCGATGACAACTGGAACGCCACCCTAAAATGGACACTCACAATCGTTGATACCGGATATTAACGAAACGTGACTGAAATTCGAACAAAAAGGTGAATATCCAACCCAAAATCTCACTTCCGACCACCAATTCCGGCTGGGTCAAGGTACCTGTCCCCCCGACCCGCCGCAAACATCCGCCAAACCACGCCAACGACCGTAGCACCCAGCACCCACTAATCAAACCTTGATCTTCCGCCCCTTCCAATTCACCGAATGAAATATATTCACCCTGATGAAGGAGTACAGATAGACCCCTGCAAAAAACACAAACAGTATCGGATAAAATGGGAAAACCGCCCATCTGAAGTTGCCGACCCTGCGGGCAAACCAGGCTGTTTGAAGCATATAGAGGATATACAGTGCTCCGCTGAAACCCAATGCTGCAGTGTCCGATTCAATGATGGAAGTTAGCAATGCCCCGGATGTGATGAAACTGCCGGCAATCCAGAAGATGACCATCAGCATGACGGCTGGATGGGTTGATTTTGAACCGACGGCAAAGCTTTTGCACCAGCCTTCGATGAGGCTGCCGAGGCCTTCCGGGTACATGCGCAGCGAGATGATTCCTTTGCCGCCAAGGCAGCGGACCGGGAGATCTTTTTCAAGAAATGCCTCTCCCAATGCGAGGTCATCCATGATGGCCCCTTCGATCCCCAAATGGCCTCCAGACAAAAAGTAATCGTCCCGGTTGCATAGAATGCACGGGCCGAACGAGCCGGCGGTTTTAAACCTTGATCCCCAGAGCGTAAATAGATTCATCCCCACCACGACGATGATGTTAAAGACAATCGAGAGATGTTCATACAAACGCTTCACTGTATGGAATGGCTGCAATGCCACGATCCCGCGGGCACCTTTTTCCTGATAAAAATATAGCAGATTGCTTATCCCATCCTCACTAGTGAAGCGAGTGTCCGCATCCAGGAACAACAACCAGCTCCCTTTTGCCCGTTCCGCACCGATCCAGCATGCCGAAGACTTCCCTGCCCCTGTATTCTTCAGGACCGTGGCACCGTACTTTTCCGCAACTGCCGCCGTTTTGTCAGTTGAGTCGTCATCCACCACCAATATTTCGAATTGCTTGAACCGCTGCTCCTGCAAGGATTGTAATAACGGCGGGATCCTGCCCTCTTCATTCCTGGCAGGGATGATGATGGACAGAAACGGGAGGCCGGCCGAATTTCTGTTTGAGAAACCGGGAACCGGCAAGGACCAGAACATGAGGATGCCGGTCAACACGGCCAGAAACCCAATCGCGAGACTAACCACTTCCGATGCTGTCATAAAACCTGCCTCCTTTCTGCGACCTCAATAATAAACCTCTTATCTTACTGAGTAATCATACATCTCCCCGGTATCGTCCTGGATAAGTTCCTGCGCGGCGATCCTTGCCGATAACAATACGATCGGGACACCGGCACCGGGATGGGTGCTGCTGCCGGTAAAGTACAGATTTTCACAGTGGGTTGCCTTGCTTTGCGGACGATAGTGGTTGCTTTGCTTCAGGATGGGCTGCAAGCCGAACGTCGCCCCGTTATAGGCATTGAATTTCGATTGGAAGTCGAGTGGTGTGGTACACGTTTCCGTTACAATCTCATTTTCGATGTTTTCAAACCCGCGGATCTTCTTCAGTTCATTTAAAATATAGCTTCGATAATACGAGATGGTCTCCTCGTCCCATTGATAGTCTGCTGCCGCTACATTCGAGACGGGCATCAGGATATACAAACCGTCCTTCCCCTCTGGTGCAAGGGAGGGGTCCATTTTTGAAGCGATATAGACATAAAAGGAGGCATTGGTCAGTTTCTTGCCGTCAAAAATATCCTCCAGATTCTGATTGAGGTTTTCATTGAAAATAAAATTATGTACATGCTCGATTTCTTCATATTTCCGGTCCATTCCGAGATATAAGAGAAAGCAGGAACAGGAGTATTTCATACTGTCGATTTTTTTATCGGTGAACTTCCCTTTCGCCCTTTTATCTTTGACCAAGTGTTTCATGGCGTAAGGAAAGTCTGCATTACAGACGACATAATCCGAAGGGATTTTCTGGCCCTCAACGATGATCCCGTCCGCCCTGCCATTCCCTATGCTTATTTCCTCAACAGCTTTCCCGTAATGAATGGTCCCGCCAAGTTCCTTGAAGAGGCTCTCCATCGCAAGAGCCATCGTAAACATACCGCCTTTGATGAACCATACTCCGTATAAAAACTGAATCATTGGGATCATCGTATAAAAAGACGGGCTTTTCAACGGAGAAATGCCTATGTATAATGTCTGAAAGCTGATCAGCTGCTTCAGCCGTTCATTTTTGATGAATTTTCCGATAAAAGAATCGGCCGTGTCGTACGGTTTCAGTTTCAGCGCTTTCTTCAGCATCGGAAGGTTGTAAAAATCAGACCTCTTGCGGAACGGCCGGTGGAGGATGTGATTCTTTGCAATGATGAACCGTTTGTAAATTTCATGCAGGTAGTTAAAAAAACCTGCCGTGTCCTCTTCGCTGATCGATTCAATCGTCTTGGTGAGTTCGGTTAGGTCCGAGGAAATGTCAAAGGGCTTGTCGGGAATGTCACTGAAATACGCGCGGTAAATCGGATCTAATTTTTGCATCGGAATATAATCGTCTGGATCGCGTCCGCATAATTCGAACAGTTCGCGGTACAGCTCAGGCATCATGACGATGCTCGGACCGAGATCGAATGTATAGCCATCCAGCTCGATCCGGTTCATCTTCCCGCCGGGTGTGGATCCTTTCTCATAAAGCTCCACCTGGTACCCCGCGTGCTGCAGTCTGATGGCACTGGCAAGCCCCGCGACACCTGCACCGACGACAATCACTTTTTTACTCATGTGCATTCCCCCCTCTCCAAAAACCCCACAACTTTTTCTCGTACCATTGTTTCCAATTATCCCGTATTACAACAACCGCTTTATCAATTTGATCAAATTTCCCCAGAATAAGGCGGGAATTCCCCGAACCAAGTCCGCGGATGAACGCTTCTATATCCGCCGCTTCATCGGTAATTCAGGGGCTTCCCCCTCCCCTTTCCGGTCATCAGGCAAGGGATGAATCCCTCTCCACAATTTTCCTGCCTACCAGCTGGCCGCTCAACGTAACCATCGGCATGCCGCCGCCCGGGTTCACTGTGCCGCCGACAAAATAGAGATTGTTATAGCGTTCACTCTGTTTCGGATGCTTGAATCCTTTATTCTTCTTTTTGTCCGACACGGTCCCGTAGATCGCGCCGCGGTCGGAGCCGTATGTCCTCCTGATATCTTCCGGGGTCCACATATCCCTGGTGACAATATTCTCGCGTAAGCCTTCGAGGCCCATTTTTTCCAATTTGATCAGGGTCCGCTCAGCGAATTGTTCATAGTCCTGTTGCGTAAACGGGTTCTCGTCCCGGATAAAAGGAATATGCGGCAGCACTTTTATATTTTCATGACCCGGAGGAGCCTGCGTCGGATCGGTCTTATTGACGTTGACCAGATAAATGACCGGATCCTTTGGCAGCTCGCGGCGATGGAAGATCGATTGCATCTGCTCCTTCATGTTTTCAGCAAAAAAGAAATTATGATGGCGCAGCTGCGGATAGCTTTTCTTCACGCCGAGATGCATGACGAGTCCGGAGCTCGCCGGCTCGAATTTCTTTTTCAATTTTTTAATATAATGGCTGTCTTCCTCCAGCAGTCTCTCGTAAACCGGAATGACTTCCATATTGGAAACGAAATAATCCGCCGTCAGCATGGTCCCGTCTTCCAAAACGGCCCCCGTGATCTCGCCGTCCTTTTTTTCAAGTTTGACGATCGGCTTTCCAAGATGGAAGTTGACGCCCACTTCTTCAGCCAGCTTCACGAGTCCGTCCGCGAGCTTGTTCAAACCGCCGGGCACATACCACACACCCTGGTCATGCTGCATGTAAATCATCATATTCAACACGGCCGGAGCATCGTAAGGGGAAGAACCGACGTATTTAATGAAATAGGAAAGCATATCGCGGAATTGCTCATTGCTGATCCGTTTATCAATGGCGCCGTGGACCGTCGAAAACAGATCAAAGTTCTTGATCGCACTGAACAGGCCCGTATGCTTCATGATCTCCCTCGTCCGGTCGACACCATGCTGGAAATAGGTCTTATCAGTCATGTCATAAAGCGTTTTCGAATAATCCAGCAGATCCTGATATTCTCGGATATCCTTTTGGGTCAGGGAAGGATTCTTCTCCAGCATGTCCGTCAAATCTACATATAAGTCTATGACATTCCCATCCGGAAAAAAGGAGCGCCACTGATGATCCAGCTTCTCGATCCGGACGTAATCCTTCATCGATTTCCCGCTCGCTGCAAACAAACGCTCAAAAATCTGCGGCATCGTCAGGATGGACGGTCCGAGATCAAAGCCGAAACCATCTTGATCCAGCCGGTTCAGCTTCCCGCCGATGTGGTTATTTTTTTCATATAAGGAGACGTCGTATCCGGCCTGTGCCAGTGAAATCGCCGCCGACAGTCCGCCGAGTCCGCCTCCGATGACGAGTACCGTTTTATTTTTCATCCGTTAACGCACCTCCTTCTCCATTGATACTGCCTTTATGCAAATCCTTGTACCCGCCGCTTTTTCCCTCATAAAATGTAAAAACCGCTTGCCCATGCACTGTGTCCATATCGGTCTCCTCCTGATCCCTCTCCAGATCGTTGAAATCTGTTAAACGGCCCTGTTCAGCCTTTTTCTGATGCTATCAAGTCTGTATCCTCAGCCCTTATTTTATACCCTTGTTCTCCTTCAAAAAACTTTGGGTGTGTTTCAACTTTCCTGTGTGCCGGCCGACGCTTTGATTTTTCCCGTGATCAACCGCCAAGCCTCTTCCGCCTTTTCTTTCGGCCCCATATGGGTGAATGCATGGGCACACTCCGTGAACAGCTCATCCTGAACGCTCACCCCTGCCATTTTTAATTTCTCCACATAACATTCGGCTTCCGGCCTGAAGGCATCGAATTCAGCTATAAGGATGAGGGCCGGAGCCAAACGCCCGTTCACCTCTGCACGAACCGGGGACGCAAGGGGATTCTCTGCCTGCTCCTTGTCCGGCACGTAACACATGCTGATGAACTGAGCCACCTGAGGATAGCGGGCACGCCACTTATCCGGTTCCGGCTTATCCGCATGCGGTGTGACAAAATCCAGCATCGGGCAGGACAGCACCTGCAGCAGCGGCTGGTCGTCCCCTTTTTCTTCAAGGTAAAGACAGAGGGCTGCGGCGATATTCGCACCGGAACTCTGACCGCCGACCATGATCTTCCCGGCATCGATCTTCAATTCCCCGGCTTTCCCCTTCACCCACTTGAGAATGTCATAGCCCTGATGGATCGGTTTCGGAAAAGGGAACTCCGGCGCCTTCCCGTACTCAACATTGATCACCACGCACTCTGCCTCGTTGGCCAGAAAGCGGCAATAAGGGTCATCAAGCTCCTTCTTATTCATGATGAACGCCCCGCCATGGAAATTGAAATAAACAGGATACCTTTCCTTCCGTGCCCCGAGGGGATAATAGATGGAAATGGGAGTGAGTGCAACGGACGTTTCAACCACCATATCCTTTTTCATCTCAACATCCTGACGGGGAATCATCGGGTTTTTCAGCGCTTTATCTGGGAGGAGACGCAGAAATTTTGCAATAACAGCATGGAACATAGGCTGACCTCACTTTTCAAATTACTTTTAGTATGTATTCAACGGGGGTGGGGTGGAAACCTGCTTTGTGGTTTGGCTGGGGTTAGAATTGGTATACGGTGCCGGTTACTAAAAGGGGCTTCGAAGAGGATTTGATAATATAATGGGATTTTTGATAATAAGAGGGTTGTTTTTGATAATATATGATGGTTTATAAAAGTATGTGTAAGGTCTTTTTCTAGACAATAGAAAAAGGACAAAGTACTCTCTGAATATCACCACAATAATCGAGAGGAGTCCTTTGTCCATGCTTAATGATAACATAAAAAACCTTAACCTTTCTAGTATGTTAGAGTCCACCATGAGAGAAGTCTTGAGAGAGAAATTGGAATTCATTCTTCAAGAAGAGATTAAAGAGGTCCTTAAAAATGAACCTGTGGGAGAAGACAATTCTCGGAATGGATACTATCATCGTACGCTCGATACCGTCTATGGACGTGTCGAAGACCTTGATGTTCCGCGGGATCGGAATGGCGAGTTCCAGACGGAACTCTTTGAACCGTACAAACGCAGAATGGTAGCTGTTGATGAGCTGGTCATTCAGTTGTATCGTCATGGCGTTGGCGTTCGTCAGGTCGGCAAAATTATGAAAAGCCTGCTTGGAGACTCCTATTCGCCAGGTACCATTTCAAATGTAACGGATACCGTTCTTAAGGATATTCGGGAATGGCAGAAACGTCCTCTCAAAAAGAGGTATTGTGCCCTTTATCTTGATGCGCTCTTTGTCAACGTCCGGCGTGACACGGTTGGAAAAGAAGCAGTCTACATCGTCCTTGGTATCTCGCCGGAAGGACATCGCGAAGTGCTGGGCTTTTATATTGGGGGCAGAGAGTCGTCTAACGGGTGGAGTGAAATTCTGAATGACCTTCGTGAACG
>NZ_JBJOSA010000014.1:0-95024 GCF_045897515.1 Rossellomorea oryzaecorticis | reverse complement strand
CAGCTAACCGCTACTACTACCTTCACGGCTCGGGACTTCAACCCTATAGAGTGTGTGCATGCCTGGCACACCAAAAATACAGAGAACCTATTTGTATAGGCTCTCTGTATCTTCCTGAAATTAATTTAGTTTTTAACCGAGGTCATTTCTTTTTGGCGCAGTTCGATTCTTCTGATTTTGCCTGATGTTGTTTTTGGCAGTTCTTTGACGAATTCGATTTTGCGCGGATATTTGTATGGAGCTGTCAGCTGTTTTACGTGTTCCTGCAGCTGTGGTACAAGCTCAGAGTCATTCTGGTCAACGCCCTCACGCAGTACGACGAAGGCTTTTACAATCAGGCCGCGTACTTCATCAGGGCTGCCGACTACAGCGCACTCCTGTACAAATTGATGCTTTACAAGTGCATCCTCTACTTCGAACGGTCCGATTGTGTAACCGGAGGAGATGATGATGTCGTCTCCCCTGCCTTCGAACCAGAAATAACCGTCTTCATCTTTCTTCGCTTTATCTCCGGTGATATAGTAGTCACCCCTGAACTGCATGGCCGTTCTTTCAGGATCTTTATAATAGTTCTTGAACAAGGCAGGTGTTTCAACGTGAACGGCGATATCTCCTACTTCCCCGAGTTCACAAGGTTGTCCTTCTTCGTTTATGACCTCCACCCTGTTGCCCGGTGTAGGTTTGCCCATGGATCCCGGTTTCAGTTCCATGCCCTTCATAATACCCACCAGGAGAGTATTTTCAGTTTGTCCGTAACCGTCACGAACTTCGATGCCATGATGTTTCTTGAACGCATCGATGACTTCCCTATTCAACGGTTCACCTGCGGAAACAGCACTGTGAAGCGGTGAAAGATCATACGTTCCGAGATCATCGACTTTGGCCATCAGGCGGTATTCTGTCGGTGTACAGCAGAGAACGTTAACACCATTGTCCTGAAGCAGCTGCAAATATTTATTCGGTTCGAATTTACCTTGATAAACAAGTCCAGTCGCTCCTGAACCAAGGACGGACATGAATGGACTCCAAATCCATTTTTGCCAGCCGGGGCCTGCCGTTGCCCAGACTGTATCCCCTTCTTCAATTCCAAGCCACCCTTTGGCGGCCGTTCTAAGGTGGGCGAATGCCCAGCCATGTGTATGTACGACTCCTTTAGGATTTCCTGTCGTCCCAGAAGTGTATGACAAGAAAGCCATATCATCCCTGGCCGTATCTGCAAACGGCAAGTCCCCTGATACGTCTTTCATTTCTTCCTCGACCGTGATCCAGCCTTCCTGCTTTTCGCCAATGACGAATTTTTGCAGCTTATCCATCCCTCGCACATTCTCAAATTGCCCGATGAATGGTGCATACGCGACGATTCCTTTTACATCCCCGTGTTCGATCCTATATTCAAGATCTTTCGTACGCAGCATTTCTGAACTTGGAATGACGACCATACCGGATTTTAAAGCTGCCAGGTAAACTGCATAAGCTTCGATCAATCGTGGGACCATGACCAGGATGACATCCCCCTTTTCGAGGCCGGAACCCAAGAAAACGTTTCCAATTTTATTAGCGTCCTTGATCAGGTTACTGTATGTAATTTCTTTTTTTTCACCCGCTTCGTTCTGCCATTTGATCGCGAGCTTTTCTTCATTACTTGCAAACTTCTCTACTTCTTCAACCAAGTTGTACTTTTCAGGTGCAATTAATTCATGTCTGTCCATCCGAATTCCCCCTTGTTTGTACTTACACCTCTATTATACAAAATAATTTTAATTTTTTAAATTATTCATTTTTATAATTAAGAGAAGGCAAGCTGGGAATTAAACAGTATTTTCGATTAAGAATCTAGACCGTTCCTTTCCGCTGCAAACATAAGATTCCCCATGGAGGAAGTCGAGCCTCCTCTGCGTTCCGAAAAGCGGAGGCGGCTCGTTCATTGGATCCAATAAATAATTCATTTAACAAGTGCTGACATCCTAGCTGGCATAGAATCCAGCAGTATATTGTAGTAGAAGACGAAAACTCCTGCAGGAGAAGTGGCCAATGTGAGACTTGTCCAGCAACAGAGGACTTGCCAAGTTATCATCTTACCCGTAACATCGTGGGTTAATTTGGTAAACTGCTTTTAGAGAAATCCAAATATACTACTGGGACAGTAAAAAAGTTAATGACGAAGTTGGGCAGTTCAGAAAATCTACGGTTTGGTCTGGTATGAAACAGGACCCATCAGGATGTATTTGTGTAGGTCATATCCCTATTCAAAACCGATTCAAGCGATTGATTGGAGTGCAAAACGCAGACTCCTGCGGAAAAGCGAGTTAGGTGAGACCCCTCAGGAGCGCAGCGACGAGGAGGCTCACCCGCGGAAAGCGAAGTCTTCCACGGAAATCAACAGCGGTGATGAATGGAGTTAATACGTTGAGAAGTCAAATAATAAGCTTCTTTTAGGGCTGCCTAAAACCAAATTCAGTATGGGTGCGTATCTTGACATTTGCCTTCATATCAGCATGCTCACTGCTCACCCGCGGAAAGCGAAGTCTTGCACGGAAATCAACTGCGGCGTTCAAAACCCGGACAAAATTAAAAGGAGCGGGTAAACCCCGCTCCTTGTAGCCATTGTATTTAATTATTTTTGGTATCCGCCACCGATTTGTTGTTCAGCCATTTGGACTAAACGCTTAGTGATTTCACCACCTACAGAACCGTTAGCGCGTGCAGTTGCATCAGCACCAAGTTGAACTCCGAATTCAGAAGCGATTTCGTATTTCATTTGGTCAAGAGCTTGTTGAGCTCCTGGAGCTACTAGTTGGTTAGAACTTCTGTTTGCCATGTGTTTTCACCTCCTCGTTGCTTGTTGAGTATAGATTGCGCGAAAACACATGGCTTCATGCAACGAAATTTGTTGGTAAATGTTCCTATTTAAAGGAGGTCATCAAAGCTTTCTTCGCTGCTTGAATCCGCTCCTCCATGGATGGTGATCGTCTCTGTTTCTTTGACCGATTCAAGGATCAGCTGCTGGAAATCAACAAAGCTTTCGTAATACTGCACCTTTTCTTTTTTGGGTCTTGTTTTAGGTGCCGGCGGTGTGAAGATCGTACAGCAATCTTCATACGGCAGGATCGATATATCATGAGTATCGATTTTTTGTGCGATATCGATGATTTCAAGTTTATCCATGGCGACCAGCGGTCTCAGGATCGGGGTGTTCGTGACGTCATTGATCGCCTGCATGCTTTCAAGAGTCTGACTCGCCACCTGTCCGAGGCTTTCACCTGTTACCAATGCAAGACCTTCGTGCTGCTCGCGGATTTTATCTGCTATCTTAAGCATCATTCTTCTCGTTGAGGTCATAGTATAGTTTTCAGGTACCTGATCGTGGATCGTCTGCTGGATCTTCGTGAAAGGGACGATATGCAATTTAATGCTGCCTGAAAAAGCAGAGAGCTTCTTTGAAAGATCGATGACTTTCTGCTTAGCACGTTCGCTTGTGAAAGGCGGGCTGTGAAAATGGACGGCTTCGATTTCCACGCCTCGCTTCATGGTCAAATATCCAGCAACCGGACTGTCAATCCCCCCTGACAGCATCAGCATAGCCTTTCCGCTGGCACCGACCGGCATTCCCGTTGAGCCGGGGTAAATCTCAGAAGAAAGGTAAACACCTTCTTTTCTGACTTCCACATTTAATTTTATATCAGGATTTTTGACATCCACGGTCAATCCTTCTGTATTCCTCAAAATGTATGAACCGACCTCATAATTAATTTCATTGGTTTCCAGTGGAAAATGTTTATCTGCACGGCGGGCCGATACCTTAAAAGTCTTGCCTGGTTCAAAGCTTTTATGCACCAATGCAGCTCCCGCTTTGCAGATTTCCTCTATATCCCGTTCAACTTTCACTACAGGACTGAATGATTGAATCCCGAAGATCTTTTGGAGGCGCGGGATGATCTCATCCCCATTTTCCTCACCCAGAAGGATATGCAGACGGTCACGGCTCGCAGACACGGATACACCCGGATAATCCTTTAAAGCCTGGATAATATTCTCCCTGAGTTTTGATGTGAACTTTTTACGGTTTCTTCCCTTGGTGGAAATTTCACCGTATCTGACTAAAATTCGATTATATTTCATCGCGATCTCCTCATTGTTTTCTCTAATTGTGCGGTTTCTTGTTTTAGAAGACTGATGAACCGCTCTGCTTCTTCCATTGTATTGTGATAAGACAAACTTACACGGATCGCCCGGTCTGCCAGTTTCTCCCCCACTCCCATCGACAGGAGGGTCTGACTCGGCTTGCTTTTCTTGGAAGAACACGCACTGGTAGTGGAGACGTATACCTCATGCTGATCGAGGGCGTGAATTACCACCTCACTCTTAAAACCTTCAATGGAAAAGTTAAGGATATGCGGTGCACTCCCTTCTTGCGGCGTATGGACAGTCACTCCGGGCATGGTTCCCAGTTGTTTCCGTATATACCGTTGAATATCCTTCATTTTATTTAAGCTGTCACGGCTTTCTTCGTGATACAGCCTCATCGCCTTTGCAAAGGAAACGATGCCTCCCGTATTCTCTGTCCCGCTTCTTACGTTTCCTTCCTGCTCTCCTCCGGACAGAATGGCAGAAAGGATGACGCCATCTCTGACATACAGCATCCCCGTCCCCTTCAGACCGTGGATTTTATGGGCAGAAATACTGTATAAATCGATATGATGATCCTGTAAAGAGACAGGAATTTTCCCGAATGCCTGGACACCGTCAACATGAAAAAGAATCCTGGAATGCTTTTTCAATAAGGAACCAATTTCTCTGATTGGCTGCACGGATCCTACTTCATTATTCACATGCATGATGGAAACAAGGATCGTGTCCGGCCGGATCGCTTTTCCTACATCTTCAGGGTCGACCACACCGGATTCGTTGACATCAAGGTAAGTCACTGTGTAGCCGAGTGATTCCAATTGCTTCATTGTATTGGATACAGAAGGATGTTCTATTTTTGTTGTGATAATATGTTTCCCTCTGTTCCTGTATTGGAGGGCAGCCCCTTTAATCCCCAGGTTATTGGACTCAGTTCCTCCTGATGTGAAAATCACTTCTTTCTCGTTGATATCCATGATGGAAGCAATCTGTTTCCTTGACTGAGCAATTAATTTTTCCACCCTGCCGCCAAAAGAATGAATGGAAGAAGGATTGGCAAAATAAACGCCATTCACCTTCATAAAAGTATCCAGTGCTTCCGAATAGGGCTTGGTGGTTGCTGCGTTATCAAAATAAATCATGATATACACCTTCTTTAGTTCTATCCAATCATTAATATTATCACAAATTCTTTTGAACCCAAATGAAATCCAACATAACCCGAAATTATTTTGACAATAATATTATTTAATAAAAACGTTGAAATTTTTATTATTTTATAAAAATAACCATTGATAACTTTGTCGAAATTTGCGACAATCATTTAGGTGATAAACCTGATTAATTATTCAAATATACTAAATTGCAAGACTATTTAGATTTTCGACATTTTTCTACACGGATGTGATAAGATAGTTTTGCTCATGATAACGTTTACAAACGGAGGGGTATATATGAACGAGAAAGCGCTGTCATTCGGCGGTGTATTAACTGTAGGTCTAATGCTTTTCGCTCTTTTCCTCGGAGCCGGAAATATGATTTTCCCCCCATTTCTCGGTCAGCAGGCCGGTGACCATGTGTGGACGGGAATCATCGGGTTTTTGATCACCGGGGTGGGGCTGCCTTTGATGGGAGTAATCGCCATCGCCAAATCTGGAGGCGACCTTCAAACACTGGCAAACCGGGTCCATCCGGTTTTTGGATTGATCTTCACCATTATCATGTACCTTGCAATCGGACCATTTTTCGGAATTCCGAGAACCGGTACAGTTGCATATGAAATCGGCATCATTCCTTTTTTACCTGAAGATGCAGCAAAATATGGGGTGTCCCTTCTTATTTATTCAGTCATCTTTTTTGCACTGACAGCCTGGCTTGCGATGAATCCTTCGAAGCTTGTTGACAGAATCGGTAAGGTTTTGACTCCTTCCCTGCTGATCATCCTTACTGTACTGGTTGTGAAAAGTATCGCAACCCCCATGGGAAGCTTTGGAGAGCCGAATCCTGCATACCAGGAAGGTCCTCTCTTCAAAGGTTTCATTGAAGGCTATCTGACGATGGATACAATTGCGGCCCTGGTATTTGGTATCGTAGTAATCAATGCCATTAAGGACCGCGGGATTACAAATAAATCATCACTGACCAGGATCACGATCATTGCAGGGCTCATCGCTGCGGCGGGACTTGCCCTTGTGTATCTGTCACTCAGCTATATCGGAGCAACGAGTACAGACTCAATCGGTGCCCTGCCCAACGGCGGTGCCATTCTCTCGGCGGCCGCAGATTACTTATTCGGCTCTTTGGGGGCTGTGATCCTGGGGCTTGCCATCACGTTTGCCTGTATCACCACGTCCGTCGGACTGGTATCGGCATGTGCACAATATTTTTCAAAGATCATACCTGTATCTTATGGAAAACTCGTCATTATCCTTTCTGCTTTCAGTATGTTGATTGCCAATATCGGGTTAACTCAGTTGATTGCCGTTTCATTGCCGGTGCTCATTACCATCTATCCTTTGGCAATCGTATTGATCGTCTTATCATTCATGCATAATTGGTTCAACGGCTACTCCATGGTTTATGTTTTCGCTTTGGTGGCAACCGGCCTGATCAGTTTGATAGACGGCCTGAAGACAGCAGGTGTGGATGTAAGTGCAGTGACCGATTCATTGAACTTCCTTCCTTTTTACGCTGAAGGGATCGGCTGGCTCTTGCCCGCAGCAGCAGGTGCCGTCATCGGCTTTGTGATAGCCAATTTGGCGGGTGCATCCAAACGCATTATTGAAGCTTAACAGCAGCATTAAAGACCGTTGAGAAGAATGTTCTTCAACGGTTTTTTTATATTTCAGGCTTCACCCCATGCTCAAAATAGACAGAACAAAAAAGCCAGTACTCCTTTAAAAGGGATACTGGCTTCCTTCATTACTCTTCGATATTGATCATCTTTTCGATTTTTTTCAACGCGCCCGGTTCCACTTTCTCAATCGTGGTGGCCGCTTCCTCAAGCGCCTTACGGTAGTCATATTGCCTGAATGCTTCTTCCGCTGCCTGAAGCCCTTCACGCACTGAGTTGTAGCGGCTTCTGTAGCGGTTGCCGTATTGAATGATTTTTTCTGAAAGCAGGACGTTTTCTATAAGGTCCTGTGTTTTTGAATAGAAGTGATCGACAGTATCAGCTGCTTCTAAAAGCGTTTCCTGGATGAATTTCATATTCAATGGTTTTTCTGTCAGGCTTGCGTTCACCTGCTCGATCTTGCGGTGAACTTCAGTAAGAAGCTCATCATAATCTGCAGGGAGCCCGGGCACATTGCTTTTCGCAATCATCCTGCTTGCCTCTGCGGTCTTTTTCTTGAGTTCCGCAATTTTTTCGCGTGTCGTCAATTCATCTTTACGCAGATTCTGAAGAAAGACACCGAATTCCGCCTGCTCCCCATTCAGGACTTCCAGACCACTTCTGATTTCCTTCAGTTCTTCACTCAACGATGTGTACGCAGTCTTATTGCTTTCCACTTTTTCAATAATCAATTCGTGGCGCTTTGATAATTGGATGATTTTCTTCTGTAATTCCTGAGGTGCCTTAAGATCGGATTCATGTAAATGATAACCCTGCTGCACAACATTCACTTCATACTGAATATCATCATTCTCTTCTTTCGCCTTAATGAGGCCTTCAGTCGTTTCGTCCTTATATTGAAGCACAAAGTGTCTCGCATGCACTTCTTTTTCCAGTGAATCATAAAGCATTTCTATTTTACTCTTGATTTCCTGCAGACCCTGCTCAACTTCTTCCGCCTCAAGGGACTGAAGACGGCCTTTGAAACCGGCCAGCGTCTCATTCAGGTCTTTTACTTCTTTGTCGACTTCCACATGTTCGAGTACGTAGCCCTGTTCCTTCATTTCAGCATATCCTGCTTCCAGTTCGGATAACTGGGAAGGAAGGATATTCTCGCAGTCCGCTGTCAGCTTAGGGATGCTTTCCATCTTGTAGGCGATCGACTTCATTTCCTGCCCCAGGTTCAAGACGATTTCACGTGCATCCAGATAGTTGCCCTGATCTGTCAGTGATTTAAATTCTTCGATTTCTTTAGCAAGCTTATCAAGCACAGCTTCGATTTTCTTCGCGGCCTGTCCATATGTATGACGGTATGCAAGCAGCTGCTTCTTGCTGCTGCGGTATTCTTCTTCTAATAATTCTATTTCTTCCCTGTTCTTTTCTTCACTGCCGACAAGTTCATTCAGCTCTTCCAGGATCTTGTCAATCTTGGCTTCTGTTTTAGTGAGGACTTCATCGATTTTTGCCAGCGTTTCCTTCGTCTTCTTGTAACGGAACTTATCTGTGTATTCTTCGGCGTCAAACAGAAGTTCTTCAATATCAGGAAGCTCGACAGCCACGATTTCGTCCCAACCCTGTCTCCAGCCTTCAAAAAGCTGTTCCGTCTGCCCGGTCATGTTCAGCTGTTTGACCTTAGACAGTTCTTCCGGAATCGGCCGGTTCATGATATCCACCTTCCAAGCTTCGTACCGGTCAATTTCCGCATAATATTTCTTTCTGGATAAGACTCCGATTAGGAATAAAATCAAGATTAGTATGATTCCAGCGATGACATATTGCATCTTAAGCCCCCTGTTCAACTATTCAGTAGACATCTATATCAATTTGAAAGTTTCATTAGTAAATTCTCATTGTTATAATGATACCATGAGAACGACATTTTTTGACTAATAAATTCTATTTTTTCAACTCTAAAAGTTAAAATATAGCGTTTTCTCTAAAAATAGTGAAAAATTCACATAAAAATACAGATGATTTGGATGAAGGAAGGGTTTTCTGATGAAAAAAGTCGACGGACATATCCATACTCCTTTCTGCCCTCATGGAAGCATGGATTCATTTCACGAATATATTGAAAGGGCCATCGCCCTCGACTATTCACAACTGACGTTCACGGAGCACGCGCCGCTCCCGCGGGGCTTTGTGGATACGACACCAGATCAGGACAGCGGTATGGCTGAAGATGATGTCCCTTTGTACTTCGATACCCTTGAAGAACTGAAAGAGACATACAAACAACGGATTACCATCCTTTCCGGCCTTGAAGTGGATTATATTGAAGGTTTCGAGAATGAGACAGCCGATTTCCTCAACAGATGGGGTGAGAGATTGGATGATAGCATCCTCTCGGTTCATTTCTTACATTATAAAAATAAATGGGCCTGTCTTGATTTCAGTCCTGATGTATTTAAGAAAATGATAGGACTTTATGATTCCGCGGACGAAATTTACCGGCATTACTACAGGACCGTCCTTAAATCGATCGAAGCCGACCTTGGCCCCTTCAAGCCGAAGCGCATCGGTCATATCACGCTTGTAAAAAAGTTTCAGAAACTTTACCCTGCATCAACCCCCTTCAGCAAAGAAATAAAGGCAATTCTGGAGGCCGCTGCTTCTAGTGGATATGAACTTGATTACAACGGCGCAGGTGTCATTAAACCACATTGCGGTGAATCCTATCCCCCGGAGGAAGTCATTGAACACGCCCGAAAACTCGGGATCAAAACCGTATACGGATCCGATGCCCACTCCGCAGCAGGCATCGGCCAGGGAAGACATGCCATGAGGCTGTAATACAGTAAAAAGAAGCTGGGACAAAAGTGATTTAGTAAAGCAAAACCCGAGCTATTTTGCATGAAGTGAGGCAAAATAGCTCGGGTTTTTAATTTGTTCATTGTACATTGTACTTCTAGGAATTAGCTCACTCAGCGGTTGATTGGAGTGCAAGACGAAGACTCCTGCGGGAAGAGTAGCTTATAAGAAAAGCGGAAGGGCTTTGCTCAGAGGCGTGTGGCATAAGACGAATCGGCCACGAAGGCGTTCTTTGCCTTCTTGGTTGGTTTGGCTTATGACATGTGCCTCTAAGCCCTGCAGCTGGACAATTAAAAAAGCGGAAGTGGGCGTTTTGCTCCCTTTGAAAAATGTTCTTAGGCTTTAGAGGCGCTTTTTGCCTCAAAAGCCTAAGGTTAATTTTCAAACGGGAGCAGACCACTGGAGCTGGACAAGTGAGACCCCGCAGGCTTGCCGAGGAGGCTCACGGGCTACCCGCGGAAAGCGAAGTCTTGCACTGAAATCAGCGTTGTTTAGAGTTCACTCTGAAGTGTTCGTCTGTAGACAAAGGAATTTCAGTTTGGTCCCAGCCTCTATTTCTATGCTCAAATGATGAGTTCCTTCGTAAACCCTGATGAACCTTCGGACGTCATCAGCAGGTTGATCCATTGGTCGATGTTTTGATAATACTGATCGACAAAATAATATTCTTGCGGGAACATCTGCCATACTTCCCGCAATTGCTGGCTGTTCAAAAACGGCATCGTCAGCATTGACTTCAACTGAATGACAAGGAAGCTGATCGGCTGCTTCTTAAAAGACCTGTCCACCATTCCCTGTTCAAACAGACTTTTCAAATAAAATCTTTCTTTCATGAGGTACGATGAAATGATTTCCCGCACAACTTGTGAATCAATCGAAACCTCTCTCCAAATGAAACGGGATAATTGATGATGCTCACTTTGAAATTTCAGTACCTTGAAGACAGCACGCTTCAGACATAAGTCTGCGCGGATATATTTAAGGGCATCCACTTCTTCCTGCAGAAAATGCAGATATTGTTCGAAGAAATGGGTAAAACATGCCTCAAGCAGACCCTGCTTGCCTTTGAAATAGTAAGAGATCGTTGCAGGGTTAACCTTGGCCTTTCCTGCGATATCCCTTACAGAGGTCCCGTCATAGCCGTGGTCATAGAATAATGAAACAGCTGCTTGAAATATAGCTTCCTTTGGCGAAGTAGAGGTTTGTCCCTTTTTCATATTCTCCCTCTTTTCTCTTCTTTTAATTTCCCCCGAGTGGACTGAATCGAATCTATTGAAGCTTCATTGAAAGTATGCTAAAAATGTTCTAATAGAGTTTTCACATAGTGTATAACAATGATTTCGCTTTTACAGGAAGAATTCCTTTAAGTATTTCTCGACAGTTTTTCCACTGATGGTGCGATGCTGCAGGGAATTCCACTGATTTTGTTGAAATGGGGGAAAAGATGATGTTTCAAGCAGAAAAATATCAAGGAACAAAAAAAGATAAGTACGGACTCGTCACAAAGCAATTACGTGCGCTGCTCGAGGATGAACCGAATAAAATCGCAAACCTGAGCAACGCTTCTGCCCTGCTAAATCAATTTTTAGACCGGATTAATTGGGTTGGATTCTATTTATTCGAAGAGGAAAGCAGCCAGCTTGTCCTCGGACCATTCCAGGGCCTTCCTGCATGTGTCCGGATCCCGTTGGGACGAGGGGTGTGCGGATCTTCCGCCAGTGAAAGGAAAACATTTGTCGTGGAGGACGTACACAGCTTCCCTGGCCATATCGCATGTGACGCAGCTTCTCAATCTGAAATCGTCATCCCGCTTGTCAAAGATGGAAATCTAATCGGGGTACTGGACATCGACAGCCCGGAGAAATCCCGTTTTGACGAGGAAGACCAGCAGTACTTGGAAGCATTCACAGAAGAATTATTAAAACACCTGTAATCACTAAGCAAAAAGAAGCGTACGGAATCCGCACGCTTCTTTTTTTACATCACATCACTTGGAAATTTAACTTTATTCAATGCCTGTTCCAGGTCATCCCAAATATCATCCGAGGATTCAAGTCCGACAGAAAGTCTTAGGAGGGTATCTGTGATTCCCATTTTCTCTCTTGCCTCTTCCGGGACCACAGCATGTGTCATCGTAGCCGGATGCTGGATCAACGTTTCTGCATCCCCCAGGCTGACCGCGATCTTGATCATATGCAAATCATCCATGAACGCTTGTGCATCTTCCTTCGAACCTTTTAGGGTGAAAGAAATCATCCCCCCTGGTTTTTTCATCTGTTTTTTCATGATCTCATACTGTGGATGATCAGTACGGCCAGGATAAATCACCTGCTCCACTGCAGGATGGGTAGCAAGCAGCCCGGCGAGTTTATCGGCACTTTCACAATGGCGGTCAAGCCTTACCGCAAGCGTCTTCAACCCCCTCAATAACAGCCATGCATCAAATGGCGAAATGATGCCGCCTATATCTTTCTGGGTCGTCATGCGGATTTCAGCCATTTTTTCCTGTGTACCGACCACAATGCCGGCAATGACATCCCCGTGTCCTCCTATATACTTTGTCGCACTGTGAATCACGATGTCGCATCCAAGTTCAAGGGGCCTCTGAAGATAAGGAGAACAGAAGGTGTTGTCCACAACGACCGGTATCCCCTTTTCACGGGCTACCCTCGCCACCATCTGTAAATCGATGAGCTGCATCGTAGGATTGATCGGTGTTTCCACGTAGATGCAGGATGTATTGTCTTTGATTTTCGCCCTGATTTCTTCTTCTGAATCCATGGCGGAAAAGTCATGGCCGATCGCGAATTTTTCATCCAATAATTGCAGAAGGCCGAACGTACAGCCATACACTCCTTGAGAACAAAGGATATGATCCCCTGATTTGGTCAAAGAAAAAAGGACTGCTGAAACGGCAGCCATCCCTGAGCCGAAAGCAAGGGCAGCTTCACCGCCTTCAAGCGATGCCATTCTCTGTTCGAGGATGCCCACCGTCGGATTGCCGAGCCTTGAATAGATATACCCTTCCTCTTCCCCTGCAAATCGGTTTTCCCCCTGCTTTGCATTAGCGAACGTATAAGTCGACGTTTGATACAAAGGAGGTGCCAGACTATCAAAATGCCGAGAAGACTCGTACCCCTCATGAATCACACGCGTTTCAAAATGTTTTTCATCTTTCATCAAGTATTCCTCCCAATTTTGTTCCTCTAAGTTCTCTCACTCTTCTATTCTAGAATATGATAATCCGGCAAAAAAAGAAAGCGTTTACACTAACGTATTAAAGCAAACGGCCGCCCAAAATGAGCAGCCGCTTGTTTCTTATCACGGTTTTATCAGAAGTCTGGAGTCGAGATCCTCCACCACCTGATTCTTTCCATGATTTTTTGCTATATAAAGTGCTTCATCCGCTTTCTTGACTAACTCCTTCACCGATGACGGACAGCTTTCATCGCCTTTGACCCACGAAGAAAGACCGCATGAAAGCGTCACTCCCGGCTCTGTTCTGCAGGAGACCGTTTCTACTATGGCTTTCGCAATCGCATATCCTTCATCCCTTTCGACATAGGGCAGATACACAGCCATTTCTTCTCCTCCCCAGCGGGCAGCAGAACCACTTTCACCCACAACTTCCTTTATAAGGTTCGCTGTCTGAATCAGGACTTCATCACCGATTTGATGCCCATAATTATCATTCACTGCTTTAAAGTCATCGATATCGATCAGAAGGAGCGTCCCTTCTTTATCTTCTTTCATCGCCGATTCCATTTTTTCATCAAGATAATGGCGGGCAAACAGTTTCGTCATATGATCGGTGATGACCATATGTTCAAGTTCTTCCCTCAAGGTTGCATTCGTAATGGCAAGCGCGGAATGATGGATGAACGACTGCAGCAGTTTGTACATATCAAACGAAAACATATACGGATCGTGGTGAAGGACAACACAGAAACCGATCAATTCTTCATTTTGTGTCATCGGCACTGCCATCAATGATAAATAACCGGGGTCACCAATCCGGTCACTCACATCCCCGAGGAAAATCGAATCTCTTTCTTCGTTGATGCGCTCGTTTACATAGGAGATGTACTGTTCACCTTCTTTTGTGAAGAATAGTGAAGAGCTTTGTTCCAGAATGACTGATTTATTCGGTTCATTTAACACGAACCCGATGGCACTCGGCTGAAAGGATCTCTCTATCTGCTTCTTCAAAAATTGCAATGTATCAGATAAACGAAACTTTAAATTAAGCTGATGGGACGTTTCATTGATCAGCTGCAAGTCACTGATCAGACGTTTCGACTGCTCATACAGCTTGGCATTCTCAAGCGCACTCCCGGCCGTATAGGCAAGTAATTTGATGAACTCGATTTTCTGCTCGTTGAACAGCAGATGCGAAGCCGTGCCGACTTCAAGCACTCCGTAAATCCCCTGCTTTCCTCTTAATGGGGCATAAAGCGTCTGAGAATCCTCATCCAGCTCGATGCTTCCGTTTACAAATGCCTGCATCGCAAAGGGATTCGCCTTTTCAAAGTCAAAAGATTTTATAGGCAGGGTGCCGAAATCATAGCGGTCATTGGAAAGGAGGAGACGGAACTCATCCTCCGGGAAAACCTCACCGAGCGTCTCGATGATTTGAACCAATAGTGTCTGGACATCCCTGTTAGAATGAAAAAACTCAGTCACTTTGAACAATTCCCGGTATCTTCTTTCTTCTTCATACACCTTCTGGACATTCCACGAGAGTGTCAGGAACTGATCACTCGCTTTCCAAAATGGTGAGAGACAGTCCTCATCGAATGATTGCCCGTCTGAATGTTGAATGAGCAGCACGTAAGTCTCTTCCATATCGTTTCTGAATTGAAAGAAGAAATGGAAATGAGGGTCACGGCAATCCATCATAAAATAAGGGGTATCCCCGAAAGATAACTCAAAGATTTTTCTGCTTAACGTCCCATCGTTACCTTGCTCTTCTGTGCTCCCTTGCAGGAAGCATTCACTCTTTGTGCATTTATATAAGAAAGCTTTCTCGACCCCGAGACATTCCTTTATCAGCCGGAGCCATTTCTGAAGATGGTCTGTTTGCTGAAGATTGAAAGACATATCATCATGAATAAGATCGAATAATTTAGATTTATAAATATGTAAGCGATCAGCTAGTTTGGTCATTTTCTCACCCGTACCCTGAAGGTTTGTGAAGCTATGGTTTTCCACACATCATTATAGCATACGATTAAACGTATGCAGGATAATATTTTCAATATTTAGGTAGATATTGGGTAATGCAGTGAAGGGATCATTTAGTTAGACGGATGAGGGGATAGATAAGTTTTTATTCAAAAAGGAATTGAAGAGATTGTCCTTTACGCCAGATGTATTTTATACGAATCTTCAATACTTGCTTGACTTCTATCCCTCTGCATCATATAATGTTCTTTGTGTAAAATAATGCAGCTTCAGTGAAGTCCTTTATGGCTGTATTTTGTTCCTCTGACCTTGAGGTGTATCTTGTAACCCTCTGCTGCTAGGGCGAAGGTACATGAAAACAAAATACACATAATTGTTAATTCACAGGTGTTTTTATTTTACAACAAAATAAAAACAATAAAGGAGGAGTCTCTCATGGCTCGTTATACTGGTCCAAGTTGGAAATTATCTCGTCGTCTTGGAATCTCTCTAAGCGGTACGGGTAAAGAATTAGAAAAGCGTCCTTACGCTCCAGGTCCCCATGGTCCTAACCAACGCAAGAAAATCTCTGAATACGGTTTACAACTTCAAGAAAAGCAAAAACTTCGTCACATGTACGGAGTAACTGAACGTCAATTCCGTAACCTATTTGACCAAGCTGGCAAATTACAAGGTAAACACGGTGAAAACTTCATGGCTTTACTTGAGTGCCGTCTTGATAACGTTGTTTATCGTTTAGGTCTTGCACGTACGCGCCGTCAAGCTCGTCAGCTTGTTAACCACGGTCACGTAACGGTTAATGGGTCTCGCGTAGATATCCCATCTTTCCGCGTACAACCTGGACAAACAATCTCAGTTCGTGAAAAGTCACGCAACCTTGACATCATCAAAGAAGCTCTTGAAGTGAACAGCTTTGTTCCTGAATTCTTGACTTTCGATGCTGACAAGCTTGAAGGTACTTTCACTCGCGTTCCTGAGCGTTCTGAATTACCAGCTGAAATTAACGAAGCTCTTATCGTTGAGTTCTACTCTCGTTAATCTTTGTGAAGAAGAAACTCTGCTCTTTATGGGGCAGGGTTTTTTTGTTTGTCTGGATGAGGTGACGTGCGTATGAATGTATATCAGTCATTATGGCGGCGTCTAAATGAAGAAAATTCGACAAGTTGCGCGATTATGAAAAAAGTGGCGCAATAAATTTAAAAAATGCGCAATTATCATGAAAGTGGCGCAATTATTCAGAATTTGGCGCAATAAATATTAATATAGTTATATCTCTATTGTTCCCCCCCGTTTCTCCATTAATGACTCTACTTTTTAATCCAATCAAGCTTCCTCCACTTCACAATCTTCTAACATCCGCCTGCCTGCAGCCGATTTCATACAAAAAAACAGCGCAATCCCCAAAACAGAGATCACGCTGCCCATTCAAAGATTCACTTCTTAAACATACTGAATCTTAAAGTACTTCTTCTTACCCCGGCGGATGATCGTGAACTGTCCGTCGATCATGTCCTTCTCACCCATCACATGCTGAAGATCTGTCACACGTTCACCGTTGATGTAGATCGCACCGTTGCCGATGTCCTCGCGTGCCTGACGCTTGGATGGGGAGATTTTTGCATTGACGATCAAATCGACAAGTCCAACCTCTTCTTCTTTCGACTGTTCGAAGGAAGGAACATCCTTGAAACCTTCCAGGATTTCAGAAGCGGATAATGATTTGATGTCTCCGCTGAAAAGAGCCGCGGTAATACGGATCGCCTGCTCCAGTGCTTCTTCCCCATGGATCATCTTTGTCATTTCCTCTGCAAGTGCTTTTTGAGCCTTGCGCAGATGAGCTTCCGTTTCAACGGATTCCGCTAGTGACTCGATTTCCTCCTGAGAAAGGAAGGTAAAGTATTTCAGGTATTTCACGACATCGGCATCAGCCGTGTTGATCCAGAACTGATAGAACTCGTAAGGAGACGTCTTCTTGGAATCCAGCCAGATCGCGCCGCTTTCCGTTTTACCGAATTTTGTTCCGTCCGCTTTTGTTACAAGAGGAATCGTGAAACCGAATGCCTTTGTTTCTTCTTCATGCGTTCTGCGGATCAACTCAAGACCTGTCGTGATATTGCCCCACTGGTCGCTTCCCCCGATCTGAAGCTTACAGTTGTAGTTGTCATACAGGTGGTTGAAATCAAGAGCCTGAAGAATCGTGTATGTGAACTCGGTGAATGAAATACCTGATTCCAGACGGGATGAAATCGTATCTTTTGCAAGCATGTAGTTGACACCGACATGCTTACCGAAATCCCGGAGGAACGTCACGACATCCATTGCGCCGATCCAGTCGTAGTTATTCACCATGACCGCTCCGTTTTCACCTTCGAAATCGAAGATGCTCTCCAGTTGATTTCTGATGCTTGCTGCATTATGCCTGATTGCATCGATTGTCTGAAGTTTACGCTCTTCGTTTTTACCGCTCGGATCCCCGATCAAACCAGTCGCCCCTCCGACTAAAACCAGCGGGCGGTGGCCTTCATTCTGAAAACGTCGGAGAGTTAAAAATGGGAGCAGATGACCGATGTGCATGCTGTCTGCAGTCGGATCGATTCCGCAGTAGATTGAAATACTCTCTTTATCTAAAAGGTTCTTCAACCCCTCAGCGTCTGTCTGCTGGTACGTAATTCCACGCCATTCTAAATCCTTCAATAATTCCATGTCCAATCTTCCTCCTTCTTCTTTTCCATTCCATGACTGCCGCTTAAAAAATAAAAAAGTCCCTGCATATATGCAGGGACGCTGTCGCGCGGTACCACCCAAATTAAGGAAAAAATCCTTCACTCATAAAGATAACGGCTTTGACCGTTTGCTGCTACTAATGGTTCACAGCAAAAGCTCCAGGATGTAATTCATCTGCATTTTGTGTCAGTTTTCAGCGCCCACTGACTCTCTGGGTAACAGGGAATGCAAACTACTTTATCCTCTCATTGCGGTATGGTTAATATGTCGAATGAATTTAAAAATCAATACTGACTATACTAGGTTTTTACCATAATGCATGATAATAGTCAATAAAAGCAAGAATTTTTTTGTATCCAAATACCTTTTTGTTTGACTTTTTACGACAGCATTCTCTCGAATATGCTATAATAGGAATGTTCTAGGGGGAATGAAAATATGAGAGAAACATGGAACAAATTACTTGAAAAATTAGATCCTGTCATCAGGTTCTTTACAAATACCAGGGTTCAAAAACGAGCACGAATTACATACGGAGTATTTTGGAACCTTGCACTGATCACGATTGTCGTCGTGGTCCTCGGCACGGCTTTCGCCGGCGGGGTGGGTGCCGGTTATTTCGCATCACTGGTCAAGGAAGAGCCGATCCGTTCTTACGACCAAATGAAAAAGGACATCTACAATTATGAAGAAACCTCTCAGCTGTATTTCGCTGACGATGTCTATCTTGGAAAGCTGAGGACTGACCTTGAACGCGAAGAGGTAAAGCTTGAAAATGTCTCGGAATATCTGAGAAATGCTGTCATCGCCACTGAAGATGAGTATTTTAAAGAGCATAACGGGGTGGTCCCCAAAGCCATCATGCGTGCGGTGCTGCAGGAATTCACCAATTCTTCCACTCAATCGGGCGGAAGCACGCTCACACAGCAGCTCATCAAGAATCAAATCCTCACAAATGAAGTTTCCTTTGAAAGAAAAGCAAAGGAAATCCTTCTCGCACTGCGGCTTGAAAGATTCTTTGAAAAAGATGAAATACTTGAAGCCTATCTAAACGTTGCCACATTGGGAAGAAACTCATCCGGCCGGAATATCGGCGGGGTCCAATCTGCAGCACAGGGAATTTTCGGCGTGGATGCAAAAGATTTGAACCTTCCACAGTCTGCATTCATTGCCGGTTTGCCTCAGGCTCCATTCAGCTACACTCCATTCATGAATAACGGAGAGCTTAAAGAAAACCTTGAGCCAGGCCTTTCACGAATGAAGACCGTGCTTTACCGTATGCACAGGGAAGGCTATATCACGGACAAAGAGTATGAAGATGCTGTCGCTTACGACCTCAAAAAGGATTTCATCGAAAGAAAAGCTTCACCTAATGAAAGGTACCCGTGGCTTACGCAAGAACTTGAAAGCAGGGCCATCAGCATCATGACAGAGGTCCTTGCAGAGAAAGACGGGATTTCAAAGCAGGATCTTGAGAATAACGATGAATTGAAAGAGAAATACCATACACTGGCAGACCGGAATGTCCGCCAGAGCGGATATGAGATCCATTCAACCATCGATAAAAAAATCTATGATCAAATGCAAAAGACGAAAGATGCTTATAATATGTACGGACCGTCAAAGACAGTCACAACCACTGACCCTGACACAGGGAAAGAAGTTACAGTGGAAGAACCTGTCCAGGTCGGAGCCATCATGATAGAAAACAAGACTGGCAGAATCATAAGTTTCATCGGCGGCCGGGATTTTAAAACGGAACAGCTGAATCATGCCACTTCATCCTACCGCTCGAACGGTTCGACCATGAAGCCGCTGCTTGCCTATGCGCCAGCCTTGGAATATGGCTATATCTCACCGGGATCGCCGATTCCTGACGTGGAATTGAATATCAACGGGTGGACTCCAAAGAACTATTCATTCAGAGAGCGCGGACTGTACCCTGCAAGGCTTGCACTTGCGGAGTCTCTTAACCTCCCTGCAGTCCGGACGTATGCAAATATATATGACCGCAACCCATTCAATGAATTCCTCATGAAGATGGATTTCGCCAAATTGGGCCGGGTCGACAATAACTTATCCCTTACACTCGGGGCGACCACCAAGGGGATAACGGTTGAAGAAAACGTCAATGCTTATACGGCCTTGGCCAACGGCGGTAAGTTCGTTGACGCCTATATGATTGATAAAATCGTGGATCAAGACGGAAACACTGTATTCGAACATAAATCAGAACCAGTGCAGGTATACAGTCCGCAGACGGCTTATCTGACACTCGATATGATGAGGGATACGCTCGATCACTATGCAGGAACAGGGCGTTACGCTAAGACATTCCTGAATTTCTCATCCGACTGGGCAGGTAAATCAGGTACTTCACAGGAGTATAAGGACCATTGGTTTGTTGCATCCAATCCGAGCATCACTTTTGGTACGTGGTTCGGATATGATACACCTTCCGATTTGAACACGGCTGCATCAAGGGCACAGTACGGCCATTACGGATTAAGGAATATCCGTCTCTGGTCATATCTCTTGAACGATACGAGAGACCTTGCCCCTGCGCTGATCGACCCGGAAGGCTCCTTTAAAGAGCCTGGCGGAATCGTGAGACGCTCATTCTGTTCCATCTCCGGATTGCTTCCTTCAGAAGCCTGTACGAAAGCCGGACTGGTCAAGACTGATTTGTTCAATGCCAAATATGTGCCGACCAAGACGGATGACAGCTTGCTCATGAGCCGTTACGTAATGGTAAACGGAAAGAAATATCTTGCACTTCCTAATACGCCGGAAGAATTTTCACAGCCGGGTGTCATCCTGAATCCTGATTTCGTGAAAAATATCTTCGGTAAAGTGCCTGGGGATGCTTCAAAGCTGATTCCTCAAGATGATGAACGATTCAAGAATGTATTGATCGCAGAGAATAAAATCTCAGATGACGGAGCTGCACCGGGGACGGTGAAAGCCTCTGCAAACGGAAATAAGATTACATGGACTCCTTCCGGGAGCGGGGATGTCGTCGGATACCGGGTATATTCCAAATCCGGAAGCAAAGTAGGAAGCGTCAAATCAGGCGGCAGCTACTCCGTTTCAGTTGGCAGCGGGCAATACATTGTTAAAGCGGTCGACGTGGCAGGTAAAGAATCCTCTCCTTCCAACACCGTTCAAGTTGGTAAGGCAGAAGAGAAACCGAAACCTGAAAAACCAAAGGAAGACCCGAAACCGCCAAGCGGTGACAAACCGACTGATCCCAAGCCTCCAAAACCGGATAAGCCGGATGATCCGCCTCCCGCAGATGACGGCGGCGGCTCTGGGGACGGTGGCGGCGGTGATGACGGAGGGGCGGAACCTCCTGCTGAACCACCAACCCCGCCTGAAGAGGGTTAAAATATCAAAAAAAAGAGCACAGAAATTGTGCTCTTTTTTTTGCGCAGAAAACCCCCGCCTACTATATAAGGCGGGGGTTTTCATCTCTTTCTATCAGTCTTCCATCGTACTCAGATCACCAGTAGGCAGATCAAGCTCCCATGCTTTCAAGACACGGCGCATGATCTTTCCGCTGCGGGTCTTTGGAAGTTTTTCACGGAATTCGATTTCACGCGGAGCTGCATGTGCAGCCAGTCCTTTTTTAACAAACTGCCGGATCTCTTCTTTCAGATCATCCGTCACTTCATATCCGTCACGAAGCGCGATGAAAGCCTTGATGATTTCCCCGCGTACAGGGTCCGGCTTACCGATGACACCTGCTTCTGCAACTGCCGGGTGCTCAACAAGCTTGCTTTCCACTTCGAACGGTCCTACACGCTCTCCGGATGTCATTATGACGTCATCAACGCGGCCCTGGAACCAGAAGTAGCCCTCTTCGTCCATATAAGCAGAATCCCCTGATACATACCAGTCACCCGGCATGAAGTAAGACTCATACTTTTGAGGGTTATTCCAGATCTGGCTCATCATGGACGGCCAGCCTTTTTTGATGGCCAGGTTCCCCATCCTGTTCGGAGGAAGCTCATTCCCCTGGTCATCGACGATTGCAGCCTTCACTCCAGGGAATGGTTTACCCATTGATCCAGGCTTGATTTCCAGGCAAGGATAATTACAAATTAGCTGTCCTCCCGTTTCCGTCATCCACCACGTATCATGTATGCGCAGGTTAAACACCTTCATTCCCCAGCGCACCACTTCAGGGTTAAGGGGCTCGCCGACGCTCAGGATGTGACGGAGGGAACTTAAATCGAATTGTTTAACGACTTCGTCGCCTGCCCCCATCAGCATTCTGAAAGCGGTAGGCGCACTGTACCATACAGTCACACCGAAATCTTCGATCGTCTTATACCAATTTTCTGGCTTGAAGCGTCCCCCGACGATCACATTAGACGTACCCGTCAGCCACGGGCCGAAGATTCCGTATGAAGTACCCGTTACCCAGCCAGGATCTGCTGTACACCAGTACACATCTTCTTCCTTCAGGTCCAGGACCCATTTGGAAGTCTGGTAGTGCTGAAGCATCGCGTTATGAACATGCAGCACTCCCTTCGGCTTCCCGGTCGAACCTGATGTATAATGAAGAATCAAGCCGTCATTCCGGTCGACCCATTCGATATTCAGTTTATCACTTGCTTCATTGAATTTCGCATTGAAATCAACATGTACATCATCTTCCTTCACGTCTTCCCCGATCAGGAATACGTGCTTTAAATGAGGCAGTTCACTGACAGGGACACGATCGAGCAGCTCAGGAGTCGTGATAAGCACCTTTGCCTCGCTGTCCTCCAGACGGTCGCGTACAGCACCTTCCATGAATGCTTCGAATAACGGCCCTACGATGGCCCCGAGTTTAACCGCTCCGAGAACGGAGAAGTACAGCTCAGGTGAGCGCGGCATAAAGATGAAGACACGATCACCTTTTTCCACATCACCGTATTGTTTCAGCACATTCCCTGCTTTATTGGATAATTTCTTCATATCAGTGAACGTATATTTTTCATCACGTTCAGGATCCCGATAATAAAGGGCAACTTTGTTCTTTCTGAATGATTCAGCATGACGGTCAATCGCTTCATACGCCAGATTCACCCGTCCTGTCTCATGCCATGAAAATTCTTTCTCGACTTCTTTCCAATCAAAAGAACTGTAAGTATCTTCATAGCTTTGCAGATTATAATTCCCCTTCGTGACTGGTAACGCTTCCACTTTCATATACCGAATCCCCCTTATGTAAGATTTTACATTCTTATTATAGTATATAAATTATATTTTCTCAATTTTTTAAAAAGTCAGTTGGATCGAATAACCTCTATCAATACAGGATTCAGACCAAATAAACCATTGATTTATAGGTATTTTACAATAATGTTCCCCTCTTCAAAAATACTTTCAAACGTCTGAAAATTTTGTGAAAGCGCTCTACTTTTTTCTATTTCATGTATAATAGATTGAGAGGAATATCTTTAGGTGGTGTCCAAATGAAATTGAAGAAAACCTATAATGCAACTGAGTTAAAGACAACAAAAGGAAATTTGATCATTGAAGGGCCGATTCATGCAGAAGAGCTGGCGCGCCTTGATTTTCATGAAGACCTCGTCGCATTCAGACCTCCTGCCCAGCAGCATAAAGCGCTGGTTGAGATTGCAGGCCTGCCTGAAGGAAGAATCATTATTGCAAGGGAAAATCATACGATTGTCGGCTATGTTACATATCTATATCCCGATCCCCTCGAACGCTGGTCTCAAGGGAAAATGGAGAACCTCATCGAGCTTGGCGCGATTGAAGTCATTCCAAAGTTTCGCGGCGCGTCGGTCGGAAAGCATCTGTTGAAGGTATCGATGATGGATGACCATATGGAAGATTTCATCGTGATCACGACAGAGTATTATTGGCATTGGGACCTGAAAGGAACAGGGCTGAATGTTTGGGAGTACCGCAAGATCATGGAGAAGATGATGAATGCGGGCGGACTTGAATATTACGCGACGGATGATCCTGAAATAAGCTCACATCCCGCCAACTGCCTGATGGCGAGAATCGGAAAGAGGGTCGACTCGGAGTCGGTCCAGCAATTTGATCAGCTGCGTTTCATGAATCGCTTTATGTATTAATCTATTCGTTTTCGAAAAGGGGTGGAGAAACATGATAGTGGAAGAAATTATGAATACGGAAGTGGCTGCCTTAAAACCGGACGATACGATTGAATCAGCCATTCTCTTAATGAGGGATAAGAAAATCAAGCATATTCCGATCACCAATGATCAATCAGAAGTAGTCGGGATTGTAAGCGATCGTGACGTGAAAGACGGCACACCCTCCATATTTGATGATGAAGCCTCTCAGGAAGAGTTGAAAAAACCTCTCAGACTGATTATGAAAACCGATGTCATCACCGGGCATCCACTTGATTTCGTGGAAGAGGTCGCCGCGTTATTCTATGAGCACCATATCAGCTGCCTCCCGGTTGTGAGTGATAATAAATTGATTGGAATCATAACTGAAACCGATCTGCTCCATACGTTGATCCAGTTGACCGGAGCAAACCAGCCAGGTTCCCAGATCGAGGTGAAAGTCCCTCATCGTGCAGGGATACTTTATGATGTCGCCGGTATCATCCGCCGCCATAACAGCAATATTTTAAGTGTACTTGTCTACCCTGATAAAAAGGATGAAGCTTATAAAATCCTCGTTTTCCGGGTGAGGACAATGAACCCGATGAACGTGATAGAAGATCTTAAGAAAGAAGGATATGACGTGTTATGGCCAAACATGCCGGGAATGTCTACATGATGAAAGATGCAGTTTTTATCTATTCCGACGAACTTCTCGGGTACAGATTCAATGATCAGCATCCTTTTAACCAGACCCGTTTGACGCTGACCATCGATTTGTTGAAGGAAATCAAGGCTCTCGACTCAGGGGAGATCGTTCCGGCAAGAATGGCGTCCGATGAAGAATTATTTCTGAATCATGATCCGGGATATGTAAACGCTGTCAAGAAGGCGAGTGTCGGCCAGCTCCCTCCTGAACAGGCTGAAGGGTATGGAATCGGTACAGAAGATACCCCAATATTCGATGGGATGCACGAAGCAAGCGCCTACTTGGTCGGGGGGACGCTTACTGCAGTGGACTATGTGATGACCGGGAAGGCGAGACATGCCCTTCATCTCGGCGGCGGCCTTCACCATGGCTTCAAGGGAAAAGCTTCCGGCTTCTGTATTTATAATGACAGTGCGGTCGCCATCCGTTATCTTCAAGAAAAGTATAAAGCAAGAGTGCTGTACGTCGATACCGATGCCCATCATGGTGATGGCGTTCAATGGTCTTTCTACGACGATCCCGACGTCTGCACATTGTCCATCCATGAAACGGGGAGATATTTATTCCCGGGTACAGGCAACATCAATGAACGCGGGCATGGAAAAGGATACGGCTTTTCATTTAATATCCCGCTGGATGCCTTCACGGAGGATGAGTCATGGCTCGAAGCATATGAGACGAGCTTCAGGGAGATTGTTGAATTCTTTAAACCAGATGTCATCCTTACCCAAAATGGTGCAGATGCCCATTATTACGATCCGTTGACGCACTTGTCTGCCACCATGAAGATTTACAAGGAAATCCCCCGTATCGCTCATGAACTCGCTGAAAAATATTGTGACGGCAAGTGGATTGCAGTGGGAGGCGGAGGTTATGATATATGGCGTGTCGTCCCGAGGGCCTGGTCCATGATCTGGCTTGAGATGACAGAACGCACCGAAGCGGCCGGCACGTTTCCCGCTGCCTGGATTGAACGGTGGAATGAAAAAGCCGGTGTCCCATTGCCTCTAGAATGGATAGATGCTCCCGATATCTATCCAGCCATCCCCCGAAAAGGTGAGATCACCGAAAAGAACAGGCATACCCTTGAAAAAGCTCTCTATCCCATCCGCCAGCAGCTCCGGCAAAAGCCGGGCAGTTAAGAGGATACAACTGGATTATTTAGCGGCTCTCGGATTTTAAAGTCCGGGAGCCTTATCTATGTCCTTTATATGTATCCGCACAAAAAAACCACCTCGGTAAAAGTTGCCGGGGTGGCTTTTCTCTACTCATTTTCATAAGCTGGGTCACTGATGATGATTTCCACTCTTCTGTTTTTTTGCAGATTATCTGCCGTATCATTCGGTGCGATCGGCCGGGTATCACCGTAGCCCACTGCAATGAAGCGTTTCGGATCCAAGTCCACCGCACTGGTCAGATAGCGGATGACTGAGCTAGCCCTTGCAGAAGAAAGTTCCCAATTGGAAGGGAATTTCGAGGTTGAAATGGGCCTGTTATCTGTGTGGCCCTCGACCTTCACGTAGTTAGGCATTCTTTCAAGCAGTGCACCCACTTTATCCAAAAACGGGTAAGAGGCAGGCAGGACATCTGCTTCACCCGAGTCGAAGAGCGACTGCTCGGGGAGGACCAGGACGACTCCCCTCTCCGTTCTTGTCGCTGTCACAATCTCATCTAATTCATTTTCTCTCAAATATGAACGTATATCACTTAAAAGATCCCGTAAATCTTCTTCGTGCTTTTCTAACGGTTCTTCAGACGGTTGTTCTGAAGGAACGATGGACGGATTAAAATCAAGGATCTCCTTTTTTTGAAATGAATCCGAGATTGCCCTGAATTTAACGATATCAATCTGCGACATTGAAAAAAGGAGAATGAAGAATACGAGAATAAGAGTGATTAAATCAGAAAAAGTCACCATCCACCGCGGAGCATTGGACTTTGGTTCAGGCGGCCTTATTCTACGCTTCATAGGAAGCTTCCTCGAGTTCTTTTTCCTCATACTTCATAAGGTCATCATGGGACATAAAAACTTTGAGCTTTTCCTCAAGGATCCTTGGATTCTGACCTGATTGGATCCCAACAACTGCTTCGATGATGATTTGCTTCATGAACACTTCATTTTCCGTCCTCATCGCCAATTTGGATGCCATCGGGATGAAAACAAGGTTGGCCAAGAGGGATCCATACAGGGTCGTCAACAAGGCAATTGCCATATTGGGGCCGAGGGTAGACGGATCGTTCAGGTTTTTCAACATCAGGACAAGCCCGATCAGCGTTCCGATCATCCCCCAGGCAGGTGCGTATTCACCCGCTTTATCCAGCAGGCTTCTCCCTTTGCGGTGACGCTCCTCGAGTGCAATGATTTCCGCTTCCATAATATCTGTCATAACATCGGGTTCGATGCCGTCAACAGCCAAAAGGACCCCTTTTCGAATGAAAGGGTCCTCAATATCTTCCACTTCCGCCTCTAATGCAAGCAGACCTTCCCTTCTTGCTTTCTCAGAAAGCTTGATGAAGGTACGGATCAGTCCATGGATATCGTAATCCTCATTCCTGAAGGCTTCACGAATGACCCTGCCCATATGCTTCAGTTCTTTAAGAGAGAAACTGACTAGCATGGCAGCAATCAAGCCGCCTATGACAATAAAAAAAGAGGAAGGGTCAACAAATGAGCCAAACCCTGTCAGCCCTTCGTTTGTCATGATGGCAAACCCGACAAATAGAAAGCCTATGATAACTCCGATAGGCGTAAGAACATCAATCTTCTTCATTTTGACTCTCCCTGTAAATAAGTTCTTTTTCTCTTGATAATAGTATCGACTGGGAACTTATTTTGTTGAACCGCGATGTTCAAGGCGGTGAGGTAATACAACCGTCTCTTCCTCCACCGTTTCTTTGTTCATATATTTCGTCAACAGCCTCATTGCTACCGCGCCGATATCATAAAGCGGCTGCACGACTGAAGTCAATTGCGGTCTAACCATAAGGGCAAGCCTTGTGTTATCGAAACTGATGACTTCTACATCTTCAGGAATGCTCACACCGCTGTCCTGGGCACCGTGTACCACTCCAAGCGCTGTCTCATCGTTCCCTACAAAAATCGCAGTCGGCTTGTCTTTGAGTTCGGAGAATTTCTGCCATGCTTCAAGACCGGAATCATACGTATATTCACCTTCGACCACTAAGTCGTCACTGAATTCCACTCCAGCTGAGCCCAGTGCTTCTCTGTATCCCTCAAGCTTGAATTTCATATTGATTGTATCGTGGAAAGGACCGCTTACAAAACCGATTCGTTTATGGCCCTTATCAAGCAGATCCTTCACTGCATCATACGTTGCAGCTTTATAGTCAATGTTAACTGATGGTACGGTATTGGTTTCTTCCACAGCACCTGCAAGGACGATCGGAACCGGGGAACGCTCGAATTCCTGGACATGTTCCTCAGAAATATGCCCTCCCATGAACAGGATTCCATCGACTTGTTTACCGAGCATCGTATTTAACAGATGAAGCTCTTTTTCCGAGTTTTGATCGGAGTTGCTCAGGATGATGTTATATTTGTACATGGTGGCGATATCTTCGATTCCGCGTGCCAGTTCCGCATAGAAGATATTTGAGATATCCGGGATGATGACTCCGACGGTCGTCGTTTTCTTGCTTGCAAGCCCTCTGGCTACCGCATTTGGACGATACCCAAGACGGTCTATGACCTCAAGCACCTTTTTCCTTGTTGCCGGTTTTACATTGGGATTACCGTTTACTACGCGTGATACTGTGGCCATCGAGACATTTGCTTCCCGTGCTACATCGTATATTGTGATATTCATGTTTTTGACACTCCTTCAACTTCTCAACTTGTTATTGTTATTTTACACTAAACAAACCATAAGAAAAAAGCGATTACAATGGTTTGTTAAAAAATGCACATATTTAGCGTTAAAAAATTTATTATAACAGTCTTTAGTCTATTTATCTGCAATTATGTTGATTATCATACGACAGTCTTTTTATAACTGCAATGATTGAGGTTGAAAATTGTCTCCCTTTTAACGCCGCTGTTGATTTCCGTGCAAGACTTCGCTTTCCGCGGGTAGCCCGTGAGCCTCCTCGGCTTCGCCTGCGGGGTCTCACATGTCTAGCTGTAGGGCTTAGAGGCACATCTCATAAGCCGAACCGACCAAGAAGGCAAAGAGCGCCTTCTAGGCCAATTCGTCTTATGCCACCCGCCTCTGAGCAAAGCCCTTCCGCTTTTCTAATATGCTACTCTTCCCGCAGGAGTCTTCGTCTTGCACTCCAATCAACAGCTGGAGATAACTTTAAACAAAAATCATTTTACTAACAATACCTTAAGTTATTTACCAAACTAAAAAGGCTGGACTCTGAAAGTCCAGCCTTTTTTCTATACCCCGTTATGGGTTGGTTAAACGTTGATTGTGCGGCCTTTTAATAGTTCCTGGTAGAAGTGATCGAATTGGTCCAGGTCCATTTGCTGTGCTGAGTCGGACAGGGCTACAGCAGGGTCCGGATGTACTTCTGCCATTACGCCGTCCGCCCCGATGGCGATCGCTGCTTTTGCAGTCGGAAGCAGAAGGTCCCTGCGTCCCGTGGAATGCGTGACATCCACGAATACAGGAAGGTGAGTCTCTTGCTTAAGAATTGGTACAGCAGAGATATCAAGCGTATTCCGTGTCGCTTTCTCATAGGTACGGATACCGCGTTCACAAAGGATGATGTCCCCGTTGCCCTGAGAAATAATATATTCAGCTGCATTGATGAATTCATCAATTGTTGCAGCAAGACCTCTTTTTAGGAGTACCGGCTTCTTCACTGAGCCGGCGGCTTTCAGCAACTCGAAGTTCTGCATGTTCCTCGCACCGATCTGGATCACATCGATGTACTCGAGTGCAGGTTCGATATCTGCAGGATTCACGATCTCACTGACCACCGCCAGATCGTATTCATCTGCAACCTTCTTAAGGATCTTCAATCCTTCAATACCCAGTCCCTGGAAATCATATGGGGACGTTCTCGGTTTGAATGCTCCACCGCGAAGAAGTTTCAACCCTTTCGCTTTGACAGCCTGTGCCACTTGAGCCACCTGCTCATAAGATTCCACTGCACATGGACCGAAGATGAAATGAGGATTCCCGTCCCCGATTGTATCTCCGTTGATATTCACAATCGTATCCTCTGCTTTTTTCTTACGGGATACTAAGAGTGCTTTTCGATGATCATCTTTCTGTAATTCTAAACCAGCTTTGAAGACCTCTTTAAAGATATGTTCAATAGTCGAATTTTCAAAAGGACCATTGTTATTTTCCTTGATCAGGTCTAACATTCCTCTTTCACGAACAGGATCATACCGGTATACTCCTTGCTTTTCCTTCACACGCCCGATTTCTTGAACGAGCTTGGCACGCTCATTGATGGTTTCTAGTAGTTTTAAATTCATCTCGTCGACTTTTTTCCGTAATAGATCGAGCTCTTGATTACTCACAATACAGCACCCTTTCTTGATTTTATCCTGTTCATCCATAAAAAACTGTTTTAGTTTTGTAAAAGTATGATACATTTTTTATAGATATTGAAACTAATTATAATAGAAGAATTCTCAAATGTCACGATAAATTTCTTTATTAATTAAACGCTTTTAAGCACTAAAGTATTTTAGTATCTTATGAGACTGTTCAAAAGTAGGTGTATACTTTGCAAAAAATATTTTCTTTGGATATAGGTACCCGTTCTGTAGTCGGGATCATCCTTGAAGAAAAAGACGGAAAATACCATGTATCTGATATTGAAGTGGAAGAACACAAGGAACGGGCAATGCTCGACGGACAAATCCACGATGTACCCGCCGTTTCAACGGTCATTTCATCAATCAAAAAGAAGCTCGAAGGAAAGCACGGACCTCTTCACAAAGTCTGTGTCGCTGCCGCCGGACGCGCCCTGAAAACGGAGAAGTCGCATTCGTCCTTTTCTATTAAAGGCAAGCCGCTACTGAAAAAGGAAGATATCCTGCACCTTGAACTGAGTGCAGTCCAGCAGGCGCAGGCGCAAGCTGCGGATGCAGAAAGCGATGGTAAAAGCTATCATTATTATTGCGTTGGATATTCGGTACTCTATTATCGTCTCGATGGAGAAGAAATCGGAAGCCTGATCGACCAGCAGGGGGATGAAGCCGGTGTCGAAATCATCGCCACTTTCCTGCCGAGAGTCGTCGTTGAATCACTCTTGGCTGCTTTAAGCCGTTCCGGCCTTGAAATGGAAGCGCTCACCCTTGAACCAATCGCAGCCATCAATGTCCTGATCCCGCCTTCCATGAGAAGGTTGAATGTGGCATTGGTCGATATTGGAGCCGGAACATCTGATATCGCGTTGACCAACAAAGGAACGGTCACCGCCTACGGGATGGTGCCGACTGCCGGTGATGAGATCACGGAGGCACTCAGTGATGCCCTGCTTCTTGACTTTCCTCTGGCGGAAAAAGCAAAAAGGGAACTGCATCAATCCGAGAGCATAACTGTCACGGATATCCTCGGATTTGAGTCTGAATTCACCGTACAGGAAGTCGTGGAAAAAATTCACCCTTCCATTCAACAGCTTGCCGGAAAAATATCACATGAAATCCTGCTCTTAAACAATCAAAAACCTCCCCAGGCAGTCATGCTCGTCGGAGGAGGCAGCTTGACCCCGGCTTTGAATGTAGAACTTGCAATATCCCTGAATCTCCCTGAAAACAGGGTGGCTGTCAGAGGAATCGAAGCAATACAGAATCTATCATTTTCAGACCTTCCCGCCGGCGGTCCTGAATTGGTGACTCCTGTAGGAATTGCAATTGCAGCTAAGCAAGCTCCTGTTCAATACGTATCCATCCATGTCAACGATCAGCCGATCCGCTTGTTTGAAGTAAAAGACCTTACAATCGGTGACGGGCTTCTTGCTGCCGGCCAAAGAATCAGTAAATTGTATGGTAAACCCGGCCCAGCCTTTTTCATTTCTGTAAATGGACAACAAGTGACCCTCCCAGGAGGATATGGCGATCCTCCCGTCATCTTAAAGAACGGGAATCCCGCATCGGTTGAAGACAGATTGTTGAACCATGACCGGATCACCGTCCGTAAGGGGGACGACGGGACGCCTCCAAACGTAAAGATAAGAGATCTCCTGGATGATGTACCGGATAAGCGCGTCACCATTAATGATAAAAGTCTCACTCTTTCACCCATTCTATTAAAGAACGGGACAAAAGCTACAATGGATGACCTGATCGAAGACGGTGATTCAATACATTATGAAGCGAAGGATACAATAGTTGATTCGTTGAAGAAGCTCGGCTATGAGGGATTACTTCAAGCATGTAAACCGTTCCGTCTCACCATCAATGGAAAAGATACATTCATTCCGGCATTCGGCGGGAAGATTACCTTGAATGGTGTGGAGGTAAAACCTACTGCAGCGGTTTCATACGGTGATAAGATTATCGTCACTCCTCCCGTCACCCCAACAGTTGGAGAACTTATGGCGAAACGAAAAGACTACAGGGAGCAATCAATCAAGATTATGTTTAATGACACCCCTGTTTTATTGAAGCGTGAAACAGCAACGGCATATAAAGAAGGACTTCCATTGAAAGAGAATGACACGCTGAATCCCGGGGATACAATCACAATTGAAGAAAAAGGGGTTCACCACTTCATTTTTCAGGATGTCTTCAATCATGTGGAAGTCGCCATGCCTGATAACGGAAACGCTTCTTTTCAGCTGCTTCTAAATGGAGAAGAAACCACCTTTTATGAGGAAATACAAGCTGGGGACAGGCTCGAAATTCGGTGGACGAATGCCCCCCATAAAAATTAACACACAAAAAAACTGGCCATGGGCCAGTTTTTTTTATGATCCTACCTGTCCAGGCACATTGCTCGGTTTATTAGTGCTGTGGATATTATCGTTACCAGAAGATGAGGTGGAAGTTGAAACGGATGAAGTCTGTGATGATTCTGAGGTCACTTCTTCACCGGCTTCTTTTACCTTGCTTCCGATATCTTTTAAATCTTCTGCTGCTTCTTTTGTGGTTGCGATGATTTCAGTTGAATCCTCTTTCACCTGATTTACTTGGTCGATGACATCGCCGTTCACCTTTTCATATAGCTTCTGTGCGTCATTGATCGCTTCTTTCAGTACAGAAGATGCTGATTTAATACGGTCCTGCCAGTCATTCATCACTCCGGACGGATTATCTTTTACTTTTGAGACCATGTCCATAGTGGAATCTTTCATTGAATTTGTTCCGTTGGTGATTTTTTTTCTTGTGTTCTTATCCATCATGGCAACTGCCCCGCCGACGACTGCGCCCAGCAGGATTCCTTTTACCAGTTTGCCGTTTCTTTTTCCTTTTACGGTAGGGATTTGGTTTACATTGTTATTCGGTTGTGCTGTTTTATTTTGATAAGATTGTACCATTTTGGTTGATCCTCCTATTGTGTTGGTTTGATTTGTTATTACGTGTAATTCCCCGTTTGCTCGGAAATAAACTTTTGGTTGGGAAATTCCTGTTATTACCGTTGTTGGATAAATAAAATCATAATATATATGAGTGTTAAGTGGCATCACCGCTGATGGTTTCCGTGCAAGACTTCGCGTTCCGCGGGTGACCTGTGAGCCTCCGGGGTCTCACATTGGCCACTTCTCCCGCAGGAGTCTTCGCCTTTCACTCCAACCAACAGCTGGAATTCCCCAAATACATATAATGAGCTATATTAAAACTCCATAAATACTATTTACCTCCCTTAATAAAAAACACTTTCCAACCAATATAACCTCGCGTTATCCCCTCCCAATTATGAACTCCAAAGTACAACTAAAAAAGAACCTGCACATGCAGGTTCTTTTTAGAGTTTGCTTAGTTCTTTTTCGGTGATGTTCCAGTGAGAGGCGTTCCAGCCTGGTTTGCCGTCTATGAATAGGAAGGCTTGAGGTGATTCGTGTTTGATGCCGTATTTTTCGGAAATGTGGTTTGAAAGTTCCCTTGCCTCCTGGACTGCAAGGTAATAGCCGTCTTCTTCCCTGTTATTGTTCAGGAATGCCTGATAATCAGTGAACGCATTTGAACTGATCGGACAGGTCAAGCTGTGTTTCATGAAAAAGAAGCGGGGATTCGTTTCTGCAAGTTGCTCGAATTGCTGTACCGTTTCAATCTTTTGCATCTGTCTTGTTCATCCTTTCTTTCATCTATGTTTAAGATTGCATTTGTATCTACAATAGCCTGCACAAAAAAGCGGCGAAGTAATCATATCACTTCACCGCTCTGGAGGACAACTCTTATTGGTTATACGTTTTTTCTGTTTCATCAAAAGCTTTCTTTGTTTCCTCAAGCTTTTGGTTTACATCTTCAGTTTCCTGCACCGGAGTTGCATCTCCCACAGGTACTTCCTGAAGCTCTTCGTTTACGGCCTCTGTATCTTTAGAACGGTAAGATTTAAATTTATCCTTCACTGTATTGGATTGCTCCTGAACAGTCTTAGTGAATGCAGCGGACTTTTCTTTTGCAACAGCCGCCAGTTCATTGCTTTTCTCAACCGCAGTGTCTTTCCACTGACCTGACTTTTCCTTGATGACGACAGCCTGTTCGTTGAGGTCATTACGAAGGTCCTTACCGGACTTTGGAGCCAGCAGCAGCGCAGTGGCCGCGCCAACGATCCCTCCGATCAAGGTTCCGATCATGAAATCCTTAGAATTGATGTTGTTACTGTCGTTCGTTTGCTGATTTTGAGTTTGGTTTTGTGTCATTTAAAAATTCCCCTCTCCTAATTGTTATAAGATCTTGCTCTTTTAACCAATTTTTCTCGAGATTGAACTTCTGTGGGTGCGGTTTGATTTTGAACAGCGTTGTCTGAAGGACTCGACTGTTGTTCCTTTTTTTGCTTCCACTTGTCCTTTAACTCGATAATCGCATTTCCCCACTGAACCACCTGGGAGATCTTCCCTTGATTCCTTTCGAGCTCAGAGGAGATGGAAGTGCTCACTTTCTTTACCGAGTTATTAAGGTTCTGAATGGAATGACCTACATCTTTTACTGCATAAACAACGGTGTTCAGATCCTCAGACTTGCGCTGGATATCCTCGGCTAACAGATTCGTTTTATGTAGTAATTCAGTAGACTCCTTGGTCACTCCCTGAAGCTGGGTTTCTAGACCGTTCAACGTACTTGATACACTGTCGAGGGTCGTCCCCATTGATTTCAAGGTTTTCATAATGCTTATTACTAAAATGAAAAAGGCAATTGCAATAACTGCTACACTTAGATAAAGAATTATTTCCATATAGTACACCTCCATGTATAAAAATTCTTTACCCACTCTATACACAAATAAAACATTATACTAGGATTTCTTCCTCCTAAAGTGAAATTCCTGCTTAATTTTAAAAATACTTTTTTATCTTTTCTAATTTACTTTTTTATCATCCCGGTAATATTTAGGGTACAATAATAGGGAAATGACATAAGGAGGTAGACATAAATGAAAGATCCGCGTATTGAAAAACTGGCACAGAACCTGATTCAATATTCCGTGCAGCTGCAGCCTGGAGAAAAAGTCTTGATTGAAAACTTCGGCTTGCAGCGTGAGCTTGTCACAGCACTTGTCAAAGAGGCATATGCAGCAGGCGGCTTCCCGTTTGTTTCCATCAAAGATCATTCCGTGGACCGTGCATTGCTGCTCGGGGCACAGGAAGAGCAGTATAATATGATGGCCGGCTTTGAGGCGAATGTCATGAAGGAAATGGATGCTTACATCGGGCTCCGGTCAGGTGATAATATCAATGAACAGTCCGATGTCCCGGATGACAAAATGAGGATCCATGGAAATACAATCGGAAAGAAAGTACATAGGGAAATCCGTGTTCCAAAGAAAAAATGGGTCGTCCTTCGCTATCCTAATGCATCGATGGCTCAACTCGCAAAAATGAGTACCGAAGCATTTGAAGACTTCTACTTTGATGTCTGCAACCTTGATTATAGTAAAATGGACAAAGCGATGGACAACCTGGTTGACCTCATGAACAAGACGGATAATGTGCGGCTTGTCGGGGAAGGAACCGATTTGACTTTCTCCATAAAAGATATCCCGGCTGTAAAATGTGCAGGGCGCCTGAACATTCCTGATGGAGAAGTTTACTCTGCGCCGGTGAAGGATTCGGTGAACGGGACTATTTCCTACAACACTCCTTCCCCTTATAATGGTTTCACCTTCGAGAATGTCAAGCTTACGTTCAAAGACGGGAAGATAGCGGAAGCGACTGCAAACGACACCGAAAGAATCAATAAAATCTTCGATACGGATGAAGGGGCGAGATACGTCGGTGAATTTGCGATCGGAGTCAATCCTTACATCCAGCATCCGATGCAGGACATCCTATTCGATGAAAAAATCGACGGAAGCTTCCACTTCACTCCTGGTGAATGCTATGAAGATGCATACAATGGAAATCATTCAAACATCCACTGGGACATGGTCATGATCCAAAGACCTGAATACGGCGGAGGGGAAATTTACTTCGATGACGTATTGATCCGTAAAGATGGAAAGTTCGTTCTCCCTGAACTAAAGGTCCTGAACCCGGAAAATCTTAAATAGGGAAATGCTGAAAAGGCCCGCCCTTCAATGCTTCAGAGCATCGAGGGACGGGCCTTTGGATTAGAGCCGGCAGCACGCCGGCTTTTATTCATTGTTTTCAGCTAAGTTTTCTTTCAAAGTTTCTTCATATGCTTCCTGGAATTTCTGGATATCTCCCGCTCCCATGAAGATCAGGACGCTGTTGTCATGTTTCAGTAAAGGGGTGGTATCTTGTTCATCGATGATTTCTGACCCCTCGATTTTGCTTTGAAGGTCCCCGATTGACAGTTTTCCGTGATTTTCCCTTGCTGAACCGAAAATCTCACACAAATATACTTTATCAGCCAAGTCAAGGCTTTCAGCAAACTCAGACAGGAATGTCTGGGTCCGTGTGAACGTATGCGGCTGGAATACAGCGATGATATCTTTCTCGGGATATTTTTGACGGGCTGAATCCACGGTCGCTTTAATTTCAGTCGGATGATGAGCATAGTCATCGATCAGGATTTGAGAGCCGATTTCTTTTTCGGAGAAACGGCGTTTAACCCCTTTGAAGCTGCTCAATCTTTCCTGCACGACGGCAGTGTCAAGTTCTTCATAATGACAGATCGCTATCACGGATAAAGCATTCAGGATATTGTGATCCCCGAAAGTAGGAATCTTAAAGCTTGCATAGAATTCATTCCGGACGAATACATCGAATGAAGTACCTTCTCGGTCCCGGTTCACGTTTCTTGCCTGAAAATCATTTTCTTCTGCGAAACCGTAGAACACTACAGGAACCTGAGCCTGTATTTTTTGTAACTGCTCATCGTCCCCGCATGCAATGATCCCTTTTTTAACCTGCATCGCCATCTCCTGGAAAGCCGAGAAAACATCGTCAACGTTAGCGAAGTAATCAGGGTGATCGAAGTCAATATTCGTCATGATGGCATAATCGGGATAATAGGACAAGAAGTGGCGTCGATACTCGCACGCTTCGAAAACAAAGTATTGGGCATCCACCGCTCCCTTACCTGTACCGTCCCCGATCAAATAAGATGTAGGTTTGGCGCCGCTGATCACATGGGCAAGAAGACCGGTGGTGGAAGTTTTACCATGTGCACCTGTTACAGCGACACTTGTATACTTCTGCATGAAGTCCCCAAGGAATTTATGATATCTCGTAATCGGGACCCCTTGTTCGATTGCCGCTTCAATTTCTTCATGTGTATCAGGAAAAGCGTTCCCGGCAATCACATGCATATCCCCTCCGATATTTTCTTTCTGAAAAGGAAGTATTTTAATATTCGAATCTTCAAGAGACTTTTGAGTAAAGAAATATTTATCATAGTCAGATCCCTGGACCTCGTAGCCCGTATCATGGAGTATTTGGGCCAGTGCACTCATACCCGAACCCTTGATTCCTACGAAATGATATATAGTCATAATAGAACCTCCAACAATCATCTATCTAAAGCATTATATGAAATGAATATTTTTTTGCTATCCGTATGGCTGTGGATATAAGATACTGAAACACTTTGCGGCAGACTGCCGCTGTCTTCTTAAGTATAAGGAAGTTCCAGAAGAAAGGCTAACTTCTGACACACCAAATAATAATTTCTTGTTTCTTTCAACTTGAACATTATATCACTTTTTGAACCTAATGACCATGAACGAGAGGGGAATCCCCTTTCAGGATATAGGAAGGAGCCGCTTCTTTTAAAAAAGTTCTCCATAATACTCCAGTTTCATGATTCTTTAGATCGTAATCTTCTTTTATCTTTGATGGAAAATCACTGCCTGCTGCCTCAAATACGGGCCCTATGAGCCACTGATCAGTAACAAGAGGGACTTTTCTCACAAAATAGATAGAGTTTGGCTGAATTTCTTCCGTTAACCCCGATATGGGAGTTTTTACACTTTCTTCCTGATCATGGATGATGTTTTTTCCTGTGATCACGGCTTCACCATTTCCTGTTCGGATACCCGTCACGATCAACGGTTCGAGAGCGGCCGTCAGCAGCAATGCGCCCATCATTTTGACCGGCTCACTAAATTTTTTGGACTGGAGGAATTGGAAGAATAATGTGTGTCCCTTAATTGTCTTATAATCAAAAAGAAACCATTGGTGAAAAACGTCTTCTGCCTTTTTAGAGACAAGAGATGGTTCCTTCAGATGAAATCGTTCTGCAAAGATCACCTTGGCTCTTACTTTTTCACGTATATTGGTTTCTTTTAACGCATATTCGAACGCCTGGCGATATAAATCATCGATCTGTTCTTCTGCGATGCGCTGTTTCTTCAAACGGTATTGATCTAAATTTAAAATTTCCTTATCCTGCATCCTCTCACCTATTCGAATTCTAATAATCCGGCCGGTCCCTTCAACTGGTCCTTGCCTGATGCATTGTCCACCTACCGGGCGCTTATTTCCGTACCCCTTTTCATTAAGCTCCAAACCAGCCGTCAACATGGCGGTGTATCCCACCCTGCTGAAGGGTAACGGCAGCACGTCTGCTTACTTCTCAAAAAAAAAGGTATTCTGTTTATATCATAAACAGAATACCATGTATCCTATGTTTGTACTAGCCTATGCCAGTGTTTCCAGTTCGCTTTCAGAAATCAGTACATCCCTTGGCTTACTGCCTCTTGATTCCGAAATGACACCGCTCTTTTCCATCATTTCCATCAGTCTTGCCGCACGATTATACCCAATCCTGAACCTCCTTTGCAGACTGGAGGCAGAAGCACCTCCCTGATCGATGACAAATTCGCAAGCTTCGAAAAACAGTTCATCTTCTTCTTCGGTCACTTGCGCCTTCTTAATCAGCTCATCCTGCTGAAAGATATATTCTGGTTCACGCTGGTTTCTCACATGGTTGATGATGTCGTCTATTTCGTCATCGGAGACAAAGGTCCCCTGCAGCCTAACAGGCTTTGAGGAGCCATTTTCCAAAAATAGCATGTCCCCCCTGCCGAGCAGCCGCTCTGCCCCGCTTCCATCAATGATCGTCCTTGAATCCACCCCTGAGGAAACAGAGAATGCGACCCTTGTCGGTACGTTCGCTTTGATCAATCCCGTAATGACATCTACGGACGGACGCTGTGTGGCGATGATCAAATGGATGCCGCAGGCACGTGCCTTCTGGGCAATACGGCAGATCGCCTCTTCGACATCTGCAGGCGACATCATCATCAGGTCTGCCAGCTCATCGATCACGATGACCAAATATGGAAGTGTGTCATTGTATTGTTTGTTACGCTTAGCCAGTTCATTGAATCGCTTGATATCCCTAACGCCGGTATGGGCAAACAATTCATACCGCCTCTCCATTTCCTCCACAGCCCACTTCAATGCAGCCGTGGCCGCTTTTACATCGGTGATGACCGGACTTACCAGATGGGGGATTCGGTTATATGGCGCAAGTTCCACCATCTTAGGGTCGATCAAGAGCATCTTCAACTCATCCGGTGATGCCTTATATAAGAGGCTGACGAGTATGGAATTGATGCATACGCTTTTTCCTGAACCCGTGGCCCCGGCAATCAGTCCGTGCGGCATCTTGCTCAAATCTGTCACAATCGGCTGACCGGAAATATCAAGACCGAGGGCTGCTGTAAGGGCTGATTCCGATTCCTGGAAGGCAGGGCTGGCAATCACCTCACTGATACAAACCGGACGGCTTTCCTTATTAGGAACTTCAATCCCGATTGTATGCTTGCCGGGGATCGGCGCTTCAATCCTGATATCTTTCGCTGCCAGGCTGAGCTTGATATCGTCAGAGAGATTCGTGATTTTATTTACCTTCACACCCGGCTCAGGCTGTACTTCGAAACGTGTAACTGATGGCCCCTGGGTGACATTGACCACCTTCGCCCTCACATTGAAGTTGTGAAGCGTCTCGTCCAGAAGATTTTTCTGGGATTCAAGCCATTCACCGCTCAATTTCTTCGATACAGGAGGCATCAAGTACTCCATATCAGGGAAAGTATAGCCTTTTGTGTGCTTCACTCCGGATGACAATTCATTGTAGCTTTTAGCAGCTGCCTCACCCTGTACAGCATCTGACTCCCTGCTGACCGGTGAATCCTCAAGAACTGCCGCTTGCCCCTTCCTGGCAGCAGCTTCGCTTACAGGGCCCATTCCACCTCTATTTTCAGCCATAGGGGCTTCCGTCTTTCGTTCAGTAACTGCCTGTGCTCTATGGCGCTGATTCATCTGCCGTTTATCCTGCTTCAGCATCAGGACGTTGAAAGGAAGGTGCGACCTCTTCTTTCTTGGTTTAGGTTCTTCTTCCTTATCCACTGCATGCTCATTAACAGGCGTGATTTCTTGTTCCTGCCCGGCTGCTTGCAGCTGTTCCGTTTCTTCGTGTCTTGTTTCAGATTCAGGGATATCTGCCTGCAACGTCTGGACTTCCCGGCCTGCTTGTTCATCCTGCTCCGCTTCAAACTCAGTCGGCTGCTGTTGCGATTCCGCATTCAGCTTATCTTCTGGTTGTACCAAGTGGATGACTCCATCATTCTGCTCCACTTCCGGCTGTACCCTTTGCTCCGATTGCCCTTCTTCCGACAACTGCGATTCTTCGTAAGTGACCGCAGAAGTAAATCCAGATTGCAAGACTTCTTCAGCTTCCTTTTCTGCTGGATCTTCCGCTGGGACCTGATTATGTGGGCTTGTCTGTTCAGCATCATTTTCCTTGAATGAAAATTCATTTCCAATCAGGGAAGCTTCAACCCCGTACCAGCTGCCGGTTTCCTGCATTCTTTCATTTTCTTCTGCCCTTTTTTCTTGTTTAATTTCTGTGGCTTCCTCTATTCCCTTAACTTCCGGAGGGTATACCTCTTGCATGATTTCATCCGGTACTTTCCCATTCCCCCTATGTAAGAACTCATTCAGCTCATATTCCACATCGCCTGTTTTTTCAGGTTTAACAGGTCTCGTCCTGAAACCGTATATCGGAGAAGGGATTTCCGTAGGGCGAAATGGCCGGCTGTTGCCTTTCTCAACTTTTTTCGTTTTTGAGATCTTTTCACTTTTTGCATAAGTGCTTTCGGCCTTGTCAGAGGCCTTCGGTTTTTGATAGGCTGCATCCTGCAGCTTGCTTTTACGCGGTTTCCGTTGTATTTCCCGTGCTTCTTCGCGTTTAGCTTCACTCTTGGCTTTCTTCTCGGGCTCATGACGCTTTCTCACTGGACGCTTCTCCTGTAGGTTTTCCCCGTCCGATATCAACGGAAATCTGAAGTTCCCTTTCGGATATTGGTATGTCATCCTTGCTTCAACGTCCCGTGATTTGTTTACTGCTCTATTGTTTAGTATCCGCTTTTCAGGGCGGGGTGCTTTTTCTTCGACCTCAGGTTCTTCAACATATTCTTCAAATTGTTCGTCTTCATCTGATAGTTTATTGATGATTTTTTTAATCCAGCTCACAATTATCACTCTTTCCTTGATACTTATCTTTATTTTATCAGTTAAAGAGAAAAATTCGAGTGATTTCGATAGAATTAGAGAATTGTTAAGAGAATGTGTCGAAAGCAATATTGGTGTAATATTGTTTTGGTGGGAAAAGTTAGAATGAAGGATGAATAAGTTTGGGCTTTCTATACCCCAGTTGATTTCCGTGGAAGACTTTGCTTTCCGCGGGTAGCCCGTGAGCCTCCTGATATGAACGAAACCGTCAATAAATTGACCTACACAGATTTTGGTTATGTTTTTAGGCAACCTTAATTAGAGAAGCTCTTTTTGACTTCTCAACTTATTTGTTTCCCTTCATCACCGCTAATGATTTCCGTGCAAAACTCCGCTTTCCGCGGGCGGTTGGTGAGCCTCCTCGGCTTCGCCTGCGGGGTCTCACCTAACACGCTTTCCCGCAGGAGTCTACGTTTTGCACTCCAATCAATCGCTGGAACCGGTTTTGAATATAGTTAATGTCACACAACTTCAACCTAAAATGAAAAAGTAATCGCTACACCCCTGGAATCTTCCTGACAGCACTTTATTAGTCTTCATGTTTCAGTCAAATCACATGATGAAGATGGAATAATCCTTTGACTCCTACCAAAATAATTCGTTCACTATCTGCAGTTTTCATCTTAAAATCTCTCCCCCCTTTCTATACTAAAACTAAAAATCCCGAAGTCACTTGACTCCGGGATTGACGTTAGTAATTTATCCTTTAAATGGCTGTCCAACTTCATAGTTGTCCTCGAGTACCAGGATGCCTTTTTCCTGGGGGGCGTTTGGCAGGTCGAGTTCTTTTGCTGAACAGATCATGCCTGATGATGGGACTCCGCGCAGTTCTGCGTCTTTGATGACCATTCCGCTTGGCATGACGGCGCCGACTTTTGCCACGACCACTTTTTGTCCCTTGTCGACATTCGGTGCGCCGCATACGATTTGAAGGGATTCTCCGCCTACATCCACTTTGCAGATATTCAGTTTATCTGCATTCGGGTGTTTCTCTTTTTCAGCAACAAAGCCGACAACGAATTTAGGCGAGAAATCTGCTTCCAGAACCTCGTCAAAGCCGTTTTCCTTAATGGCTTTATTGATTTGACCAAGCTTGTCGCCGTTCATTTCCACTTGCCCTTTTTCTTGCAGATCCATATAATCGGAAGCTTTAAATAAGTTAAAGCCGACTGTTTCTCCTGAATCTTTATCAAAGATGCGGACAGCATCTCCTTTAACCTCATGCTCCACTTTTCCTTCAAACCCAGGCTGCATCGTGATGATGAGGGTATCCCCGATTCCTTCAAGATTGTAAAATACGTTCATTTTGTTTTCTCCCTTCACTTTTTACGGTTTTTAGCCAGTATGAAGACCGGTTCCAGATCTCCATCTTCATAGACAAATGATAAAGCGGTGATCGGTACATTGCCGGTCGTGAAAAAGCTCATCGTCATCTGCTGAAGGACATCATATCCTGTTTCATTGCGGATGTCACCAATGACAAGCACGTCCTGATGGGGGACAGACACAGTCATCTCCCCTTGTATATCGCTGCTGACCTTCTTCAGAAATGCATCATTCAAGATGCGGCTCGCATCATACCCATCGTTATTGTTCAAGAAATAAAAGACATTCCCGGCCACTTCGTCTTTTTTCATCTGTGTCGGAAGCCCTCTCACATTGAACAGGGCCGTTTCCTTCATCTGTTCATGCGACCAGCCTTTCTCTTTCAGCATGTTCTCATCGATGAGACGGTATGTGGATCCAAGGTCGATCGCATAATATATCCTTGTTTCCGCTGTATGATCATCGGTTACCAGCGGGATGCCGTCATTTGATTCTGTCGCAAATGAAGTTGAGCGGATAACAGGGAATACGTTTTTCTCTTTGCTTCCCATGTCCGATTTAGTCCCCATTACATTCAATGCTTCTTCTACGTAATAAACGACTTCATCAATGATGGATTTATTATTTTCCTTCCATTTAGAAACGATGGGAGGAAGTGCTACCGTGATCCCTTTACCGGTCTCTGTATTCTCAATCCGCAGGGAATCTTTATCCCTGTCATATGAAAAGGTGCGATTGGGCTTGTCCAGCTTTCCCTGGAGGATGCCTTTTAATTTTTTTATATCCATGGTTCCCCTCCTTCATAAACTAAAGTATTCCCGTTCATATCTTATAAACTGCCACTTTTAACATTTTACAATAAAATTGTGATAATACAAAAGAAACAACGATAAAAAAGGGATATCCCCGAAAGAATATCCCTTCTTCATTATTTAGACAGTGAATTCATGAACTCCTGTATTTCTTCTTTCGTTTTACGATCCTTGCTTACAAAGCGGCCTGTTTCCTTTCCGTCTTCATAACCAAGGAAGCTTGGGATGCCGAAAATATCGTGCTCTATGCAGACATCGATGAATTGATCACGATCGACATAGATAAAGGTATACTCGCTGTATTCATTTTCGATTTCCGGCAGGATCGGTTCGATGATCCGGCAGTCCGGGCACCAGTCGGCTGAAAACATAAAAACATGCTTCCCATCGTTTTTCAATTCATTGAATTCTTCCATTGTTTCAAGTTTGCGCATATCATTTTCCTCCTGTATCGATCGTCATTTGGTCCGGTTTGATCCAGCCAATTTTCCTCATATATTCAGATAGTAACAGGGAGATGACAGCAGGTCCAACGAAATGCAACATCAGCACTTTCATGGCTGTATCCCAAGTGAAACCCATGGTTTTAAATGTCATGATCTGACCGACGAGGCCGCTCGTTCCCATCCCCGCTCCGGCAGCATTGTTTTCCATGAGCCAGATCGTGGTCCCGATCGGTGCGAGGACCATACCTGCAATGGTCGGCGGCAGTAAGATACGCGGATTGCGGACTATATTGGGAACTTGCAGCATCGAAGTTCCGATCCCCTGGGCCAGGAGCCCCCCGACTTTATTTTCCCGGTAGCTGATTACGGCAAATCCGACCATTTGGGCAGCACAACCAATCGTCGCAGCACCGGCTGCCACTCCATTTAAATCAAGCATAAGGGCAATCGCAGCACTGGAAATCGGAGCCGTCAACGCAAGCCCCATTAGTGCCGCCACGAGTACCCCCATAATGATTGGTCTCTGCTCAGTCGCCCAGCTGATCCAGCTTCCGAACATCGTCATAAAGTCACCGATTTGCGGACCCGCGAAATAAGCAACAAAAAAACCTGCAAAAATCGTTACAAAGGGTGTAACGATGATATCAACCTTCGTCGTCTTGCTTACAAGTTTCCCAATTTCAGTTGAAACGACAGCTGCAAGATAAGCACCGGCAGGGCCGCCCAGGGAGGCACCCGCAGCACCTGTCACCACCGCAGCAAACAAAACGAGCGGGGGCGCACCCAGTCCATATGCAATAGCGACGCCTATGGCAGGACCCATCAGCCCGATGGCAAGCGCACCCATATCGATGAAGAACGTATTAACAGCGTCAGGAAGAATCGCTGCCTGCTCCCCGATCGTCTTGATGATCAGCCCGATGATCAGCGAGCTGAAAAGACCGAGTGCCATATAACTCAACGCATCTATAAAATAAACTTTGGCAGAAAACGTAACCCCTTTACTTTCCATGTAATTCTTCAATTCACATTCCCCTTTTCTCTAAATAGGAATCACACATTTACTAGTGTAAAGACACATGTTGATTTTGTCTATCATTAATTTCCTCAAACAGTTTTTAAACAGTATGCTCCCCCCAAATAGAAAGGTGCATTCAGGCAATGGCGTTTCCCGGGAACGATAAAAGCAAATAAAAAAAGCCGATCTTCCACTTAATGCAGTGAAAAATCGGCATATATAATTAATTCTGTTTTACAGAGTTGGCTATTTCCATCATCATTTCTGCATGATCTGAAAGATCTTCCAAACTGGACTGGGTGGTCAATTTAGTGCCTCCGACCCCAACAATCAGCTCGTACTCCTCTGAATCCGGCAATTTATTAATGACATAATATCCTAAACGATTATCTTCTTTGAAAGAATCATTTTGAACGATATTCTTCTCATCACTGATTGCCATATTATATAGAAGTTCACTCTTCTGATCTTCCTCGGGGTTAGTGAATAGAATGAATGTATCAGAGCCTTTTGAAATAATGACATTGTTTTCAGATTCCTTTTCAATCTTGGCTCCAAACGGGAGATAGAAGTTGAGGTTTCCCGCTTCCTCTTTCGCGTTCTTTTCTGTATTTTCGAACGTATCCTCCACGGTCTGGGCTGTCTGCTCTTTCTCTTCGTCTATTGTTGTATTGCATCCAGCTAATATAAGCACAAGAAAGAAGAGAACGATCGAAATCTTTGTTTTCATCCTCTTTTCCTCCTTTTCCTGCTTCGTCGGAACCCGCCTTCAAGGTTACCTGAAGGACCTACGCTAATAATACCGTCACAAAGTACCATTGACAACCCTTACAAAAAGAAAAAACCTTAATTTCATGGCAGCGGAGGTTACTTTTCACCACCTGAGGGTAAATATGATAAAATGACTAAAAAAAGGAGAGATGCAAAGTGGAATTCACTGTTTATCTTGCAGGGGAAATACATAGCAGCTGGAGAGAAGACCTGAAGAAGGAAGCGAAAAAACTGGACTTGCCACTGACATTTGTGGGACCAATGGAAAATCATGATCGTTCTGATTACATCGGGGAAGAAATTCTTGGTGAACAGCCTGACAAGATTCTGCGTGATGAGGCCGCATCTGCGGTCAATAATCTCCGCACTGAATTATTGATGAAGAAATCTGACATTGTCGTAGCGTTATTCGGTGAGAAGTATAAACAATGGAATACAGCCATGGATGCAAGTACAGCACTTGCCTTGAATAAACCGCTGATCCTGATCCGTCCGGAAGAGCTTCATCATCCGCTGAAAGAACTGTCGAATAAAGCGAATGTAACATGCACATCGATCGGACAAGCAGCGAAAGTACTTTCCTATATATTCGAAACTGAATAACCAGTTTATTCTTGGGCTGACAGTATTTTTATTTTTCTTTCATGAAAAACATGCCGGTATAATAGTACCCGGCATGTTTTTTCTTTGCGAAATCAAGAACTTTAGACCCAAATTATCTTACTATTCTAAAATAATAAAATCTTGGTAAAATAAAAACATTTTATGATATACTTACTAGTTTTAAAAGTTTTTTTGACTTTATGAAAATATTAAAATATTATAGTAAAAGAACTAAGGAGGTTGTAATATGTCGTCAATTAATAAACAGAAAATTGTGGATAGTGTTCCCCAGAAAGGATTCTTTGGACACCCTAAGGGACTATTCACGCTATTCTTCACAGAATTTTGGGAGCGCTTTTCTTACTACGGAATGCGCGCAATCCTTGTATACTATATGTATTATGAGGTTTCAAAAGGCGGCCTTGGTTTAGAAGAAGGCACAGCTTTAGCAATCATGTCTATTTATGGTTCACTTGTTTATATGTCAGGTGTGATCGGAGGCTGGCTGGCAGACCGTATCTTCGGTACATCGAAAGCCGTCTTCTACGGAGGAATCTTGATTATGTTCGGGCATATCGCCTTATCATTCCCGGGCAGTCTTTCAATGTTTTTCGTTTCAATGGTATTAATCGTACTGGGTACAGGTTTATTAAAACCGAACGTATCGACTGTTGTCGGTGAAATGTATGCAGAAAATGATACACGCCGCGATGCTGCGTTCAGTATTTTCTATATGGGGATCAACATGGGTGGGTTCCTTGCACCGCTTCTGACAGGGGCACTTATGAAGAGCTACGGATTCCACTGGGGATTCGCACTTGCCGCAATCGGTATGTTCTTCGGATTAGTCGTTTTCTTTATCACAAAGAAGAAGAGCCTGGGTCTTGCTGGTACGTATGTGCCGAACCCGCTTAATGCTGCTGAAAAGAAAAAATACGGTTCCCTCACTGCACTTGTGGTGATTGCACTGGCAGTTATCCTTGGGATCACCATTCCTAATGGAATGTTCACCTTGGATGTATTCATCAATTTAGTCGGAATTTTCGGAATCTTGGCTCCAACTATCTATTTCATTATTATGTACAGAAGTCCTAAAACAACAGCAACTGAACGTTCACGCGTCCTTGCATATATTCCATTATTCATCGCTGCCGTTATGTTTTGGGCAATTCAGGAACAAGGTTCTACGATCCTTGCTGCTTATGCAGATAAACGTACGCAGCTTGATTTCATGGGAATCGAAATCTCACCTGCATGGTTCCAGTCACTTAATCCGTTATTCATCATTCTACTTGCGCCTATCTTCGCCGGAATGTGGGTAAAACTTGGTGACCGTCAGCCAACGATCCCTCAGAAATTTGCAATGGGACTTCTTTTTGCAGGGTTGTCATTCCTTGTCATCCTGCTTCCTGGTTATTTCTCAGGTGAAGATGCATTGGTCAGCCCGCTATGGCTTGTATTGAGCTATTTCATCGTTGTCCTTGGTGAATTGATGCTTTCACCTGTCGGCCTTTCAGCCACAACGAAACTTGCTCCTGAAGCATTCTCGGCTCAAACGATGAGTCTTTGGTTCCTTGCTTCAGCAGGTGCACAAGCACTGAATGCACAACTTGTAAGATTTTATTCAGCTGATTCAGAAATGCTTTACTTTGGTTCCATCGGAGGGGCAGCAATCGCATTAAGTATCATCCTCTTCCTGCTGGCACCTAAAATCCAAGTGTTTATGAAAGGTGTTAAATAATTTATTGTTTAAGCCCCCTGATCCGTTCAGGGGGCTTTTATTATAAAAAAAGACCCCGCGCTAATAAAAGCGCGAAGCCTTCTGACTTTTACCAGAACCAGCAGCAATTGCCGCGGTGTCTTCTGCGGTCTTCAGCACCGCCGACATCGTCTCTTCTATGACGGCATCTGCCACGGTTATCTTCAGCACCGCGTACATCGTCATTTCGTCTTCCATGACATCTCCCGCGGTTGTTGTCCTCTGCTCCTCGTACATCATCTCTTCTGCGATGGCATCTTCCACGGTCTTCAGCGCCAGCTACATCATCATTTCGGCGGCGGCATCTTCCGCGGTCTTCATCTCCTCTTACATCATCACGTCTTCCACAACAGCCGAATAAGTCCCAGCAGCAATTGTTTCGGCGGCCTTCCACTCGGTCATGTCTTCTGCACCCCATAAATCAAACCTCCCTGCATAAGAATTATCAGTGAAATAGCACTGACATATTTTATCTTATGAGGAAGGCATCAGATTGGTATGGGCCAAGTAGTAGGAAATTGAGGGGTCAGGATTGATTTTTTTTATATTTCCATTGCCCGATCAACAACTGGACGACGTGAAAGAACATGGCATCACGAGTGACGATCCCATCAGTGAATACACCAACTGCCCCCTCATTTTGGCGGATACCTGTTTTGGAAGTGAATTCATCCATGAGCGGACCAAGTTCCCTTCCCTTCCTGAGTCCGTCTGCAATTTCTTCCGGCAATGAAATCCTGGCCCCTCCCGCAATGATTTCATTGCCGTTCCGATCAACAAGACTTCCCCAATTGATCAGGAACATGCCGTAAAGCGTTTCAGTCACCCCTCCTTCAAGGCCGATGCCGATATCGGCGTCCGTCATCCTCAACACGTTCTTTGCCCGGTTAAGAGCCCCTTCGATCGTCTCCTGATCGGAAAAAGGCTGCTCACTTACATTTGACTCCGTTTTCAAGCATTGAAAGCTCACATCATCAAAACGTCCCTGAAATCCTTTTTCGATTGCTTGTACTTTCGCCTTGTTTTGTGTCCCTATTGCTACTTTCAACAAATTACGATACCTCTTTTCTTATAACATCCCAAGCCGGATTCCCCGCCCAAAAAAACTGCCTCTGGAAGAGACAGTTCTTAGCTTAGCCTATATAGTTAATCTTTGTCAGATTCAATCGATTATCCATTTCTTTTGATCGAGTCGATCGTCGAGCGGTCACACTGCTTGACAAGTTTCACAATCAATTCTTTTGCCGCTGCATAATCGTCAACGTGGATCATGGATGCATGGGTATGGATGTAGCGTGAACAAATGCCCACTACAGCACTCGGCACCCCTTCGTTTGAAATATGGACTCTTCCTGCATCCGTACCGCCCTGAGATACGAAATATTGATAAGGGATGTCATTGGACTCCGCAGTATCGAGTACGAATTCCCTGATTCCTTTATGCGTCACCATAGATCGGTCAAGGATCCTGAGAAGGGCCCCTTTTCCAAGCTGGCCAAACTCATTCTTATCACCGGACATATCATTTGCGGGACTTGCATCAAGTGCAAAGAAAATATCCGGTTTGATCATATTAGCTGCGGTCTGAGCTCCGCGGAGGCCCACTTCTTCCTGTACTGTCGCACCGGAGTATAGGGTATTGGACAATTCAGTACCTTGGAGTTCCTTCAAAAGCTCGATGGACAATCCGCAGCCATAACGATTATCCCAAGCTTTGGCGAGGATCTTCTTATCATTTGCCATAGGGGTGAACGGACAAATCGGGACAATCTGCTGACCCGGCTTGATTCCGATTTCAAGTGCATTCTCTTTATTATCCGCACCGATATCGATGAGCATATTTTTAATATCCATCGGTTTTCTTCGCTGCTCTTCCCCCAAAAGATGCGGAGGGATGCTGCCGATCACGCCTGTGACGGGACCGTTTTCCGTGATGATCTGCACACGCTGAGCAAGGAGAACCTGGCTCCACCAGCCGCCAAGGGTCTGGAAGCGGAGCATTCCGTTATCGGTGATGGAAGTGACCATGAAGCCGACTTCATCCATATGCCCTGCTACCATGACAACCGGATCTTCTTCCTGGCCCCTTTTCACTCCAAATACTCCACCGAGGCGGTCCTGTACCACTTCATCGGAATACGCAGCCAATTGTTCCTTCATGAATTGTCGGACTGCATGTTCGTTCCCGGGCGCCCCAGGCAACTCAGTCAATGTTTTAAATAAATCCAATGTATCTTGTTTCATATATTCTGCCCCTTTTTTAAAAAAATTCAGTTATGTATACTTTCATTTTACAGAACTTTCTCACGTCTTACCACCAATTAAGACAAAAGCAGTTCTCTTTTTTTCAGATTCTTTGTTAGAATGTACCTATATGCAAGTTTGTAATCAAGGCTGTGGAGGGATAAAGATGAACTGGAAGTCATTCATTTTAGGAGTGGGCATCGGCGCTGCCGGCGGGTTATTAGTTAGCGGGAAGCTAAAAGAAACAAGCCTGGTTTCAGCCGAAAAGGTGTTAAAGGATGTAAAACTCTCATTTAAAAAAGAAGGGAAGGTCGACGGGTCGTGGATTTCAATGAAACCTGAAGATTATCAAAAGCATTCCCTGTCGACAAAAGTCTATAAAGGCGGGGTATCACGCAGGAGTGAAGGCCGCCTGGAACAATTCGAATTCCTGGCAGATGCCTATACGGGCACTGTAATCGATGTTTACCCTATCTCTTAAGGTATGAAAAAACAGGATGGCAAAAGTGTCATCCTGTTTTTTCATGATCAAACTTTTCCTCTAGGTACTTCTTCGATGATTTCCCCGTCCCTGTTCCACTTCAGTGCTCTGTAGACGGCGTCGTGATAGAACAAGAACCACCACTCATTGTCGATGGCCTGATTGACCCACTTATCTTTTGCATGGATCGATGTCATTGGATAATCATCGTAGGCAAGGACCCAAAGCGGGTTCTTATGTGCATGGGTCGGCATGATATCCGCCATATGGATGAACGTCTCGCCGCCGTGCTCGATGATGATGATCGAATGTCCGTCACTGTGCCCGCCCGTATGGACCATGCGCAGTCCCGGCAGCACTTCCTTTTCTCCTTCGAACGTCTTCACCTGCCCTGCGATGCTCTCCCAGTTTTCTTTCCAATATGTATTTCTCGAGCGGATATTCGGCTCCCTCATCTCGTCCCATTCAACCTTAGACGTATGAATCTCGGCATTCGGGAATACCGGGACAAGCTTCTCCCCCTCATATTTCGTGAGTCCGCAAGCATGATCGAAGTGCATATGCGTCATCAGGATGATATCGATATCAGAAGTCGTCAAGCCAAGCTTCTCCAAGGATTCCTCTACCGATGATTCCTCGTGCACCCCATAATTCCGTTTCTGCTTATCATTTAATTTTCCTTTTCCTATTCCGGATTCAATGAGGATATTTTTACCTTGATATTGAAGAAAGAGCGGATCGGTTCGCAGCTCGATCTGGTTCAATTCATTGACTGCGTATTTTTTTGACCAAAGAGGTTTCGGCACCACTCCGAACATCGCGCCGCCGTCCATGTGTGTGACGCCCCCATTCAGCCAGTGAAATGTTAAATCTCCTGATTTCAATGATTCCATATTGTCTATTCCTCCTTTGTTCGTACGGTTTTATTTTATCAGAATTTACGGACGACTTATATAGATAAGCCTGGGGATAGTCTATAAAAAACCGCTATTGATTTCCGTGCAAGACTTCGCTTTCCGCGGGTAGCCGTGAGCCTCCTCGGAGTTAAAGCTCCTGCGGGGTCTCACCTGTCCAGCTCCGGCGGCTAGAGACTCGAGACATAAGCCATGCCATCCAAAAAGGCAAAACCCCGCCTTTCCGGATGCCCTGTCTTATGCTTGTCGTCTCTAAACGAGCCGCCTCCGCTTTTCTAGCTGTCCAGCTGCAGGGCTTAGAGGCACAGGTCATAAGTCAAACCGGCCAAGAAGGCAAAGAGCGCCTTCCAGGCCGGCTCGTCTTATGCCCCCCGCCTCTGAACAAAGCCCTTTCGTTTTCTTATAAGCTACTCTTCCCGCAGGAGTCTTCGTCTTGCACTTCAATCAACCGCTGGAGCAGTTTCAAAAAGGAGTAATTAAATAAATAAAAATTCGACAAGCGGCGCAATAATCTTGATACAGGCGCAATTATCCTGAAAAATGGCGCAATTACCAGTTCACGGACCGCTGGAGGACTATGATTCCACCTAAAATTACCGTTCCCTCTATAAAAACGCGGCAATACAGTGTTACTTTTGCCAAAACCAACAAGTTTTTCAATTAAAATTCAAATAGCATCTACCATATAAAGAAGACCTCCACTTCAAAACTGAATTCATACAAAAAAGCACCCCGCAAAACTCATCGGGATGCTCTCCTACTATTATTGATTCTGATATTGCGCTTCAACGCGGTAGATCCGCTGGCCTTTTGCTGAGAATTTTTCTTCGTATTCGGTCATGATGTTTCCTTCGAAATCGCTGTTGTGCAAATCCAGGCTCAGGAATTTCAAGTGAAGGCCGTACCATGAAAAGCTCATCAATGAATATTCAAACAAGCCTTGATTATCCGTCTTGAAGTGGATTTCCCCGCCTTTGATCAGGATATCCTCATAAAGCTTGAGGAATGTTTTGTATGTGAGGCGGCGCTTTTCGTGGCGGTTTTTCGGCCATGGATCAGAGAAGTTCAGGTATACCCTGCCAACTTCTTCAGTTGCAAAGAAATCGGTCAGGTGGCGTGCATCCACGTTCAACAGCTTTACATTCGGAAGCTCGGCTTCTATCAAGCGGTCAAGGGCTGTCACGATGACACTTTCATATAATTCGATACCGATGTAATTGACTTCGGGATTCGCTCTTGCCATTTCCGTGACGAACTGGCCTTTCCCGGTTCCGACTTCTATATGGATGGGATTGTCGTTTCCAAACACTTCATTCCATTTGCCTTTTTTCTCTTCGGGCTGCGCGACCACATACTGCGGGTTCTCGCTGATTTTTTCTGAAGCCCATGGTTTATGTCTTAAACGCATGTTGTGACACCTCATTTATTAGTTTGGCCCATTGAAATCCGCTATTGATTTCCGTGCAAGACTTCGCTTTCCGCGGGCGGCCGGTGAGCCTCCTCGTCGCTTAAGCTCCTGCGGGTCAGAAAAGCGGAGGGGCTTTGCTCAGAGGCGGGTGGCATAAGGCGAATCGTCCACGAAGGCGTTCTTTGCCTTCTTGGACGATTTGACTTATGACATGTGCCTCTAAGCCCCAGAGCTGGACAAGTCTCACCTGTCTCGCTTTTCCCGCAGGAGTCTTCGTCTTGCACTCCAATCAATAGCTGGATTCTGTTAAAACAAAATAACAGAGCCACAAATTTAATTTAAAACTGTTTTCATATAAGACGTTTTCCTCAAAACAATTCATATGAAAACAGCTCTACCGAAAAAAACAATAACAGATGAATGGGTACTATGCAACACTATTTTGCGTACAGACCATTTCAAAAAACCGACGAATAAATAGAAAAGGAATCCACACACTAAATGTGAATTCCTGTTTTGTTTTCGCAGAAGAAAACGATGCAAAGATCTATATGAAAGGGTGTACGTCATGCCTTTAGATTCCCATTATCAAATGCAGTTGTTAAAAGATATACTCTCCAATCATCAGACAGATTGCTGCGGTTCAGTATCTGAATGTGAGCAGGTAGAGCGATTAGTCAAGTCGTTGATGGTCAACACGGAAATAAATGAAAATATAAAGCCGGTCCTGCAAGAAATTTATCAATACGGTCAAAGCGGAGCAGGCAGCTCTGACCTCGATACTCATATTACGAGCAATCGCCAAAACCTGTCTCAGTGGGTTTCGGATATGGATCAGTTCTCCTGATCAAACAACCTTATGCAAATATTCGATCCAGTGGTTCATTTCATGAAAGCGTCCTTTCCCTTTATGCCATTGTATGGAAAGGATCGTTTGAGCCACTACATACCATTTCATCCTCAATCTCAGATTGTCTGTCAGCTCAACACCATATTGGTTGAGCCACGCAGGCCATTCTTCCTCGGGGATGTACCAGTACAAAAGCATTCCTACATCGAAAGCAGGGTCGGCGATCATTGCCCCGTCCCAATCGATCAAGTACAGCTGGTTGTGATCGGAAAGCAGCCAGTTGTTATGATTGACGTCTCCGTGACAGACTACGTATTCATCCTGCCGAACCTCTTCCAGTTCTTTTTGCAGAAATAATAACGCCTGCCTTACTACCGGCAAAGAAAGGAGATCGAACTCCAGCCCCGTTTCCACTTCTGTGAGCATATGTTCAGGCTGGAAAGGTTCCTGGCCCAGTCTCTCAAGCATGGTGGACAGTGGCCTTGAAGAATGGATTTTCTTGAGCAGTCTTGCAACCCGTTCATTCTTCATTTCTTCCGGATTGAGTTCTCTTCCATTTAACCAGTGCTGTGCTGTTATTACGTCCCCATTTTCCATTCGCTTTGTCCAGACAAGCTTCGGTACGATGCCCTCTGCCGACAATACGGCTAGAAAAGGAGAAGAGTTGCGTTTAAGAAACAGCTTCTGCTCTTGGTACTGAGCAAAAAAAGCTTCTCCGGTGGCACCGCCTGCGGGGACTATTTCCCAATCTTGGTCAAATAAGTGTTCCAATATTTTCACCTTCTATTGGTCCTTAGTCGTGTTCATGTATTTCAATCTTACGTTTATTATCGTCATTACAATTCATACATTTAATAGATCAACTTAAAAGTCTTATAAAACAAAAAAGACAGCTATTGGGCAGATCAATCAATAGCCATCTGTTTTTGATTTTATCGTCATCTTCTCATTTCGTCAAGCTTTGGAACGATGTGTCAGCGGACGATGACATAGGAACAAATCCCCTCAAGCCCGATGGAATCACCGTCCAGCTCCTGTAAACCGTTCACATTCGCTTTCTTTCCGTCTGACAGCATAGTCCAGGACTTCCCTTTGGGAAGCGGGAACCTGACATTGCTGCTTTCACCTGAATGAAAGATAAGAAGCAATTCATTCCACGGACCATATGGATGGACATCCCGGTAGTGGACTGTTACAAGTTTTTCTTCAGGATGATGCACAAATGCATGTTTTCTGATAAGGTCCGATTGCCTGAAGCGGAATGCACCGTGACTTTTTCTGATTGCAATCAATCCCCGGATATATTCGATATCTTCCTCATGCCTTTCCCTTCTCAGCCAATCAATCCGGTTTATTTCCACCGGTGAATTATAGCTGTTCTCCACACCCTGTTTGGTACGGAAAAATTCCTGGCCGGCATGCAGGAATGGTATCCCCTGAGAAAGCAGCACCATCGAAGTCGCCAGCTTCTGTCTTTTCATCAGAAGTTCATCCTCTTCCTCAAGACAAGCTTTCATTTTATCCCAAAGTGTATGGTTGTCATGTGATTCTACATAATTGACGGATTGGGCCGGCTCGTTAAAAATGCCTTTGTCACCATCCGTGACACCGATGCTCCCCGTCAGCACCAGCTCCACTTTTGCCTCCAGATTTCCGTGGCCGAGGGCAAATCCTTTATCGTGAAGATTGAATGTACTCCCCTTAATGGTGTCCCGGAAACAATCATTGAATTGGCCGATTCCCTTGAGGCTGTTTGCATTCCTGAGATTGGCTTTCCTGTCCGGCGCAATGGGTGTGTTCAGGTCCCAGCCTTCACCAATCAGGATGGCACCGGGTAGAATTTCATCCACTTCATCACGGATTTCATTCATTGTCGTGACATCAAGGATCCCCATCAGGTCGAACCGGAAACCATCCACCCCATACGTCTTCAACCAATAGCGGATGGAATCCTTTATGAACTTCCGTGCCATCAACCGTTCGGATGCAAAATCATTTCCCACTCCCGTCCCATTGGAGGGGAGTCCGTTTTCATCGTGCCGGAAAAAATACCCCGGGACAAGCTTTTCGAATGAAGATGTTTCCTTGACAAATACATGATTGTATACGACATCCAGAATGACCCTTATATTTTCTTCATGCAGGGAATGAATGGCGGATTTCAGTTCTCGGATCCGTCCGGCCGGGTCGGATGGATTCATGCTGTAGCTTCCTTCCGGGGCATTGAAGTATAAAGGATTATACCCCCAGTTGTAACGATTATCTGCCGGATCATCCGATACTCCGTCGAAATCATTCACAGGCAGCAATTCAACATGCGTGACCCCCAGCTCTTTCAAATAACTTATGCCAGAAGATAACCCGCTGGGTGTCCCTGTTTCTTTCTCGGTAAATGCAAGATATTTGCCCTTGAACTTCATCCCGCTTTCTTTTGCACTTGAAAAGTCCCTTACGTTCAACTCATAAATGACTGAATCGACCGGGGAAGGAAGAGGCTGCAAGGATGAACATCGCGGGGTTATTTTTTCCGGGTCCACTGCACATCCCCATTCACTGTTGAAGGAAACAGACTTTGCATACGGATCGACCAGCTCGCTCCAGATAAGATTGATGCACGTCAGGTAGGTATAATGCCAGCCTTCAATGTTTTCCCTGATTGTCAGTTCCCACACGCCGTTTATAGATCTTTCCATGGCAAGTTGAACAGCATCCTCTTCCTGTGGCGCCTTTAACTTCACCTTCACTTCAGTAGCAGTCGGGGACCACACTTTAAAAACAGCCCTGTCTTCTTCAAAGGTGAGACCCAGATCGTCTCCGTCATAGTAAAATTGCCTGTCAAATTCGTCTGTGCGGATGACGGCCCCTATTTGCAGATCCGTTTCCGTGTTATGTTCGTCTTTGATGGTATACGTTCTTCCAAGTTCCAATTCGTACGCCAGGGATACCGTATATTTCATTGCATCATCGAGCGGTATCCTTTCCTTCAGTTCAAGAGGGATTTCATTCCCGTCCTTCACCAGGGTAAACCGGCTGGATTGCCCCCCATGATACGAATAAGGGAGAATCAGGGTGATCATATGAAATGTATCCAGGAATGCTTCGTACTGCCGACTAATGACTAACACTTCTCCCACCTGCTTCTATTTAACATTTTCCACATGCCGGGGGTCACCTCTGCATGGAGTTCCCTGCCTTCATCGATGACTCCCGCATAATCGCCATCTGCATGCACGGGTATTCCCTTACGGCTTTTTATCTTGATACTTCTTCCTATTAATGTATGGACTTCTTTTAATTCAGTATGTTTTCCGAAAAAGACAGATATAAACAAAAACATCAGCTTCCATTTCGAAAGCCCGGATACAATGGTCAGGTCAAGCACACCATCATCCGGACGTGCTTTCGGGGCAATTTTCATTCCTCCCCCAAAATAAGGCTGATTCGAAACGGTGATGAACCACACTTTTTCAAGCGTATGTTCTACACCGTCAACTTCCATCACTGCCTGAAATGGTGTAAAGGTGAGCGCTTCCCGGCAAAGGATAAGTGGATAGACCAGTTTACCAAGCGACCAGCGGTTCAATTTCCTTTTTAACCGTGATTCATTTGCCTTCCTGGCAATCAAGGCATCAAACCCTACTCCTATATTATTCACAAAATAGTGATTTGGCCCCCCTTCTATAGAGAAAAGGCCTGCATCCAGTGAAATCGGTAAAGCAGTATGTATGGTTTCCTTTATCAGATCGTACGCTTCTTGTTTGCCCGATGGCCACCTATACCCGCGGGCAAAATCATTTCCGCTTCCTCCGGGAATATACCCGATAAAGATATTCTCAAAACCGGCTGTACCGGAAATAATCGAGTTCATAGTCCCGTCTCCCCCGACTCCGATCATGTAGAAAGTTTCACCGGGATTTGTACGTACAAGCTCCCCTGCGATTCTTCTCACATCGTCCGGGTGATCTGTGATGTATAACGAATGGGGAATGGTAATGCTCTTACGAAACTTTTCCCAGGAGGAAAGCGAATGATGATTCTTTGCAGAAGGATTCACAATAAAGATAGTCTTCATTGGGAATCCTCTTCCGCTCCCGTGTTCCAATCTTTAAGGGTCTCATGCTGGTAGTGCATCCGTTGAAAGGAGGTCGTCTGACAGTAATCCAGAATCGATTTAGCTGCTTTCAATTGAACACTTTTTATCGGTGACCGGCTTGACCGCTGCTGATTAGACCAGCTCTCATGCTTCCTCTTATCGATGAATTCACAGCCTGCAGGCGCCTGGGGATAATCGATATACCCGTTTCTTGAGACCACGGCTTTGTGTACCGGCAGTTCAATACCGGCATACTCAACGATCTGACCGATGATGCGTTCCATCCTTCTCAATGAAATCAGCGGATTCAACACCCTTGATTCGGCGTCTCCCCATTTTTTCACCCAAAAACGATCCCCCGAACCGATGTAAGCCGTCCCGTTCTCAAATTCCAGGAAGGATAAGCACCATATTCCTGTAGGCGTAATCAGGACAACCTCCAGTTCAACGGGGGCATTTTTTATTTTAAAAACCGGAAAATATAAAACAAGGATGTTATCAGGAAAGCGCTGAAGAAGGTATTTAAGCCTCTCATCATAATAATAGCTGTTATCTACATAGGATTTTTCTGATATCGTCGAGCTTGCCCACCTTAACTGGAATTCAAAGATGGAATCCAGGAAGTGCTTCTTCAACTCTTCTTCGGAGGCAAATTCAGCATGCGGGTTCATCTCAAGCTCAATCGCATCATCATCCTTCTGAGCTGGGTTGTCACTGTCTTCCGTTTCCCCCTCCTCTTTCTTTTTAAAAAAGGACATGAATTTACGGGTGACGGTTGTTTTTTCTTTCTCGGGTTCTTCTTTTTCCAGAGAAGGAAATCCACCGCCGTTTTCCCAGTGAAGTTTCATTTTTTCCCATTGCTGCTTTTTTAATCGTACAAATTGGGAAGGATATCTATATAAATCGGTTTCATATCTTGAAACATAATCTTGGAGTTTTATCAGCTGCGCCATCAGGAGTCCTTCCTTTCAGGTTATTTAGGGCGATTCATTCAAGTGTATCGTTTGGACCGCTTCATATTTCGGTGTGCGATCCATATGCGTTCGGTATAGAACGATCTCTTTTATCAGGTGGCCGGGAGTTTCTTCCGGGTTGAAACCACTCAGCCATTCCTTTGAAAATCGTGTTGACTTGTTCCATTTCCGCCCGACGGTGACATGGGGGGTGAAAGGTCTGGTTTCCAATTGAAAGCCTGCTTCTTCACAGGCTTCATACACCTTTTCACGGATCTGATGAAGAGTCGAAGACGGGTTCACACCCATCCAGAAAATCCTCGGCTCATCACTTTTCCCGAAAGTGCCGAACCTCTTTAGCGAAAGCGGGAAACTCCCCAGGTTATGTAAAGACTCTGTTACATGGTCAATGGCCGCATCTAAATTTTCTTGTGCAGCATCACCCAGGAAAGCCAGAGTGATATGGTAGTCTTCCGGATGGACGTATTTCTTAAAAGAATCCTCTTCCTTCATGGGAGCAGTCAGTCTTTCTATCTCCTTCTTCATCTCGTCCGGTAATGCACATGCAAAAAAATAATGAGTTTTTAACATAACATTCCATCCCTTTTTGTTAGTCTTTTATAAAGTATATAGTCAGTTTAATACCTCATTAATATATTTTTGTTCTAAAGAATCATACTTAAGTTATTTGTATACCCATTTTGAGTCTTACTTATTGTCATTGTATAAAGTTATTGCAGGTTCCAGCAGTTGATTGAAGTGCAAGACCAAGACTCCTGCGGGAGAAGTGGCTAATAAGAAAGCGGAAGGGCTTCGAAGAGAGGCGGGTGGCATATGACGAATCCGCCATGAAGGGGTTCTTTGCGTCCTTTGCCTTCTTGGCCGGTTTGGTTATGACATGCGCCTCTAAGCCCTGCAGCTAGACATGTGAGACCTCTGAGGCTCACCGTTCATCCGCGGAAAGCGAAGTCTTGCACGGAAATCAACTGCGATGTTTATAAGAACAAACTTTGACTTATTTATCTCTATTTTAGCAAATTGTGCTAAGAGAAAGAATCTCCTAAGGGAAATGCAATGAAAATGAAATACAAAGCCTATATAGTTGATAAGATTTATATGAATGAGTACCATATAAGTAGAGAATGCAGGAAAGGAAGTTGACCATGAAAGTAGTACAGAATATTGCTGAATTAATCGGGGATACCCCCCTTGTTAAGTTAAATCGCCTGAATCCTTCTGATGGTGCGGATGTGTACGTTAAACTTGAATTCTATAATCCGAGCAAAAGCGTAAAAGACCGGGCTGCCTTCCAGATGATCGTCGAAGCTGAAAAAGAAGGCCTGCTGAAGGAAGGTTCGACGATCATCGAACCGACGAGCGGGAATACCGGGATCGGCCTTGCTATGAATGCAGCGGCAAGAGGCTACCGTTCCATCCTGGTCATGCCTGACACGATGACACAGGAGCGGATCAACCTGTTGAAAGCATACGGAGCGGAAGTCGTATTGACTCCAGGGGATGAGAAGATGCCTGGTGCAATCGAAAAGGCAAAAGAACTGACAAAAGAAATCCCGAACAGCTTCATGCCGATGCAGTTTGAAAATGACGCCAATCCGAATGCCCACCGTAAAACGACGGCACTCGAAATCATTGAAGCGATGGAACAGATCGGCAAGCCGCTGTCTGCTTTTGTCGCGACAGCCGGGACAGGAGGAACCATTACTGGTACTGGCGAGGTACTGAAGGAACAGTATCCGGATATTCAGGTACATGTCGTAGAGCCTGCAGGTTCCCCAGTCCTTTCAGGCGGTAAACCCGGCAAACACAAGCTTGTCGGTACGAGCCCCGGCTTTGTCCCTGATACATTGAATACAGAGGTATATGATAAAATTCATAAAATCGAAGACGAACAGGCATACGATATAGCGAGAAGGATGGCAAGGGAAGAAGGCATTCTTGTAGGACCATCTTCAGGTGCTGCCTGCTACGCTGCAATCGAGGTTGCCAAAACATTATCGCCTGACGATGTGGTCATCTGCATCGCATGTGACACAGGAGAAAGATACCTTTCAAGCGACCTGTTCCGATTCTAAATTCAAAAAAATTTCAAAGGCCCGTCCCGCACTGCTTTAAAGCAGTGCGGGACGGGCCTTCGTTATAGGTCTTCTTTTATTTTACGGTAATGCGAGATGAACGGGTCGGGTGAAGACTTTACCACGAACGTAAGGACACCTTCAATGGTATGGAGATAAAGGAAAATATATCGGGCCGAGAGATGCTTCTTCGTCACGTCCAGCACTTGATGCAGCCCGAAGCTCCTTTTAGGCGTCACGATCTTATCACTGTACAGATACAGATATTCCTCCGACTCCACCGTAAACTGCTGATTGTCTTCAATCCTGCGCTCTTTTTTCATGAAAGCTTGTGAACATATCAATTCCATCCCGCATCCTCCGTCAAACTTGAAGTTTATTACATTCTTTCTCGATTCTCTCTGTGAACCATTCCTGGAGTTTCCTTGTCACAGGTCCTGGTGCCCCCTGTCCTATGACCGTTTCATCCACCTTAATGACGGGCATTACTTCTGAAGTGGTGCTGGCGATGAACAATTCATCAGCAGAAAGCAGTTCATCCACCGTGAATGTCTTCTCGACGAACTTCACACCGTGTGCATCGGCCAATTCTTTAATGACTCTCCTTGTGATACCGTTTAGGATCAGATTCGTAGCCGGATGCGTATAAACCGCCCCGCCCTTGACCATGAAAGCATTTGACGAGGATCCTTCCGTCACTGTCTCGCCGCGATGCCCGATCGCTTCAAAATGGCCCCCTGAAGCAGCCTCCTCTTTGGCAAGGATATTCCCTAACAGATTGAGGCTCTTGATATCACATCGGAGCCACCTGATATCCTCTACAAGCGTCGTAGTAACACCTTCGTTCATTGATTTTACAGGCCTTTTAAACTCTTTCGTATAAGCCACCACACTACCGGGAACATCCCCCGCAGGGAAGTGATGCTGCCTCGTCGATATCCCCCTTGAAACCTGGATATAAACGATGCCCTCTTGGACATTATTCATTTCGATCAATTTGAACACAATGGAAGTGAAGTCCTTAAGTTCAAATGGAATCTTGAGCTTCATTTTATCAGCACTTTGATACAGGCGCTCCATATGTTCATCCATCGTGAAGACATTTCCGTTGTAGACGCGGACAACCTCATAGATCCCATCACCGAATTGATAGCCGCGGTCCTCTATATCCACTTTCGCACCGGATCTTTTCACATAATCCCCATTAAGAAATACCGTTCCTTCAGTCATTTCCCTCTCTCCTTTAGATCCTTAGGATTTGCAGGCCAATTCATAGATTGCCTGAGCATAGATCGCCGTCGCTTTTAAGAGATCCTCAATGTACATGTATTCATCTTTTTGATGAGCAATATCTTCCCTTCCCGGGAATAACGGTCCGAATGCCACGCCTGCTTCAAGGCTCCTTGCATAAGTCCCGCCGCCTATGGTGATGAGTTCCCCTCTTTCACCCGTCTGCTCTTCGTATACTTTTTGCAATGTCTGTACAAGCTCGTCATCCGATGACACATGATGAGGCTTGCTGTCCGTGAAATTTTCAACAGTGAAGCTTTCAATGGACTGAAGGGTTTCTTTCGCCTTCTCCATTTCGTAATCGACACCGTAGCGCATATTAAGGCCTAGGCGACCGCCTTCTTCATGGCAATAGCGCAGCTTTCCGACGTTGATTGTCAGGTCTCCTGTGATTTCATCACGATGGCTGACGCCAAGCTTCACGCCCCGGGATTCCTTGAAAAAAGTTTCTTTTGTAAAAGCAAAGAAGTTTTCTGCCTGCGCGTCCAATGGAAGCTCGGTAAGGAAAGCAGCGAGGTACAGTCCGGCATTTTTGCCGTTATCTGGCTCCATCCCGTGTGCGGACACACCTTCCACCTCAAAGATCACTTCACCGTTTTCAATATAATATCTTCCCTTAACTCCTTCATTCTTTGTGAAGATTTCAAACTGCTGCACCCATTTTGTATGGTCTTCATCAAGGTGGACGACCGCTTTTGCAAAATCAGGTACCATATTATAACGGCGGCCGGATTCAAACGAGATAACTTGATTCCGAGATCCATTTCCTTCTCTGCCCGTTCGTTGGACAAGATCATAGTCCGCAATCCCTTTCTCCGCATAAATGATCGGGAAGTCAGCATCAGGAGCAAATCCCATCGATGGCATTTCTTCATTCTTGAAATAGTGATCCACACACCTCCAATCACTCTCTTCATCCGTTCCGATGATCATCCGGATCCGCTTGTTAAAATCCGGCTTCAGTTCTTTTACGATTTTCATTGCATAATAGGCGGCCATGGTAGGACCCTTATCATCGATCGCACCTCGGGCATAAATCTTCCCATCCTTGATTTCTCCGCCAAAAGGATCGACACTCCAGCCGTCTCCTTCAGGCACGACATCCACGTGGCAGAGGATCCCAAGAAGTTCATCCCCTCCCCCGAACTCAAGATGACCGGCAAGATTCCCGACATTCTTTGGGGTGAATCCATCTTTTTCGCCTAGCATCAATAAATAATCCAGCGCTTCCTTCACCCCTTTGCCAAGCGGGGCATCATCAGTGGCATTCTCTTCATCCAGCACACTTTTGATTTGTAAAAAATTCTGCAAGTCTTTCAATAAATCATCTTTGCGTTTCTCGACTTCCTGTGTCCAGTTCATCATTCAACACCTGCTCATTATGTATTTAATCTCATTCCCCTCCATTTTATACTGTTTAGACAGGAAATCCAAACAAGGAGAAAGACCTATGTTAAAAAGTTTAACCTTCTAATTTTCAGAATTATACATCTTTTTACTAGACCCCTCATACAATGGGGGTAACAAAGGGAGACCCCGTTAATTGTTTGTAAATTTAGACAATATTATAGAATTTTTTCAGGAATAGGGGTACAATATAATTGTCAGACATCTTATGAGTAAACGATAAAAGGAAAAGGGGTTGTCTAAAGCGCATAGTACATAGGTAGCACGTGAGGTGCACACATGGCGATGTAGTCTTTGACTTTGGAAAAATGATGAGGGAGTGGTTCTTTGAAACCTTCAACCAATCGTATGCTAACAAGAATAAAAGCTGTATACATGTACATCAACAAGAAAGGTACTGTAACAACTCAAGATCTCGTTGACGAATTTGGCATTACTCCTCGCACCATTCAAAGGGATCTCAACGTGTTAGCTTACAACGACTTGGTGCAAAGCCCAAGCCGCGGCCAATGGACAACAACCGAGAAGAAAGTAAAGATGTCTTCATAGAGAGAAAGAAAAAGAGTAATAATATGAAAATTCCAGCCCCTGAAGTATGCCACTTGAGGGGCTGGAATTTTTTCATTTTCAGGATAAAATCAAGGACGGTACTCCTTCAGCATCTCCACTTCTTCATCCGTCAGCTCACGATATTCGCCAAGCTCAAGATCCTCATCCAGTTTCAGTGGCCCCATCGTTAGACGCTTCAGATAGACAACACGCTTCCCGACGCTTTCAAACATCCTCTTCACCTGATGAAACTTTCCTTCCGTGATCGTCAACTCGATATCGGAAGTGAGCCCGGATTTTAAGATCACGAGGTCACCTGGCTTGGTGTGGTACCCGTCCTCAAGTGTCACACCTGCTTTAAAGGCCTCAATATCACGCTCGGTCACTTCGCCTTCGATCACGGCAAAATACGTTTTCGGCACGTGCCGTTTCGGGGAAAGAAGCTGATGGGACAATTGACCGTCATTGGTGATCAGAAGCAATCCTTCTGTATCTTTATCGAGCCTTCCGACAGGGAACGGGTTGAAGATCTGGTCGTCCATCTGCAGAATATCGATGACCGTCTCCTCATTGGCATCCTCGGTCGCTGAAATCAGTCCCGGCGGCTTGTTCATCAACAGATAGATGAACTCACGATATTCCACTTTATCTCCGTACAGCATGACGGTATCTTTATCAGTGTCAACATGGACCTTCCCGTCCTTGATGACCTCCCCATTTACCTGGAGACCGCCATCCTTCAGCAGTTTTTTCACTTCTTTCCGGCTTCCATAGCCCATATTCGCAAGTAATTTATCTATTCTCATACTGACAACTCCTAATTCAATTAATTCTTCATCGTTCATTCGGTTCTGTCTTGGGTTATAAGCCCATTCATTCTCTTATTTTACACATAGGCTGGTAATGATAAGCAAGAAAATATCCTTCATGAGGTGAAAATAATGTATCCATATCGACAGCAAGGAACCGGCGGCATTTTGATCCCGATCCCCCTTCCCGGCGGGGGACAGCAATACCCGGGTTATCCCGGCGGCGGGGGAGGCGGCGGATTCAATGACCGCCTGGACCGGTTGGAAAGACAATTTCAGAGGCTCGACCGCAGGGTTGACCGCCTTGAAAGACAAGTAGAAAGACTGGAAAGACAGCTTGGCTACTATAATCAGTAAATGAAAAGAGGGGATGAGCACGTCATCCCCTTTTTTATGAACCGATCCGAAGACGGCTTCTGATTTTGCTGATCCTGTCCCCGAATAATTTATCTGCAAGCTTGCTTCTGAGGCTGAGATAAAAATAGACAAGCGCTCCTGCACCACCGCAGACCGCGACCAGGATGATAGATTGGAATCCTGATGCAGGATTCAGGAACTGTTTCAAGATACCATACAGAATCAGGACGACAACGGCCATGACGACATTCATGATACCAATCGCCACAGTCCTCCTGAAAATAAGCTCGAATTTATAGCGTGCGTATTTTTTAATGATATACAGGTTGATGGCAATAGCAACAGCATAACCGATGGTTGTGGCCATGACAGCACCTTGTGTTTCGAACATCCGGATCAACGGGATGTTCAGGACAAGCTTCAACAGCAGTCCTACGAGCAGACTGAAAATGGTGAACTTCTGTTCATCGATGCCCTGCAGGATGGCCGCAGTGACGGCAAAAAGAGCAAACAGGATCGCAACCGGCGCATATGTCCTGAGAATCGATGTACCCAGTTCATCACTATGATAAAACAGCGTGTACGTAGGCTCCGCCAACAGGGCAATCCCGATCGAAGCAGGGACCGTCAAGAACAGCAATATCTGAAAAGATTGATCGATATTCCTGCGCATCGTCTTCCGGTCACCGCTCGTATACGAGCTTGTAATAAGCGGGATCAGCGTCATGGAAAAAGCAGTTGCCAATGACACAGGGATGATGACTAGCTTATGCGTATAAAAGTTCAAGACCGCAAAAGCATGGTCGGAAACTTTTGCATTGCCGATATCCGCCATCGCTGTATTGAACGTGATCTGATCCACAAGCTGAAACAGTGGATTGGCCAGTCCAACGAAGATGAACGGGATAGAATAGGCAATGATTTCTTTATACATCTTCGGTAAAGAAACATCCGCTTCCCCCCGGTCTTCCTCCAGCAGCACATCCAAATGAGGCTTTCGCTTGAACCAATACCAGATCAAAACGGCAAGGCTTGCGAGACCTCCCACAAATGCAGCGAACGTCGCTACGCTGATGGCAGTGGTGACCGAACCGTCCATTACATCCAATACGACATAAATCCCACCGAGTAAAAAGATGATGCGGACAATTTGTTCGATGACCTGAGATACGGCTGTGGGGCCCATCGACTGATGCCCCTGGAAGAAACCGCGTATCAGACTCATGAACGGAATGATGAGGAGCGCAAAGCTGACCGCCCTGATCACCGTCGTTACCTGTGCGACAGAAATGACCTGTTCATCACTCTTGATGGTCATCTCCGCAAAGACGGGTGCAAAAATGTACATGACCAGGAATGAAAGGATCCCCGTCAGCGTCATAAGGAGCAATCCGGATTTAAAGAGCTTTCTCCCGACGGCGTATTCCCCAATCGCATTATATTTCGAAACGAATTTCGAAACAGCCAGCGGCACCCCCGCGGTCGCCACTGTCAAAAAGATCGTATAAGGCACATATCCATACTGATACAGCGATGCCCCCTCTTCATGACCCTTCAGCAGTTCATCGAACGGTATAACATAAAAAAGACCCAAAAACTTTGAAATGAAGGTCCCAAGCGTTAAAATAAACGTTCCTTTTATTAATTTTGATGACATAATATCCCTCTCTGGAAAAGCATATTCCATTTAGGAACATGCGTTATTACTTCGAAAAATTTTCACACTATCATAGTTTACTACTGTCAGTATCGAATGACAATTTTTTTCGGACGGAGGCAGTTATGAAATGAAACTTTTTATAGGGGCTTGTTTTTGATAATATTAACTGTTGAGAAGTAAAACAATAAAGTTGGTGAAGAAATGTCAGCATATGACGTAATCGTAATAGGAGGGGGACCGTCCGGGTTGATGGCAAGCATCGCTGCCGGTGAAAACGGATCAAAGGTCCTTCTTGTAGATAAAGGAACAAAACTCGGCAGAAAGCTTGCAATTTCAGGCGGCGGACGCTGCAACGTGACTAACCGCCTGCCGATCGACGAGATCATCAAGCACATCCCGGGAAACGGGCGCTTTTTGTACAGCGCATTTTCGGAGTTTAATAATGAAGACATCATTTCATTTTTCGAGAAACTCGGCATTCATTTGAAAGAAGAAGACCACGGACGGATGTTCCCCGTCTCAAACCGGGCACTGGATGTCGTGGAGGCTCTTCTGAACAGGATGAAGGAACTGGGCGTAGAGACAAGGACGAACACTGCTGTTGAAGAAGTGATCTACGAAGACGGGGAAACAAAAGGAATCCGCTTGATGGACGGAGAAGTGATCGATGCAAAAGCCGTGGTCATTGCCGTTGGCGGAAAGTCGGTCCCTCACACAGGCTCCACCGGTGACGGATATCCTTGGGCCAGAAAAGCCGGACACACCATCACGGATTTATTCCCGACCGAGGTGCCGCTCACATCGGAGGAACCATTCATCAAACAAAAAGCCCTTCAGGGACTGTCCCTCAGGGATATTGAATTGAGCGTCCTGAATCCAAAGGGCAAAAAGCTCATCACCCATAAAATGGACATGATTTTCACTCATCTGGGGATATCAGGGCCGGCAGTCCTGAGGTGCAGCCAATATGTTGTAAAAGCTATGAAAAAATGGAAACTGACCCATGTGACGATGGTCATTGACTCAATGCCGGATACCAACGAAGAACAACTCTTCCAATCCCTCTATAAGCAGGTAAAAGAAGAAGGCAAAAAAGCGGCCAAGAATATCTTCAAAGGCCTGGTTCCCGAACGGTATTTGCTATTCCTGCTCGACAAGTCAGGAATGGATCCGGATGAAAAGGGAGATCATCTTTCATCAGAAAAAGTACGTCATTTTGTAAAGCTGTTAAAGCAATTCACATTCACTGTGAACGGAACCCTTTCAATCGATAAAGCCTTCGTGACGGGAGGCGGCGTGTCAGTTAAGGAAATCGAGCCGAAAACGATGGCATCAAAGAAAATGCACGGCCTCTTCTTCTGCGGGGAAGTACTCGATATCCACGGGTACACCGGGGGCTATAACATCACAAGCGCCCTTGTGACGGGACGTCTTGCCGGATATAACGCAGCAAGAGTATAAAAGAGAAAGGTTGATCGTCTTAATAATAGACGGATCAACCTTTTTTATTTTCGATAAATGACCATGGCGGAGAAGCAGTATATCTGTTCTTCCTCTTCTTCCGTCAGCGCAGCAATATGATATTTGATATCGACGACTTTCTTCTCATCCACTTTACTCAGGAATTGATTCATATCCTGCTCCAAATCCTTCTCATGTTCATAATCAAACACTTTGACCTGGATCATCCCGCTCCCACCTTCTTTTAGAAACTATCACTAGTATTGTCAGATTTTTCAATTTTCAAACAAATCCACGTAAAAAAACACATTCCCTATTAAAGGAATGTGTTTCAGTGATCACATATTATTTCTTGGGAGCCGTTTCGCCGCCCCAATTCATCATGCCGCCTTCCATGTTCACCACTTTGTAGCCTTGTTCCTGCATATAGTGGGCAACATTTCCGCTGCGGTTTCCTGAGCGGCAGATAAAGATATATTCTTTATCCTTCTCAAACTTGTCCAATGATTCAGGGATATCGCCCATTTTGATGTGACGCGCTCCAGGAATCATCCCTTCTTCTACTTCTTCATCTTCCCGTACGTCCACCAATAATAGGTCTTCGCCGTTTTGAAGTTTTTTGTTCAATTCATCTGTTGTAATCGTTTTGATTTCAGTCATTTTCTTCACCCTTTCATGGTAATCCATTTTGATTATATCAAAGGTATTCCCTATCACAAAAAATTTACACATGTGTGGGTATCGGGGGAGGGGATGTACCAGGTACAAGGAGGCTGGTTTGTACCTGGTACATCCTATCCTTGTTTTGTGGTGCCTGGCTCAAAACACCTCTTTTGTGCCTGGCTCAAAACACCTCTTTTGTGCCTGGCTCAAATCATCTCTTTTATGCTGGCACCACAAACAGTGTCCATCACAACAAAAAAAGGAACGGACCAAGAAAAGTCCGTTCCCCCATTCAAAATCAGTTCGCCACAATATTCACTAGCTTGCCAGGTACGGCAATCACTTTACGCACTGTTTTTCCTTCAATTTGGTTCTTGATGTCTTCGTTTTCCATCGCTGTTTTTTCAAGTTCATCCTTGTTCATGTCGCGAGGGATCATCACTTTTGCTTTTACTTTGCCGTTGACCTGAAGGACGATTTCCACTTCGTTGTCCACAAGTTTTGATTCATCAAATGACGGCCATTCCACGTATGTGATGGAATCTTCGTGTCCAAGTTTCGCCCAAAGCTCTTCCGTCATATGAGGTGCGATCGGCGCAAGGAGCTTCACGAAACCTTCGACATATGCTTTTGGAAGGGTCTCTGCTTTGTATGCTTCATTGATGAAGACCATAAGCTGGGAGATCCCTGTGTTGAAACGAAGACCTTCATAGTCTTCCGTGACCTTCTTGACCGTCTGGTTGTAAATTTTATCAAGGGCCGGGTTCGCAGTGTCGGACACTTTCCGGGAAAGCGTACCGTCTTCCTCGATAAGAAGGCGCCATACACGGTCAAGGAAACGGCGGGCTCCATCCAGTCCGTTCGTGCTCCATGCAACCGATGCTTCAAGCGGCCCCATGAACATTTCATAAAGACGGAGAGTATCTGCTCCGTGAGATTCGACGATTTCATCAGGGTTTACGACATTCCCTTTTGATTTACTCATTTTTTCATTGTTTTCACCAAGGATCATCCCCTGGTTGAACAGCTTCTGGAACGGCTCTTTCGTTGGCACGACTCCGATATCATAAAGGAATTTATGCCAGAAACGCGCGTACAGAAGGTGTAGTACCGCGTGCTCAGCTCCACCGATGTACATATCGACCGGAAGCCAGTCATCCATTTTCTTCGCATCCGCAAGTGCTTCCTCGTTATGAGGATCGATGTAGCGAAGGTAGTACCAGCAGCTTCCTGCCCACTGCGGCATTGTATTTGTTTCGCGGCGGCCTTTCTTGCCTGTTTCAGGGTCTTCTACATTTACCCAATCGCTGATGTTGGCAAGCGGTGATTCACCTGTTCCGGATGGTTTGATTTCAGTCGTCTTTGGAAGGACAAGCGGAAGTTCGCTTTCCTGAACACCTGAAGTTGTGCCGTCTTCCCAGTGAATGACAGGGATTGGTTCGCCCCAGTAGCGCTGGCGGCTGAACAGCCAGTCACGAAGGCGGTATGTGACTTTCTTCGTACCGATTTCTTTTTCTTCAAGCCATGCAATCGATTTTGTGATTGCTTCTTCTTTACCAAGTCCATTCAGGAAATCAGAGTTAACGTGCTCCCCGTCACCTGTGTAGGCTTCTTTTTCAACGTCTCCGCCGGCAACCACTTCAACAATTGGAAGATCAAATTGTTTAGCAAATTCGTAGTCTCTTTCATCATGGGCAGGTACGGCCATGATCGCTCCAGATCCGTAACTCACAAGAACGTAATCTGCAATCCAGATCGGCATTTTGCTTCCGTTTGCAGGGTTGATCGCATAAGCCCCTGTGAACACACCTGTTTTTTCTTTGGCAAGATCGGTGCGTTCAAGATCGCTCTTTGTTTTCACCTTATCAAGATAAGCTTCCACCTGTTCCTTTTGTTCGGCAGTGGTGATTTTCCCGACTAGATCATGTTCAGGCGCGAGCACCGCGTACGTTGCACCGAAGATCGTATCAGGACGTGTAGTGAACACATCGAATGATGCATCGTGTCCGTCAATGTTGAAGACGACTTCTGCCCCTTCAGAACGTCCGATCCAGTTGCGCTGCATATCCTTGATGCTTTCCGGCCAGTCGACATCTTCAAGGTCTTCAAGAAGGCGGTCCGCATAAGCCGTGATCTTAAGCATCCACTGTTTCATCGGGCGGCGTTCGACCGGATGGCCTCCGCGCTCGCTCTTCCCGTCGATGACTTCTTCATTGGCAAGAACCGTACCAAGCGCCGGGCACCAGTTCACTGCTACTTCATCAACGTAAGCCAAGCCCTTTTCATAAAGCTTAAGGAAGATCCATTGTGTCCATTTGTAGTAGCCAGGGTCAGTCGTGTTCACTTCACGGTCCCAGTCATAAGAAAAACCAAGCGCCTTGATCTGACGGCGGAAGTTATCGATGTTCTGCTTCGTGAATTCGGCAGGGTCGTTTCCTGTATCAAGAGCATACTGCTCCGCAGGAAGACCGAATGCATCCCAACCCATTGGATGAAGGACGTTATATCCCTGCATACGTTTCATTCTGGAAAGGATATCCGTTGCGGTGTAACCTTCCGGGTGGCCTACGTGAAGGCCTGCACCTGATGGATACGGGAACATATCCAGTGCATAGAAATTCTTTTTCGACTCATCCTCGGTCGTTTTGAACGTTTTGTTTTCTTCCCAATACTGCTGCCATTTTGTCTCAATGCTTTTATGATCAAAACTCATATTGAGATCCTCCTTTATCAAATGAATGGATTGTGGTTCAGACGGACGGTTCGTTCTTTGATCAGGCTTATTTGAAGCAAAATAAAAAACTCCCATCCCAAATAAAAATATTTGGGACGAGAGTTATGTATATATTCTCCCGCGGTACCACCCACATTAGTGTACGCGCACTCAGCTTCATTCATCCTTAACGCGGAAAACGGCAAGTCTTACTGATTGTTCACACTTGCAACTCAGCAGGCGAGTTCATGATGTTCCCGGTTGACTTCCACCACCCGTCAACTCTCTAAGACAGAAAACATTCATTACTACTCCCGATCAACGTCTGAAATATAAGAATCATTATATGTATTCACTATTTTAGGAGAAAATATTCAGGAGCGCAAGCCCAATGTGAAGGAATTTAGTAATTTTGATGCCGTTCTTAAGTGATTATGTCAATTTTTAATAAAAAACAGATAACCATTTCTACAAAACTGTTAAAAAAGGGGCCTTTTAGAATCGGTTCTAAATCCCGCTTTTGATTTCCGTGCAAGACTTCTCTTTCCATCAGAAAAGCGGAGGGGCTTTGCTCAGAGGCGGGTGGCGTAAGGCGAATCGGCCACGAAGGCGTTCTTTGCCTTCTTGGTCGATTTGACTTATGACATGTGCCTCTAAGCCCCGCAGCTAGACAAGTCTCACATAAGCTAATCATCCCGCAGAAGTCTGCGTCTTGCACTCCAATCTACCGCTGGAAAGTACTAACATCTACTGTACATTCAAACAAAAACCCGAACTAATTTGTCTATAAAAAGGCATATTAGTTCGGGTCAACCTTATCTAAAGTACGCTCTTCTTCCATAAATCACTGAACCGTATATCCTCCATCAAGCACTACTGCCTGCCCCGTCACACCTTTTGCGGCGTCACTGCACAGGAACATCGTGTAATCGGCAATCTCTTTTACATCCAGAAGCCTTTTTTGCGGAACCAGCGGATAAATGACTTCTTCCACTACTTTTTCAAGAGGTACATTTCGCGTCTTGGCGAGATCTGCCAGCTGGTTCTGCACGAGCGGTGTATCGACATAGCCAGGGCAGACAGCATTCACAGTGACACCATGTGCTGCTGCTTCAAGTGCTGCGACCTTGGTCAAACCGATGACTCCATGTTTCGCAGAATTGTAGGCTGCCTTGCCGGCAAATCCCACTAGTCCATTAATGGAAGCCATATTGATGATCCTGCCGAAACCCTGTTCTTTCATGATAGGCAAGGCATGTTTGATTGCCACAAATGGAGCCGTCAGCATGACTTTCACCAAAAACTCGAACTTCTCTGTCGGGAAATCTTCGATAGGTGACACATGCTGAAGACCCGCGTTATTAATCAGCACATCAAGCCTTCCGTAATGATTCACTGTGGACGCAATGGCTTCTTTCAAGTCTTCCTCAGAAGTAACATCACAGCGGATGCCCATCGCTTCATATCCTTCTTTTTTCAGAGAAAGTGCAGCTTCCTGCACTCCATCTACCTTCAGGTCTGTTAGTACAACTTTCGCACCGGCTGCAGCGAATTCCTTCCCGATTTCAAATCCGATTCCCTGCGCTGCTCCGGTTACAAATACGACTTTGTTTTCTACCATGATGATACTCCTTTCTTAAATACCCAATCCTAAGCTGAATAAAATGATTGCAATCGCGAGACCGAGCAATGGCACAATGACCGTCACTGCCCCGACTGCTCCATACGCTTCCCCGTGCGACTCATTACAAATCGAGCGGATCGTGGTTACGACGTAGCCGTTATGCGGCAGGGAGTCCAGGGCACCAGAAGAAATCGCGACAACCCTGTGCAGCGCTTCCGGGTTCACACCCATATCCATATAGTGTGGTGCAATCAGCGGAAGGGCGATTGCCTGACCGCCGGATGCCGATCCTGTCATACCTGCGATCACACTGACTGCAATGGCACCGCCGATCAATGGCGAGCCCGGAATATTGGTCATGACGTCAACAGCCGTTTCGAACGCCGGCACTGCTTTTGCCACGCCCCCGAATCCAACGACAGCTGCAGTATTCCCGATTGCGATCAAGGCTCCGATCGTCCCTTCAGATACTGCCGGCCAAAAGCCTTTGAAGTACTTTCTGTTCAATAGATACGTGGAGATAACCCCTCCAAGCAGGGCAATGATCAAAGCAGACTGTTTCATCGAATCGTGGAAGATGAATGCAAGGATCAGTACAATCAGAAGCGGGATCAATCCCATCAACGGATTCGGCAGAGGACGCCCCTCATCGATGACTGGATCTTCTTCGCGGGATTGGAATCTCTCCCCTTTATTGATCGCTTTCTTGATCATGCGCTTTAACCACCAATAACCGAAGACTGCCATGAAGACTGCCACGATCAAGCTGACTTCCCAGCCGGCGTATGGTGTCGTATTCAGATATTCAATCGGGATCCAGTTTTGGATTTCAGGTGAACCGGCCGAGGTCATCGTGAATGTGACTGACCCGAGGGCAAGTGCCGCGGGAATGAACCTGCGCGGCAGGTCTGCCTGCTTGAACAGACTTAAAGCCATCGGATACACAGAGAATGCCACGACGAATAAACTAACCCCTCCGTATGTCAAGATCGCACACGCCGCCACGATCGCCAACACGGCATATTTCATACCAAGTTTTTCGACAACGAACCTCGACACACTGTCTGCCGCTCCGCTGTCTTCCATCACTTTACCGAAGATGGCACCGAGCAAGAACATTAAATACCATGCGGCAACGAAGCTTGTAAATCCGGACATATAATTCGTGACCAGATCCGCTTCCCCTTCTGCAGCCAGCTGCGGAAACAAAGGCATACCGCTTAAAACAGCTACGAATAATGCAGAGATAGGCCCAACAATCAGGATGTTCATACCCCGCATCGTTAAAAAGATTAATAAAATGAGTCCTCCTATGAGTCCAATCATACTCAACATCTTGTATTTCCCCCTTTTTCATATAAAAGTTTCTTTCGAGACACCTTTTTGCAATCGTTTACATTTTTTGATTGCTCGTGGACGCCCCTTTCAAAACCGTACATCTATTAACATGCAATAATTGTGCCAACTTTCAGGTTAATGAAAATCTACGTTCTCAGAATGAAAAGTCCGGTATTTCGGACTGTTTTTTTAAAATTCACAGGATGTACACAATCTTGCGTAGAAAAATAGATAGTCCGGAAATTCGGACCCCTTTCCGAATTTCCGGACTAATCAAGCAGCTGATATTTGTTTAATTTCTCATATAACGTTGATTTACTTATCCCAAGTGCTGCGGCCAGTTTTCGTTTATCATGCTGAAACTTCTCCATACTTTGCTGAAGAACACTTTTTTCAGTATCATCGAGAATTTCCTTTAACGTTTTCGATTCTACATTAAAGACGGTCCCTGCTTTCATATATTCAGGGAGGGAAGTGAGGGAAATCTGGTGATCATTTGATAAATAGGTGGAAGCATTGATCACGTTCTCCAATTCCCTTAAATTACCCGGCCAGCTGTAAGAAGTAAAGACATCCAGTACGTCTTTATGGAAGCCCTGAATCCTCTTGCCTGATGATTTCATCGACTTTTTCAAGAAGAATTCGGACAGCACAGCGATGTCGTCTTTTCTCTCCCTGAGGGGCGGGATGACAAATGGCACGATATTGATCCTGTAGTAGAGGTCGCTCCTGAATCTTTTTTCTTCCATCATTTTCTCAAGCGGCCTGTTGGTGGCTGCGATGATCCTTACATCTACCTGGCGGATACGGGATGACCCGACTGCCTCCACTTCCCCTTCCTGAAGGACCCTTAGAAGCTTTGCCTGCATGTTCAATGGCATGTCCCCGATTTCATCCAGGAACAGTGTCCCTTTGTTGGCAAGCTGGAATTTCCCTTTTTTCCCGCCTTTTTTGGCACCAGTGAAGGCGCCTTCTTCATACCCGAATAATTCCGACTCGAGGAGCTGTTCTGGAATTGCAGCACAATTCACCTTGATGAAAGGCTGACCGCTCCTCTCACTCAACTGATGGATGCTGTGTGCGAATAATTCCTTTCCGGTCCCGCTTTCCCCCCTGACAAGGATTGAAATATCACTTGGCGCAATCATTTGAACTTTATCCTTCAGTTCTTTTATCACTTCAGAATCTCCGATGATATCATTTAGGCTGTACTTAACGCCTGAGTTGATATCCTGTATGTAGCTTTGTATTTTAGACATCATATTTTTCACATGTGTGCTCATCTGCATCCATTCGCTCGTATCACGGAAAATGACGCTGCCGAACGCGCCAATCACTTCCCCGTCCACAACAATCGGGATCCGGTTTGCGATCATGTAATTGCCTTTTATGTATTGAAGATCGGCCACTTCCTCTTTCCCGCTCTCCACGACTTTATGCATTCTTGTGTTTTCTATCACATTTGTTACGTGGACGCCTATCGCTTTCTCCCTGTCCACCTCAAGAAATTTGCAATAATTCTCGTTGATGTAAATGATTTTTCCGTCTCTATCGACTACAACCAGCCATTCAAAGGCATTCTCCAGCATGATTTCAATCATCTCGGCAGAAACTTTCTTCAGCAGACTGCTCATCCCATTCCCCTTCTCTCTTGCTGTTTGATTCATTAAATAAATTGTCTCTCTATTCAAAATAATCCTTCCTATTATAGTAGCATATCCATTCAACATAAAGGGGGTTTCCAAAAAATACAAAAGCTTAGGAATGGGTTTATGATGCGGGATTACGGGGAATCTTTGTTAATAAATACAAGGAGCTGATGGAATGGAAATTGACCGTTTAAAAATCTATTATCTTGAAGATGATGGAAATATCCCCAACAACCCGGATCTGCCTGTTCTCATCTACCGTAATGCCGTGAAAGATACAGCGGAGATGGAAGAAATCTTTCATCTTAATCAATGGATGAACAGCTGGATAAACGGCATCCATGATTACCATCATTATCACAGCAATACACATGAAGTCCTTGGAGTAGTTTCAGGTGATGCATCTGTAAAACTCGGCGGTGAGAAAGGAGTGGAACTGACGATATCCAAAGGGGATGTAATCATCCTCCCTGCAGGGACCGGACACAAGAAACTATCCTCAAGTACGGATTTCAAAGTAGCCGGTGCCTATCCTGACGGTGCGGATTTCAATATGTATGAAGGCTCATTAAAAGACCGGCCGCAGGTACTCATCGATATTAAAAATGTTCCCCTCCCTGAATTCGACCCCGTATATGGGAACGGCGGTCCTGTCAATAAATACTGGCTTCAGAGCAGAACCAGGGCTTAATTCAAAAAAACCATCTTTTTCTACTCAAAAGTAAGTTGTGTTTGTCTTCATTCCGTGTTATTCTATACAAGCGATGAGCTGAATTGTGTAAGTCGGTGATCACGCCTAACGGCAGCAAACTATGTGGAGTTTGGATCATCCGCCTCAATTTTTTGCAAGTGGGCTTCCATAGGAAATGGGAGCCCTTTTATTTTTATATTACGGAGGCAAGGTGTCCGGCTCCGACTTAAATCATTACATAAATACTAGAAGATTCTGTTTTCAGATGCTTTTTGTTTATTTATAGAAAAACAAAACCCGAATGAATTTGCTATCGTTTTGACAAATTCATTCGGGTTTTTGTTTAAATGTTCAGTTAGATAATTTTTCTATCCAGCGGTTGCACGGAAATCATTAGCGGTTTTTAGAGCTGAGATCTTCGTCTTTAGTCAGTATTAGTAGGGTTTTATCCAAGCGGCTTTTTATTGTACAGGCAATGATACAGGTGCTTCTTTTTTCAGTGGACGATCATATAGACTCGCCAGTACCAGAGCAGCGAACAAGAAACCGATCAGTGACATGAACAAAACCTGCATACTGAACAAATCGACCAGGACGCCCCCAAGGAACGGTCCGATCATTCTCCCGCCGGTTGCCGTACTATTCACAATCCCCTGATAAAATCCTTCGCGGCCCTTAGGTGCAAGTGTATTTGCAATTGTAGGGACGGCTGGCCAAATCAGCATCTCACCGATGGTCAATATGATCATTGAAATCGCAAACCATTCAAACGTATCTGAAACAGACGCTACCCCGAATGAAACCATGAATATGATGATTCCGATCATGATCTGCAGCCTCAAATTATCTTCGAACCGTTTGATTGCTTTAGACAAAATGGGCTGCGCGAGCACGATCAAGGCACCGTTGATCGTCCAAAGCAGGCTGTACTGTTTCAGGCTTATATTGATTTCCTGTGTATATGTGGCGATTGTCGACTGCCACTGGACATAACCGACCCAGCATAACAAATAAGCTGCACAGATGATCAGAAGAGCAGTAAGCTTTGATTTGTTCCTGATCACCTTTTTCTCGTTCAGAACAGATGTCTGCCTCCCTGAACCGGCCGAGATGTCACGGTAGCCGAAAACGGCAATCAAGAAAAATAGGATATACATAAGTAAATTCGCAAGGAATATATAACTGAATGAAAAAGATGCGACAAGGCCGCCTAAAGCTGCACCGACTGCAACTCCGATGTTTTGGGCCACATACACGGAATTGAAGGCCTTCCTCCCGCCTTCAGGCCAAACCGAACCGGCCATGGCATACATGGAGGGAAACACTATCCCCGAACCAAAACCGACTGCAGTCAGAAACACAACATAATATGGCCACCCCTGCCAAATATTCATTCCTGCAAGGGCTGCCAGCGTAATACTGATCCCAAGCAGTATGGAGCGATAGCCCCCCAATTTATCAAAAAGGCTTCCGCCTATCAAATTTCCGATGACACTTGCTCCTGCATTGACCATCAGCACAAGACCTGCTACAGATAAAGATTTCCCAAGATGGTCATGCAGATAGATTGTATTGAGCGGCCATAAGAAGGAAGAACCTGTGACATTCACCATCATCCCAATGACAAGCAACCATAGTGATCTAGGCATTTTCTTCTTCCCTTTCTACCATTTATTTCGAGTCCCAAAAGAATTTTACTCCTTTTAATCTGACGGAGCAAGAAATATTTTTTATATTTTTTCCGGTGTTTTTTTCTGCGCTTCAATTGTTGTCATGACGGTGTAAAGGAGAGGATGATACAACTTGAGCCAGGCTCAGATGAGGTGGATTGAGCCAGGCTCGTACGACCGGAATTGACCCTGGCTCAATTCAGCGGATCTGAGCCAGGCTCCCCAAGCTACGGACCGCTTCTTCTCATAAAAAAACCAGGCGCCGCTTCAGCACCTGGTTTTTAAATCATTTCCCGTTATTCTGTTTGGATTTGACCGGCTGCCCCTGCTTTTCATAACGTTTTTTTGCCGTTTTCACAGGGTTCTTTTCTGCACCGAATTCAGTATCCAGGCTGCGGAAATCGCTTCTTGTCTTTTGCTCCGGATTATTTTGCTTAGAACGTTTTTTCAATGTAGTTTTCCTCCCACCACAGTCGGATCATGTTCTAATAAAATCATCTCATTTTGAAGGTTCTGCAGCTGAAGCCTCATCCTGTGCAGCTGTTCACGCTGCTGGGAATTCGCACTGTGTGCCAGGTCAGAAACATCATTGACCGATTCTTCGATCTGCTGCATCGCTTTCGTGTATTCCTGATCGTGATAGTGCTCCTGCTCCAGGCCGGATTTATACTGTTCTTGAGCGTAACGAATGGCATCTTCACATTTCTGAATACAGTCTTCAATGGATTTTCTCGTTGCCATGTCGACTACCTCCTGCATTTTAATGTTTAAAGAAGAGTGCATGCTCTCCTTCTTCATTAGTTTTAACCTCAAGACCGCATTCAGAAGTGGTAATCTTCACCTATTTCATGACATCGGATATCTTCGCGGGCACATTCATGTTAAAATCTTTTTGATAAGGGTCACATACATAACAGAAGAAATTAGGAGGTGTTTGTCATCATGACAAACCCGTTTCCATACGCGGCCGATAACAAGCGGTATCATACGTGGAATTACCATCTGCGTAATCATTTTGGCCATAAAGTCTTTAAAGTCGCACTCGATGGCGGTTTTGACTGCCCGAACCGTGACGGAACAGTCGCTCACGGCGGATGCACCTTTTGCAGTGCAGCAGGCTCCGGTGATTTTGCAGGGGACCGTGTCGACTCCCTTGAAAAACAATTCAATGATATCAAAGAGAAAATGCATACAAAATGGAAAGACGGAAAATACATGGCCTATTTCCAGGCATTCACCAATACGCACGCACCTGTCGAGATCCTCAGGGAGAAGTATGAGTCTGTACTGAAACAAAAGGATGTGGTCGGTCTCTCGATCGCCACCCGTCCCGACTGTCTTCCCGATGATGTGGTCGAGTATCTTGCCGAACTCAATGAACGGACGTATCTCTGGGTTGAACTCGGACTTCAGACCGTACATGAAAAGACGGCAGACTTGATCAATCGCGCCCACGATTATCAATGCTATGTTGAAGGCGTGAAAAAGCTCAGGAAACACGGGATCCGCGTCTGTTCCCATATCATTAACGGCCTGCCTCAGGAAAATACGGAAATGATGATGGAAACGGCCCGTGAAGTGGCAAAACCCGATGTTCAGGGGATCAAGATCCATCTTCTTCATTTACTGAAGGGAACACCCATGGTCAAGCAGTATGAAAAAGGGCTGCTCGAATTCATGGACTTTGATCAATACGTGAAGCTTGTATGCGACCAGCTTGAAATCCTGCCCCCTGAAATGATTATCCACCGGATCACAGGTGACGGACCGATTGAAATCATGGTGGGTCCGATGTGGAGCGTGAATAAATGGAATGTGCTCAATGCAATCGACCGGGAATTGAAAGATCGAAACAGCTGGCAGGGAAAATATTATAATGTGGATGTGAAAGCATGAAATTGGAACGAATCTTACCTTTTGCCCGAAAACTGCTCGAGAATGCAGTGAAACCGGGTGATATCACAATAGACGCAACACTTGGCAACGGCCATGATACATTGTTTCTCGCTCAGCTTGTAGGCGAGAACGGAAGGGTTTACGGCTTCGACATTCAAGAGGATGCCATTCAGAACACGAAAGATCAGCTCGCCACCCATGAACTCTCTGATCGTGTCACCCTTTTTCATCAGGGTCATGAGACGGTCATGAATGTCATTCCACCCCTTCATCACGGAAAAGTGACAGGAGCCGTCTTTAATCTTGGATACCTACCAGGAGGAGACAAAACAATTGTCACCCGGCCAAGGACCACCATTTCGGCAATGAACCAAATCCTTGAAATGCTTGCGCCTGAAGGAATCCTTATTCTCGTTATATATCACGGTCACCACGAAGGAGCCGTAGAACGGGACTACCTGCTCCGTTACGTAGAAAAACTGGATCAGAATTACGTACACGTTTTACGCTATCAGTTCGTCAACCAACTCAATAATCCTCCATTCATCCTAGCTTTGGAGAAAAGATAAAAACAGGGACGGGGTTGGGACAAAAATTAAATCCAATGTCTAAAGACGAACATTTTAGAGTGCACTCTAAACAACGCTAATGATTTCCGTGCAAGACTTCGCTTTCCGCGGGTAGACCGTGAGCCTCGGCAAGCCTGCGGGGTCTCACTTGTCCAGCTGCAGGGCTTAGAGGCACATGTCATAAGCCAAACCAACCAAGAAGGCAAAGAACGCCTTCGTGGCCGATTCGTCTTATGCCACACGCCTCTGAGCAAAGCCCTTCCGCTTTTCTTATAAGCTACTCTTCCCGCAGGAGTCTACGTCTTGCACTCCAATCAATCGCTGAATGAGTTAAACCATAAAAGTAAAATGAACAAATTTAAAACCCGAACTAATTTGCCTCATCTCATGCGAATTAGTTCGGGTTTTTCTTAGTCTAAAGCACTTTTGTCCCATCCCCGCCCTTTTCAGGTGTCATAGAAGTGCATCGGCAATGAGCTCGAAGGATCTGAGTTTGTCCTTGAAGTCATAGGTGATGCTGACAAGCATGATTTCATCCGTCTGATACGCTTCACTTAGCTGAAGGATTTCCTTTTTCACTTTCTCAGGGCTTCCGACGATCATGCGCTTGCGGTTTTCGCGAACCCGTGCAGCTTCGAACGGACTGTACTGGTATGCAGCTGCTTTCTCAGGACTGGGTGTCCCGTTTGAACGCATTCCCTGTTCGATCATGATCAGTGACAGGTCGATGCTCGAAGCGACTCTCTCCGCCTCTTCATCGGTCTCAGCACAAATCGTGAATACTGCTACTGTATTCTTTGGTTTATCAAGGTATTCCGATGGTACAAAATTGTTGCGGTAAGCCTCAGTATACTGAGGACCGCCTTCCCCATTGATGAATTGGGCAAATGTATAAGGTAGCCCTTTTTGCGCAGCAAGCATGGCACTGGATGGACTTGATCCAAGCATCCAAACCTCCGGCATCGTCGGTATCATCGGTGCAGCCGTCAATCCTTGATAAGGGTGGGCAGGAGGCAGTGAATCCGTCAGGTAGCCCAGCAGCTCATCAATCTGTTCCGGATAACGGTGCACGTCACGGTGTTTACCGTCACTGAGTGCCATCGAAGCCATCGGCATGCCGCCAGGTGCCCTTCCAAGTCCGAGATCTATGCGGTCGGGGTTCAAGCCTTCGAGGAGCCTGAAGTTTTCCGCTACTTTATAAGAACTGTAGTGCGGCAGCATCACACCGCCGGATCCGACACGGATCTTCGAAGTATTCTGCGCCAGGTGGGCAATCAACACCTCAGGTGATGACCCGGCCAGGCTCTGTGAATCATGGTGCTCCGATACCCAGAAGCGGGTGAATCCCAGCTTCTCCACGAATTGTGCAAGTTCCACTGTATTGTTCAACGCCTCGCGGGCGCTCATTCCTTCTGAAATGGGTGACTGATCCAAGACACTTAATTTGATCGTCAATTTGGACATCTCCTTTATCTGATGTGAGTATTATTATCAATTTCAAGAGAAAAAATGTCCAATAACATGCTTAAAGGGTGACGGCTTGAAGCCGTCACCCTTTTGAGCTTTGTTTCTTATTTGTAGATCAAGACTTTACCTACAGTACCGTCCGCGCTTTCCCCAGTCACACGGAATTTCAATCCGTATTCAGGGACGTTGCGTCCAGCATCGACTAGGCCTTTGTTGCTGTAGTCTGCGCTGTCGTCAAACAGCGGAGTGCGCTTAGTGAAGTTATCTTTCATCGTTACACCAAGCAAATCAGTGTAATCCAAGAACATTTTTTCTGTCTTATTCAAGCTGAATGCTGCATCATGTAATTGGTAGCGTGTAGATCCTACAGAACCATCGCTCCAGTAATTCGCTTTTTGATCAGCATCCACCACACCAAGGTAACCATCACCAGGATGGACACCAGTCCAGTTATTATCGTAGCTTTCATCCACATACCATACAAGCAATCCCGGATCATACGACATTAAGCTGTCACCGCGTCGGATATGAGATAACCCTTCATCCACACCATTGTGTGATCTCCATTCGAGCAGGTAGTAATGAGGTGATGTCGTTTTTCCATCGGATACTTCAAAACCATCAAATGTGAAGCTGCTGCTGTCACCTTCTGCGCCGTCAGAAAGAACTTCGCCTCCATCGGCAGTCACTTTTACATTATCAACGAACATTCCTGTCAGGTTTGAACCCCAGTCTGTCATGTAGCGGAACTGCAGTTTAATTTCTTGACCGGCATAATCACTTAAGTCGATTGACTCATGGAGCCAGCCGGCACTTGAGCCAGTGTAACCAGGGACGTTGTCTTTGATTGCAGGATATCCATCTGCTACGATGTCATCCGTGGTATTTGGAGTCGATAAAGAGTTCCAAGTTTCACCATCGTCTGTTGAAACCTGAACCATACCGAAATCCCATCCATCTTCGATTTCATACCAAACATCATAATCAAGTGTTGCATTTTCTTTGTTGGAAAGATCGACAGAAGTCACCATCTTATGATCGATTTCATCACCAGTACCACCGAAGAATTCTGCTTCACCTTCAGCAGGCTTGTTGATTTCCTTCACTTTATCAGGAAGGTTGACTCTTACAGCATCATTATTCGTACCCTTTGTGACACCTTCATCTAAAAGAACTTCTGTACCGCTTTTCGAAATGTCGTCAGCATTAAGCGTATCTCCGCTTAACCATTTGCCGCCGTGATTTGCCTGCAGCATTTCTTTCGCATAAGCACTCATTCCAGGAGGCTCTGTACCAGGGATGTCACCGGCCCAGCTTCCGCTTGCCATCAGTGACCAGTAAGCAACAGCTTCCCCTGCTCCCGTGTATTGCGTGTCATACTCATCAGGCAGACCTAGGTCATGTCCATATTCATGGGCGAATACGCCGGCAGCGCCGTCTTCAGGCTCGATAGTGTAGTCATAGGCTCCAAGCAGGCCACCAAAACGATCACTGTTTGATTCCCCGCCAGGTACTGCAACTAATTTACCGAGGTTCCATCTGTGAGACCAGATTGCATCAGGACCAAGCGATCCTCCGCCAGCTTCCTCACCGACACCCGCATGGATGACCATGAGGTGATCGATGATTCCATCCGGCTCATTGTACACACCGTCTCCATCATAATCATCACGATCCCACACATCGTACTCTGATAAATCTACATTATCGTCAGCTCCTGCTTTAGCAAGTGCCTCGTAAACAAGCTCACGCGGTCTGGCGTCACTGCCGTCATCATCAGGATAGTTGCCGCCGTAATACTCTGCCGGGTGATCAGCTGTGTACCAGCCTGCAACTGTTCCATCAACCGTATAGCTTCCGCCCGATTGTTCTTCATAGTATTGCTTCATGGAAACCAGGTTTTCTCCATTTGGACCTTCATATCCATCTTCACCGAAGATCATGTTTTGGAAGTGTTCATGCGTATAATCTTCATAGAACATGTCTGTTTCGTCTTCTTTGATTGAACTTTTTTCATAATCCGGGAAGTCAATTGCAAGGACCAATACTTTGTCTTCCCGCACGTCACCGTCATAGTTTTCCTTCTCGACGCCGTCCGGCTGGTTCTTTTTAGCCTGTCCTAATTTGTTTCCTTTACCTTTTGTCAGGCTGTCAGTCGATTTATTACCGTCTTGCTTCACTTTCCCTTTAAGACCCTTTGGAAGCTTGTCCTTTGATTTGCCGGCACTGTCCGCTTTTGAAGCGAGATAGGACTTCAGCACTTTTTGGGCTTGTGCAGGAGTCGCGTCTTTCGCAATCTTTCCTTCTTTCTTCAGCATCTCGATCAGGCGCTCGTCATTGGCGATGCCTGCATCAAATGCTCCACCTTTACTATGATCCACCTTCACCGTCGGCTTCGCCAACACATTCTCTGGTACTACAGTCCCCGCTGATGCCGGTACGGCAAAAGCCCCGATACCCAAGGCAGCAGTGAGAGCCATAGATAAAACTTTACGTGTTTTCAACACGTCATTCCCCCTTCGTATGTACTATGTTTTTACAACTAATTACAATATACTAGATTTTTCAGAAAAATCCATATATTCTGACATAAGTTGATTATTTTCTCCTACAAGAAATATTTACAAGGGAAAATTTAACTAATAAGAAAAGACATAAAATGACAAAAAGCTGGTCCTATAGATATAGGACCAGCTTTTTTTATGGGACTATTTTATTTCGTGGTACGAAATAACTATGTTTTTTTACTTAACTTTCTTCAATTTCCGGTACATTTTTCCATTCCAGAAGAAAAATTTTGTCACCCAGCCGGCTTCTCCGATGAATTCTTTCGAAAAAGCCTGGACCCTTTTCTGCCTTCTGGCTTTTTCATCAGAAAGGTACACTCCGATCAGCCCTTTATTGATCAATCGGTGAAAGCCCGAGTGAGGAAGTTCATTCGTATGTTCATCCGCTTTCCGCAGGAAATGAATGAGTCTATCCTTCAGGTGATCTTCATTTTCATAGTAAAAACAGAAATTCAAGTCTCCTCCCTCATGATCCTCTTCCTGATCGATGAAATAATCCAGCAGGATATGAAGGCCCTGTATGTAAGGAAAATAACCAGCCTTGATTTTTTCTGTATAGGAAGGCTGAAAATCCGGCCTGCTGGCATAGGCCACAAGGCAGAAGATGCCGAGTGTGGAACCGGAACATGCCGAAAATTCATACCAATCCATCTCCGGGAGTCCGGAGCGGTGCCGTTCAAACCATGCCTGAAGCCGCCCTTCCCTTTCTTCCGGAGTAACATGTTTATGTATCTGCAGATCACAATAGTAATCGCACAGTTCCAGAAGCTCATTCTTGATACTTTCATAGTGAGGGATACCCGACAGCGATTCCTGGCAGGCAAGCACTAGATCGCGCAAATAACCGCCGTCATCCTGGTCTTCCCTCAGTGCATAATAGTTAACAGGCTCCGCCCCGACGGTCAATGAATCCTTCATGGACTGATGCAGGAGTTTGAAGTCCTCTGGATCGAGGGACGTACTCCTGTCACAAAGATTATCAAGGTAATCACTGATCGTCTGGTAAGCAACCGTGAAGCGTATCGTTTCTTTCTTCTTTTTAAGCGAGAGGATGGAAAGGATCGAACCTCCTTCACAATGAAAGGTCTTATGCTCAATACTCGCTAATGCCTGTTTTCTTAATTCATCATTTGGAATTTCAGCGGCACGTTCTTTCCAGTGATCCAGCTCTTGATGAACAAGCGGGAAAATATCCCGATATACTTTAGTCATTAATGAAAAAGGACTTGCAGGTACTGACAAGTTACCACCTCGTTTAGATTAAATATCCCAGCGCCTTCAGCCGGCTTTCGATGAAGATCTTCGAGTATTCGAAGATCTCCTCCCTTTCAGGCTCGTTATAAATTTCATGATAGCACTTCGGCCATTCCTTATAATGCATTTCAGAAAGAGACAGTTCATTGAACCATTTCTTGACCGCACTCTTATCCACGATTTTATCATCCCCTGCCTGCAGCACAAGCAAAGGGACATCAGGCATTTTATTCATATTCAGTTTAGCAAGCTTGATCGCTTGTGCAAGCTCCCTGTACCAGCGGACCGAAACTTTTGTAATATAAAGAGTGTCATTGCTGTCGATTTCCCTTACATCTGCGTTCCTGGTTGCCATATCGATCGTCAATCCCGATGGGAATTTCACCATCGGCGCAATCTTGTTCAGACCATAAGAAAGAAGTTCCACAGGTTTCGACGGTCCGTCAACCAGCCCGAGGCATGGGGATGACAAAATGACTCCCGCCACGTTCACGTGGGATTCCTGAAGCATTCTTACAGCAATCAGTCCGCCCATACTATGACCAAGGATGAATACGGGCAGGTCAAATTGATACGCAGCCTGAACCCAGTCTTTCACTTCGATAATATATTCGTCAAACGAGTCGATATGACCTCTTTGTCTCCTTGACGTCATTCCCTGGCCGGGCAAATCACCCATTATGACATGAAAGCCCGATGCCCGCCACATTTCAATGAGCCAGCCGTACCGGCCATGATGTTCCATTGCTCCATGAATGATGACGATGACTGCTTTTGCCTCTTGATCTGTTTCCCATTTCCACATGGCAAATCCTCCTTAAATGTTTCTCTAATGGTCATCATCTGCTACCATTATTATAGTAAAAAAAATTGAAAGGGGTAGTAAAAAATGCTTTATCCTTATCATGATAAAAAACCAGTGATTGCAGAATCTGCCTATATCGCTGATTATGTAACGATTACGGGAGATGTTGAGATCGGGGAAGCATCCAGCATCTGGTTCAATACTGTCATCAGGGGGGACGTAGCCCCAACCAGGATTGGCAGCAAGGTGAACGTGCAGGATAATTCCATCCTTCACCAAAGCCCTGAAAACCCCCTTATCCTGGAAGACGAAGTGACAGTCGGCCATGGTGTCATCCTGCACAGCTGTAAAATAAGGAAAAAAGCCCTCATCGGCATGGGATCGATCATCCTCGATAATGCCGAAATCGGGGAAGGTGCTTTTATCGGTGCCGGAAGTCTTGTCCCCCAAGGGAAAGTCATCCCTCCCAATACACTTGCCTTCGGCCGTCCCGCTAAAGTGGTGAGGGAACTAAATGAGCATGATATCAGTGAAATGAAACGGATCTCGAGGGAATATGCAGAAAAAGGACAGTATTATAAAAGCATCAAACCATTTTGATTCTTATACTTGTGATACCCCAATCCCAGCTGGATTACTACTGTTAAAAAACGGGATATACTGATCCGGTCTTAATTTTGGCCGGATCGGCAATTAGAAACCTGCAGCAGAATAGAGAATGCTGGTGCTTATTATTTTATCACCCGGGATGAAATTATATCTCCCGTTTTTTTATTTTATCGTGCAAATGCACAGTATATCGGCCAGAATATCTTTTTATCGACCAAAATCCCGATATATCGACCAATCTGCAAAATACGACAAATCCTGCATTCGCTCTGCTTTTCAACCCGCACTCTTCACCCACATATTCCTTTCATCCCCTACCCGAAGGAATTCCATCAAAAAAACCAACACCCGTAAAGGTGCTGGTTTTTTTATACCTGCTATTAGTTAAGAGCTTCTGCTTTCAATGCTTCAGCTTTGTCCGTACGCTCCCAAGGAAGATCAAGATCGTTGCGGCCGAAGTGTCCGTAAGCAGCTGTCTGCTTGTAGATCGGACGGCGAAGGTCGAGCATCTTGATGATTCCTGCCGGGCGAAGGTCAAAGTTATTGCGAACCACATCAACCAATACATCCTCCGAAACTTTACCCGTTCCGAATGTATCGACTGAGATCGAAACAGGCTGAGCTACACCGATTGCATACGCCAGTTGGACTTCACATTTCTCAGCAAGTCCTGCTGCCACGATGTTTTTCGCAACATAGCGTGCTGCATAAGCTGCAGATCGGTCAACCTTCGTTGCATCCTTACCGGAGAAGGCACCGCCGCCGTGGCGTGCATAACCGCCGTACGTGTCAACGATGATCTTGCGGCCTGTAAGACCTGCATCCCCTTGAGGTCCGCCGATGACGAAGCGGCCAGTCGGGTTGATGAAGTATTTAGTGTTTTCGTCGATCAGTTCTTTCGGTACAACCGGATCGATGACATATTCCTTCAGGTTGCGCTGGATCTGTTCAAGTGAAACTTCAGGGTGATGCTGTGTAGAGATGACGATCGTGTCGATACGCACAGGCTTATCGTTTTCATCATACTCAACAGTTACCTGGGTTTTACCGTCCGGACGTAGGTAAGGAAGAACTTCTTCTTTACGGACTTCAGTCAATTGACGGGATATTTTGTGAGCAAGCGAGATCGGAAGCGGCATAAGCTCCTTCGTTTCGTTGCACGCAAATCCGAACATCAGCCCCTGGTCCCCTGCACCGATCGCTTCGATTTCTTCATCGGACATTTGCCCTTCACGAGCTTCAAGCGCCTGGTCTACACCCTGGGCGATATCTGCGGACTGCTCGTCGATTGATGTCAATACAGCACAAGTTTCGGCATCGAAACCATATTTTGCACGAGTGTAGCCGATCCCGCGAATCGTTTCACGGACGATTTTCGGAATGTCCACATACGTACTCGTCGTGATTTCACCTGCAACAAGCACAAGGCCTGTTGTAACAGATGTTTCACAAGCCACGCGGGCATTCGGATCATTCGTTAAAATGGCATCAAGAATTGAATCAGAGATTTGGTCACAAATCTTATCTGGGTGTCCTTCAGTTACGGACTCAGATGTAAACAGACGACGTTTAGTTGACATCAAGGTTCCTCCTTAAGCGTAATTGCCGGCTTTACCGGCAAAACAAATAAACAGATACGGTACTCATTTCCCTAAGTAGTATGAAGTAAACATGGTTTTTTTATAAGGAAGGCCCTTATATAAAACCTGAGATTTAACTAATTATGCAGACTATAAAAACAGAAAAAACCCTTCCTCTAAAAAGCACAAAGAGGAAAGGTTTCAGATCATAGCCGCGCCTTTTCTCTCTTATCGTTCAAGGTATCCACCTTGCCTCAGTTTAGCACCTTCGCTTCATGGGATCCTTCAATAAGAAGGACCCACTATCTATTTAGCAGGTTGCTGGGTTTCATAGGGTCTGCTCCCTCCACCAGCTCAGGATAAGAGTATCCGTTCAAGGTACAATAATAACGTTAAATACTCAAGAGTGTCAAATGTTTTTTAGTATGAAAAGATTCCCGGTAAATCCGACTGGATAAACGACTCAAATATATAAGAAGAAACATAACAACCATGGGTAAATGCATGATGATTTTCCGGTGGACAAGCATAAACTGCTCTAATAAGGAGAAATAAGGTGCGGATTTTAAGGAAAATGTTACAAGTTTAAGTCACAATATAAAAAATGACTAAATAGTATAGACTAATAAATTAATTGTGTTATACTATTTTTGAAAAGATACAAGGTATTTAAATTTATATAAAGGAAGGGTTCTAATGAATTCAGTGAGCATGTCTAATGAGTTAACAGAATTACTTAACGGTCAAAACATAAAAAATCAACTGTCTGTTTCACAATTAGTGGAAAAAGTTCTCCATAGAAATGAAGGCGTTTTAACTTCTTCGGGTGCGGTAAGAGCTGAAACTGGAACATATACAGGGCGCTCTCCTAAAGATAAATTCATCGTCGAGGAGCCTACTACGAAAGATAAGATTGATTGGGGATCTGTCAATCAGCCAATCTCCGCTGAATCATTCGATAAATTATATCATAAAGTCCTTGCATACTTAAAAGAAAAAGAAGAAGTATTCGTCTTCAACGGGTTTGCAGGCGCAGATCCAAAACATAGACTGCCGATTCAGGTGATCAATGAATTTGCGTGGCATAACCTTTTCGCGCACCAGCTTTTCATCCGTCCAAGTGCGGAGGAGCTAATCTCTCACAATTCCGAATTCACGATCGTTTCTGCCCCTAACTTTAAAGCAGATCCCGCGGTTGACGGCACCAACTCGGAAACATTCATCATTGTTTCATTTGAAAAACGCATCGTCCTGATCGGCGGGACTGAATATGCAGGAGAAATGAAAAAGTCAATCTTCTCAGTCATGAACTACATGCTCCCTGAAGCCGATATCCTTTCCATGCACTGCTCGGCGAATGTAGGCCGCGAAGGCGATGTTGCCTTATTCTTCGGACTTTCCGGAACCGGGAAGACGACTTTATCGGCAGATCCCAACCGCCGTCTTATCGGAGACGACGAACACGGATGGTCGCCGAACGGCGTATTCAATATCGAAGGCGGCTGCTATGCAAAATGCATCGGGCTGACCCGTGAAAAAGAGCCTCAAATCTTCGATGCCATCCGATTCGGATCAGTCCTTGAGAATGTCGTGCTTGATGACGATTCACGCATTCCGGATTATGAGGATAACAGTTTAACAGAAAATACCCGTGCCGCTTATCCGCTCCAGGCAATGGAAAATATCGTGGAGCCAAGCGTGGCCGGACACCCTAATACAATCGTATTCCTGACTGCGGATGCATTCGGCGTACTGCCTCCGATCAGCAAACTGACAAAAGAACAGGCAATGTACCACTTCCTGAGCGGATACACTTCCAAGCTTGCTGGAACCGAGCGCGGCATCACTTCGCCGCAGGCAACATTCTCAACATGCTTCGGTTCGCCATTCCTGCCGCTTGCAGCTACTCGTTATGCTGAAATGCTCGGAAAGAAAATCGATGAGCATAATGCAGAAGTGTATCTCGTGAATACTGGATGGACCGGCGGTGAATATGGCGTCGGCAGCCGAATGAAGCTTTCATTCACGCGTGCGATGGTGCAGGCAGCATTGGAAGGGGAACTGACGAACGTCGAAACCGAAAAGGACGAAATCTTCGGCCTGAACATCCCTGTACACGTACCTGGAGTACCGGATGAGGTACTGCAGCCGGTTAAGACATGGTCGGATGAAAAAGCGTACAAAGCGAAAGCGACCGAACTTGCCAGCCAATTCAACGACAACTTCAAGAAATTCACTAACGTTCCAGCCGAAATCGAAGCAAAAGGCGGTCCGTCAGTAAAATAATTCATGCAGAAGAGTCCAGCACTTCAAATGTGTTGGGCTTTTTTTATTTTTGGGGCGGGTTTTGCGGGGATGATCTTAATTCTTGGTTGTCTCATCTGGAGGCATGGGCGGTAATCAACGATTTAGTTTTTTATCAACGAAAATCTCGGATTGATTATCAACAAAAAAACCGATTTATCATCGTTTTTTCTGGTTACCGACAATTCTCTGTAAATCAACAAATTCCGCCCGCGCCGATAACCACATCCAGCACCCCAATCCAACCCATCCCCAAATAAAAAAAGAGGATTCCTCCTCTTTCCTTAAAACAAAGCTATACACCTTTCTTCCGGCCTGTAATCAGATTCCACAAGAACACGATTACGGCAATGACCAATAAAATATGGATGATGGCTCCGCCGATCTTGAATATCAGTCCAAGCAGCCAAAGGACAACAAGGATCCCGATAATGGTCCACAACATCTATAACGCCTCCTTCATGATGAATTAGTGCTCACTCATTTACTGATGATAAATCATGTATTGATGCTAACTTTCCCTAAAATTCATTTTTTAAAACAAAACAGGAAATTTAGTAAAAATTCTCTTTACTAAATATTATAAATTTTGGTAATATATCAATTAAAACTTATAAAGGGGTTTGGGGAAATGATCAGAGTATTGACACAGGAGGATGACAGGCAATGCCAGCAGTTAATTCAAAAAGAGCCTGCAGAGAACTTGTTTATCATCGGTGACATCGAAGCTTTCGGTTACGAACAGGACTTTCAGAAAATCTGGGGAGATTTTGACGAATACGGGAATCTGAGAGGGGTCCTTCTTAAATATAGAGAGAATTTTATTCCATACTCTCCGGGGGAATTCGATGCGGAAGGGTTTGCAGCCATCATCAACAGCTGCGAGGACTTTTCCATCATGTCCGGGTTAAAGGCCGTAACGTCGAAAGTCGAACCTTTTCTATCAAGGGAATTCCAATCCAAAAGACAGATGTACTATGCCAAACTGGATAATTCGGAGTCATTATCAGAAGGAGAGCTTCATCATGTTGAAAAAGCCTCCATTGAGGCATTGCCAAAATTGGTTGAGCTCCTGAACAGCATCCCGGAGTTCAGCGGCGGAAGTTTCACTGTCGAGAAAAGAAAACACGGGATGGAAAAAGGGGTCGCGCGCAGCTACTATATCGAAAGAGACGGCATCTTTGTATCTTCCGCTTCCACTACTGCGGAGAACAGCTCCTCGGCGATGATCGTGGCCGTCTGCACTCATCCAGATTATAAGAAAAAAGGATATGCGACCGAGTGCATGACAAAATTATGCCGTGATGTTCTCCAAGAAGGCAAGGAGCTCTGCCTTTTTTACGATAATCCCGAAGCGGGCAGGATTTATAAAAATATCGGATTTGAGGATATCGGGTTCTGGATGATGTATAAATTTTAATGTTCCCAAAAAAACAGCCGGATCTCCATTTTCAGGAGACCCGGCTGATTCATGCCGCAGCATCTGCACGATTGTGTATCAATCTTGCCTGAATCAGCCGCTTTCGAACGGTAATCCCTATCCAGCTGGCCAGGAATGCCTTGATCAATCCGACCACGATGAACGGATACACTCCTGCCGCCATCGCCTGTGTCCAGCTTAAATCTGCCACGTATTTCAATTGAATGGTCCCGATCAGAAGGGTGACGACCATCCCCGCCGTATTCGCCACCATTGCCATTGTAAGATTGAACTTTGTCTTCTCAAGGATCAAGCCTGTAATGAATGCCGCCGCGATAAACCCGAATATGTAGCCCCCGGTTGGTCCCACCAACACCTGGGCACCCCCGCTGAATCCTGCAAAGACCGGCACCCCTACCGCTCCAAGCAATGCATATCCAATCATGGCGAAAGCTCCGTATCTGCTTCCCAGAATCGTTGCCGTCAGTCCGACCGCCAGTGTCTGCCCGCTGATTGGAACGAGCGGGAGCGGTATTTCTATCTGCGCAAAAATCCCCGTTATCGCAGCAAAGATGCTGCACTGTATGATCACTCTTAATTTTTCCCCATTCATGATTGTTCTCCCCTTTTGCGTTAACCTTCAATAATATAAAGTTAACACAATTTTCAATTCTCGGGAAGAACCTTAAATACTTTTTCTACAAACCAGCGTATGATATAGGAAAGGACAAAATATATAACAAACGACCACCATGGTTCCCATTGATACGCCTTATAATAATCGAGCCACCTGAAAAACGGTTCGCTGATGAATGAAGCTCCACCGGCCAAAACTAAATTTGCAATAAAAAATGCTTTTCCTTTGGGAAAATAATAATAAATTAACATATAAGTGACCGGTATCAACGCATAATCAAATAAATAGGCTTTCGGATAAATGGGCAAAAGCTCGGTCGGATAGCCCCAATAACCCAGTTCATACCCAAACCCGTCCAAGTTCGCCGCTGCCATGATCCATACCAGACCCAGGAACAATATCCTCGGAAGCTGCCGGCGATCCACCAATTTCAACAGCAGCACCCAGAGAAGAATCATTAAAACAATTATGATCCACCACTTCAGTGAAAGGAAATTGTATTTCAACCAATAGTCAATATTTAAATTTACCGCCCTCTGCAGCTCGTCATGAACTTTATCATATTTCTCAACCATCGCAGTACCTCAGTTTTTTTACTAGTATGGGAATATATCCAAGTATTTATCCTAAAATAAACATACTAAGATTAGTGGGTAAAGTCATCGACGGATGACTTTACCCACTATTTTTCTTTTTAGAGTTATAGTGAG